>DATJMU010000128.1:0-81218 GCA_035508555.1 Occallatibacter sp. | reverse complement strand
CGGCGGTAACTACGTCGTTGGATTCGTGCTCTTCCTGGCCCTGGTGGCCATTCAATTCTTAGTAGTTTCTCACGGTGCGGTGCGCACGGCCGAGGTGACGGCCCGGTTCACCCTGGACGCGCTGCCCGGCAAGCAGATGGCGATCGACGCCGACATGAACGCCGGGCTGATCGACGAGGCCGAGGCGCGGCGGCGGCGCCAGGCGATCGCGCGGGAGGCCGAGTTTTACGGGGCCATGGACGGCGCGGCGCGGTTCAACCAGCGCGACTCGCTGGCCACCATCCTGATCACCGCAATCAACATCATCGCCGGCTTGCTGATCGGAACCTTGCAGCAGGGAGTGGCGCTGGGCGAGGCAGCGCGGACTTATACGGTCCTGACGGTCGGAGACGGCCTGGTGACGCTGATTCCTTCGCTGCTGGTCTCGGTGGCGGGGGGCATTACCCTGACGCGGGCTAACTCGGCCGGAATGCTGGGCGGCGAGATTCGGCAACAGCTCTTCGCACGGCCGGCGACGCTTTATATCGCAAGCCTGGTTTGCGCCGGCATGTGCCTGATTCCAGGGCTGCCCAAGCTGGCCTTTTTGGTTGTTGCCGGGGCCCTGTTCTGGGGCGGGCGGAAGCTCTCGGCCCAGGCCCAGGCGGCAACAGCGACCGAAGCGGCTCCGGCAGAGAAGAAGAAGGCCGAGCAGGCCGGTGGGGCTTCCGAGCTGGCTGCCTTGTTGCGGCTCGAGGACCTGACGCTCGAGATCGGCTTCCAGCTGATCCCGTTGGTGGATGAGAAGCAGGGAGGCCAATTGCTGGGCCGGGTGCGTACCCTGCGGCGGCACCTCTCCGCGGAGATGGGGTTCCTGGTGCCGCCGGTGCACATCTCGGACAATCTGCGATTGAAGCCTCGCGAGTATGTCTTCTCCTTGCGCGGAATCGAGATAGGCCGCTGGCAGACAGAGGGAACGCAGTTGCTGGCTGTCTCGGGCGATCCGGGGCGGCGGCCGCTGGCTGGCAAGGAGACGCACGAGCCAGCATTCGGGGTTCCGGCAACCTGGATCGCGCCTAACCTCGAGGAGCAGGCGATCGCCGCAGGCTACTCGGTGGTCGATGCAGTGACGGTCGTCACGACCCACCTGGGCGAACTCGTCCGCCAGCACGCCTGGGAGCTGATGGGCCGGGCTGAGTCCAAGCGGCTGCTCGATTCCCTGAACGAGAGCCACCCCAAGCTGGTCGAGGAACTGGTGCCGAAGCTCTTGACGCTGGGCGAGGTCCAGCGGGTGCTCGAGCAGCTGTTGCGGGAGCGGGTCTCGATCCGCGACCTGGGAGCAATTCTCGAGGCGCTGGTGGAAATGGCGCCGGTCAACAAGAGTCCGGTCGCCCTAGTCGAGGCGGCCCGCCAGGCGATCGCGCGGCGGCTGGTGAGGCCACTGCTCGATGGGGACGGCCAACTGCCGGTGCTGCTGCTCGACCCTGGGCTTGAAGAAGAGATTCTGGCTACGCTGGCTCCGGAGACCGCCCAGCGGCTGCTCGCTGCCGGAGGGGGGCATGGTGCGCCCGTGGTCCGGCGGCTGGCCGATTCTGTGAGACAACTCATCGGCTCGGCCTCCGCTGCGGCACCGCCCGTGCTTCTTTGCCCCGGTAGCGCCCGCTACCACGTGAAGCGCTGGCTGGAGTCGGTGCTGCCGCGCCTGGCAGTGATAGCGGCGAGTGAGATTCCGCCCGAAATCCGGTTACGGCCAGTGGGCACGGTGCGGTAGAAAGCGCGCTTCAGGCAGGCGCCAGCAGCGAAGAGATTCGAGTTGGGCGAAGGGAACTCCGATGGGAACAGAGGCTGTAGCCACGGTAGGGAACCAGAAGATGGTGCGTCTGAGACAGACGGCGACCGGCGCATACCCGCCAGGCGCGACTGCGGTCCCCGTGTTGAACAGCGAAGAGGAGCGGGTGCTGCTCGAGCACTTGCCTATCGTCCGCTTTCTGGCCCGCCGCATCCACGAGCGGCTGCCCCAGCATGTGGACATTGAAGACCTGGTATCGGCGGGCGTGGTGGGGCTGATGGACGCGTTTCAGAAGTTCGATCCGGCCAAGAAGGTACAGTTCCGCAGCTATGCCCAGTTCCGCATCCGCGGAGCCATCCTCGACAGCCTGCGGACCCTCGACTGGAGCCCCCGCGAGCTGCGCCGCAAGGGCCGGGCCATCGAGGAGGCCATCCGCGTGCTCACGGCGCGGATGGGCCACGCTCCGGGCGAGGCCGAGATCGCGGCCGAGCTGGGCATCGAGCTCGAGGAGTACCAGCAGCTGCTCGGCGACCTGAAGGGCCTCGAGATCGGTACGCTGCACATCGAGCGCAATGAGGACTCAGGCGAAGAGGAGCTGGCTTACGTGCCCGGCCGTCCCGAGGAAGATCCTCTCTTCAGGTGCCTCAGGGGCGAGCTCGAAGACCGGCTGGCCGAGGCCATCCAAGGTTTGCCCGAGCGGGAGCGGCTGGTGATGACCCTCTATTACTACGAGGAGATGACGATGCGCGAGATTGGGCTGGCGCTGGGGGTGGTCGAGTCGCGGGTCTCGCAGGTACACGCTTCGGCGGTGACGCATTTGAGGAGCTCGCTCCGAGATCTGGCCGTGAGGGGGGCTTTCGACCGGGCCGGCGGGCGCAAGCGCGCCGCCCGGCAACAGGTCTCGCCGATGGCTCCAAAGAGCGGCCACGGGACGTGAATCGCCCTGGAACCGGAGCAGTCTTGGCAAGGGATCGATCCGAGGGGCCGAATCGGGAGCGCCGATCTGACAGAGCAGATCCATCAGGGCCGATTCATGAGAGCAGAGCGGCGGTAATGGGGCGATATGGGGGAGGAATGGAAGCTTGATCGAAAAGACACTCAAGCAGGACGAGATCGACGCGCTCTTCGAGGCGGCGCGCAACCAGACATCCGAGACAGCACACCCGGAGGTGCGGGCCAGGGTGGTGCCTTACAACTTCTCTTCGGCTGGCCAGATCTCAACCGACCAGCTCAGGGCCATCAGCATGTTAAACGATCTGTTCGCCCGCAACCTGACCCATAATCTGGCGGCGTGGCTGCGGACCCGGTTCCAGGTGAACCTGGTCTCCGCCGAGCAGATTCAGTTCAATGAGTTCCTGCTGCGCATTCCGGAGATCAGCTACGTGGCGTCGGTACGCCTCGAACCGCTGGGCGCGATCTCGGTGCTGCAGCTCGACTTGGGCTTGGCGCCTCCGGTGATCGACCTCCTGCTGGGCGGGGACGGCAAGGACGGACCTCTGCGCGAGCTGACCGACATCGAGGAGTCGATCCTGGCCAGCGTGGTCGAGATCGTCTGCCGGGAGCTTACCGTGGCTTGGCAGCCGGTGGGGCTGAGCTTCAACTTCGAGCGCCGCCAGATGCAGACACAGATTGCGCGCTTGATCTCGGTAACCGAGAAGACCCTGTGTCTGAGCTTCGAGATCCGGATGCCCCACAGCTCGGGTTTGCTGAACCTGGCTTTTCCCGCCGTGGTGGCGAACACAATCCTGCGGCGGCTGACGACCGACTGGGGCAGGCGCCGGCGCCACGCGGGCGAGACGCGGGCGCGGATGGAATCCCTGGTCCGGCAGGTTCGCTTCGGGGCGTCGTTGCAGCTTCCCTCTGTTCGTCTGGCGGCGAGTGCTGTCGAGAATCTGGCGTCTGGCTCGATGCTGCGGCTCGATGTGCCAGCAAATGCACTGCCGGTGTGGAAGGTAGGCAACCAGACGCTGGGGCAGGCACAGGCCATCCGACATGGATCTCACCGGGCCGCGCGCATCGACATGGCCCTGGCACACAGTTTCAGGCAGAAGCTCGGGAAGGATGGGCGATGAAGACGTACCTGGAGTGCTGGATGGGCGCGGCCGCGGCGCTGTTTTCACAGGCTCTGGCTGGCGAACCCGAGCTGATCGAGGCGCTGCCTAAGCCTCTGAGCCAGGGCTCGTTCGGCTATACAGCCACGGTCGCGGGCGATGTGGAGGGCCGCTTCGCCGTAGTGCTCGATAGCTCGATCCTGGAGGCGCCGTTATTTGGCGAGGGGATGGACCAGAGGCCCGGCTGGGCCGAGGTGCTGAGGGAGGTGGCGGATGCGGCCGCAGGGGAACTGTTGGCCAAGACGGGTAAGAAGTGCCGTGTCGAGAGGTTCGAGGAGACTCAAGGGGAGAGTGCGGTCTCGGCCGCCTTTCAGTTGAAGTCGGGTGATCGAGCCTGGACCATCCTGGTGCGGGACGAGGTGCGGACCCCACGCCCGGCTGCTGCGCTACCGACCGAGCCCCTGCCTGAGCCAGGGGGCAAGTTCAGAGCCGGGCCGCCGTCGGCCGCGGCGCCGGCGATCACGCCGGGCATGGAGATCCTTCTCGATGTAGAGCTTGAGGTCTCACTGCGCTTCGGGTCGCGGGAGATGCCGCTCGGAGAGATTCTTGAGTTGGGGCCAGGTGACGTGGTGCAGCTTGACCGTCACGTGGCCGACCCGGTGGACCTGATTGTTGGAGACAAGATCGTGGCCCAGGGCGAGGTAGTGCTGGTCAACGGCAACTTCGGCCTGCGTGTCACCGAGGTGGCCGCTCCCCGGAAGCGGCTGGAGAGCATCCGATGCCTCTTCTGATGCGGCAGCAGAGGGCGGCAGCTGCCGCCGCAAGGATCGACCCATGGGAGGTGGCGTCGGCCACCGTGGAGAGACGCGGGGAAGACAGCCATCCGCAGGCGGACTGGAGTACGGAGGCTGTACAACGAGGACTCTTCGAGAGCTGCGCCAACCCGGCCTGCCGGTCAGGCTGGCTGCACCTGTGGCGGCGACGCTCGGCACCTGTCTTCGAGGGTGGGTGGTGCTGTTCGGCCGAGTGCACGCGGGCGCGGATCGAGGCCGCGGTACGCCGTGAGATGGACGGACGCGCCGGGGTGCCGGTGGTCCGTGGCCATCGCGTCCCTCTCGGCCTGCTCATGCTGGAGCAGGGTTGGATCACCCAGGCCCAGTTGCGCCAGGCCCTTGAAGCACAGAAGGCTGGGCGGCGGGGCCGGCTGGGAGACTGGCTAGTCAGACAGCAGGTGGTGAGCGAGCAGACGGTGACCAGGGCTCTGGGGTTGCAGTGGAGCTGTCCGGTCCTGGGACTGGACGCGCACGCACACGACGGGCTGACGGTGGTGATGCCGCGGCTGTTTGTGGACGCCTTTGGCGCTCTGCCGCTGCGTCTGGCGGCGGGGTGCATCCTCTATCTTGGCTTCGAGGACCGGCTCGACCCGGCTCTGGCGCTGGCCCTGGAGCGGATGACGGGGCTGCGTGTCGAGAGCGGGATGGTGTGTGGCAGCCAGTTCCGGGCGGCACATGAACGGATGCTGGCAGCCAGGTTCCCAGCTGTAGAGCTGATCGAAGCGGTCTCCGAGCAGGCTCTGGCGCAGGCCCTTGTGCGCGCCGTAGAGCGAGCCAGGCCGGTGGCTTCGCGGCTGGTGCGGGTGCACGACTGCCTGTGGCTGCGCATGTGGCTGCGCCCACAGACGGGGCCGCTGGCCGAGATTGGATTCGTAGGCGACCTGATTGGTTCGATTGGGGTGCACTGAGGCGGGCTTACGTCGGATCGTCGCGTCCGCTCAAGGATTGGTCGGATGCGCCGATAGGCATAGCAGCAGAGGAGCCCTTGGCATGAGCGAAGTAAGAACCCTGATTGTCGATGATTCCTCGGTAATGCGCAAGATCGTGGAGCGGGCGTTGCGCCAGGCGGGTTTGAGCCCGCTGGTGGTGCACGAGGCCGGCAGCGGTACCGAGGGGCTGGATGTGCTGAAGTCCAGGCAGGTGGACCTGATCCTTTCCGATATCAATATGCCGTCCATGGACGGTCTCGAGTTTCTGCGCCAGATCCGGGCGCAGAACCTGGCTCCCGGCGTGCCCGTCGTGATGATCACCACGGAGTCGAGTGAGGAGCACGTGAAACAGGCGATACAGGCCGGGGCGCGGGGCTATATCCGCAAGCCGTTTACAGCCGAGCAGGTGAAAGAGCGGGTGTTGCCGCTGCTCGAGGCCGCCTGACGGCAGCGGGGAATCGGGGCGAAGAGGCGCGAGTCTGGGCACAGTCACGAGTCAGGGGCGCAGATGCGAGGAGTGACGCAATGTTACTGACCGGGGTACGCAGGGCCGCAATCGCGGGAGCGCGGGATGCCGGCACCAACGAAGGGGAGCAGAAGATGACAGTGTCGTTGCGCGAGTCTGTCGAGATGGTAAGCGATCCGCGGAACCTGGACGCGAGTGTGGAAGAGGTCTTTCAGATGATGCTGGGCGTCGACTGCAGGCGCGATGCGGGACCACGCACGCATGAGCCTGAGTCGGTGACGGCAGTAGTTGGCTTCGGCGGGGCTCTGAGCGGTGCCTGCGTCTTCTCCTGCGGCTCGAGGGCCGCGCTGGTGATTGCAGCTCAAATGACGGGTACGGAGTTCGCAGAGCTTGACGATACAGTCAAGGACGGCATTGGCGAGATCTGCAACATGCTGGCCGGCTCCTGGAAGGGCAAGGTGCCGGAGCTGGCTGCCAACTGCGGGCTCTCGGTTCCGGCCGTAATCACCGGACGTGATTACAACCTCCATGTGCAGGCGCCGGAGTTTCAGTTGCGCCACATCTACACCTTTGATGGCCTGAGCTTCGCCGTCACCATCGTCTGCGACGGTCTGCAGTAGGGAACATCTGAGTCCAACACAAACCTGGGGCTAGCGACATGGGCGGCAACCGGGGACGCGGCGCCGCGGGACGAGCGATGGCCGGCAGAGACGTGGGTCGGCGACCGGGTTGATGATGGAAGGTCAGTGCAATGAGGCGCGATCGAGTGATGCCCGGAAGGTTCCGGTTGAGGCTCTCACGATGAGGCTGGTGGCCGAGGGGGTGACTGGACCCCGTGCGGAACGGCCCAGAATTGTTCCGCTTCCCGCTGTTCTCTGATCTTCCTCTAATTTTTTCTCCCCGCTTCCGGCAATCCATCTGCTCGTTCCTCCATCGCGGGAGGAGCGAGAGGCGATGGACAGCGGATACTATGCGGCGATGGCCGGCTTCGCGGCGCGAACCGACGCACTGGATACGGCGGCTTCAAACCTGGCCAACGCCCAGACGCCGGGATACCGGGCTGAGCGGGAGTACTTTCGCAGTGTCCTGCTCGGGCCGGATGCCTATGACTCCCAACTCGGCGAGACCGTGAACGATTACGGAATCGTGGGCGGAGATCAGGTCAGCATGGCCCAGGGTTCACTCGAGCAGACCGGCAACCCCCTCGATCTCGCCATTGAGGGGCAGGGCTTCTTTGCCATCCAGATTCCGAATGGCACGCGCTACACGCGTGACGGTACCTTTCACCGCGCGCGCAACGGGCAGTTGGTGACCGGAGCCGGCGAGCCGGTGCTTGGGGCCGACGGAAAGCCCATTCCCATTCCTCCGGGTGCGGTAACCATCGGCGCCGATGGGACGGTGTCGGTAGCGGGCGGCGCGGTGGCCACAGTTGGGGTCTTCACATTTGCCCAGGGGACGCAGCTTGCGCCGGAAGGAGCGAATCGCTATGCAGCTCCTGCCGCCGCCAAGCCGGTGGTCTCGAAGACAGCGACGGTGCATCAGGGCGCGATCGAGGCCGCAAACGAGAACGTCGTCGAGGGAACCCTTGACCTGATCGTCATGCAGCGCCAGGCCGAGATGATGCAGAAGGCCCTGACGGTGTTTCATACCGAGTTCAACAAGTTTGCCGCCGAGGATCTGCCGAAGGTGTGAAAAACCAGCGGACAGTGATCAGTGGTCAGCGACCAGAGGGCAAAACGAGGGAACAGGGAACAGAAAGAACACCTCGAGGGCATCGAGAGTTTTAGGCGCAGGTTGGAGATGGGGAGTGCAAGGCACGGACCAAATCCAGCCGCAGGCCGCCGACACTGACCACTGACCACTCAAGAAGGAGAAGTCATGATTCGAGCGCTGTACACGGCCGCCAGCGGGATGAGCGCGCAGCAGATGAACCTGGATACGATCGCCAACAACCTGGCCAACTCGTCGACCACTGGGTTCCGGCAGCTGCGGTTGCAATTCCAGGATATGGTCTACCAGAACCTGATCACGCCGGGCGCGGCGCAAAGCCAGTCGACGGTCTCAGCGGGGCTGCAGATCGGCCTCGGCACCAAATCTGCGGCCACCGAGGTGATCAACACGCAGGGGTCGCTGAACGAGACCGATAACCCGCTCGACGTGGCCATCGAGGGCACGGGGTTCTTCCAGGTGCAGCGGCCGGACGGAATCATTGCCTACACGCGGGCCGGACAGTTTCACCTGAACAACCAGGGAACGATTGTCACGACTGACGGTGATCCGCTGATTCCGACGATTACCATACCTCCTAATGCGACGGCGGTCACGATCACGCAGTACGGTGTCGTCAACGCCACTCTCCCCGGCCAGCAGAACCCCTCGCAGCTCGGCCAGATTCAGCTTGCGACCTTTCCCAACCCCGGCGGCCTGGAGAGCATGGGCAGCAATCTATTGCAGTCCACGCTCAGTTCGGGGGACCCGGTGCTGGGCAACCCGGGCGGGACCGAGGGGCTGGGCACCCTGCAGCAGGGTTACCTAGAGAACTCGAATGTGGACGTTGTCACCGAGTTTGTGCAGATGGTGCTGGCGCAGCGGGCCTACGAGTCGAACTCGAAGGTGGTGAAGGCAGCCGATGATATGTATTCGGAAGTCAACAATATGACGCGCTAAAGCGCAAGTATCGGTTAAAGAGTGGGCGATGACGGTGAGAGCGGGATTGGGAACCGGATGGGCAGCGGGAGTACTGGCTTTACTGGTGGCGCTACCCGGGCATGGGCAGGACGCCGCGCCGGCCCGTGATACGCCCTTGGTAATCCGGTCTTCGGGAGCGGCAGATAGCAACGCGTATGCGGCCTGGACCGGAGTGGTGCGCGCAATCGACGACCCGGCGACGGGACAGTGCTGGCTGCTGGAGCGCGATCCCCGGTATCCGGGAGGACCGGGACGGCTGGTCCTGGTCCCACGCGGCGCTGGGGCGGCCGGCGCGGAGAGCAAGAAAGCAGAGCCGGGCCTGCCCGTAGCCCTGGCGAAGCTGACGCCGGTGATCCGGGCCGGCGACCGGCTGGTCGTCGAGCAGAGGACGGCGGTGGTGGACGCGCGGTTGGAGGCTATAGCACTCGGGCCAGCGGCGGTGGGAGCGGAATTCAACGCGCGGCTCGAGATTGGCGGCCGGGCGGTGCGTGCGGTCGCATTAGGACCGGGCCGGGCGGCGTTCGCCGGCGATCTGGGAGGGCAGCCATGAAACTAACCTTACGGAGGGCTATCTTGGCGGGTCTATGCGCCGCGCTGGTCCTGGCTCTGGGCCGGCAGGCGATGGCCGGGAAGAAAAAGCCCGTAGAGGTCCAGAAGCTCACCCCTCCGGAGACAGCCCTGAACGCCTATATCGCCGAGGTGCGGGCCCACCAGGCGGCGGAGGTGCCAACATCTGGCTCGCTCTGGAGCCCGGACGGCCAACTGGTGCGGCTGGGCACCGACGTCAAGGGCGTGCGACTGCACGACGTGATCTCGATCGTGGTAACAGAGAGCCTGGCGGCCTCGACCGACGGACAGGTGAAGAACTCCCGGGCATCGAACGCGAACTCGGGGCTGACGGGGCTGTTCGGCGCGCTCAAAACCTCGAACAACTTGCAGAATCTGCTGGGAATGTCTGCGGCCTCCGGCTTGACGGCGCAGGGCCAGAGCACGACCAACTCCAGCCTGGCCACGACCTTCGGAGCCGAGGTTGTCGACGTCCTGCCCAACGGGATGCTGGTGGTGCAGGCGACCAAGCAGCTGACATTTTCCCAGCAGACGCAGCTGATCCGGCTGCGCGGGCTGGTTCGGCCCGAGGACGTGAACGCGCAGAATCAGGTTCTGTCGACAGCCATGACCGATCTCGAACTGGAAGTGGCGGGCAAGGGCATCGTGACGGACTCGACCTATCGCCAGAGCCCGATCGTGCGGCTCCTCGAGAGGCTGCTGGTGTTTTGACAGTGGTCAGTGGTCAGTGGTCAGGGGTCTGACAGGAGACAGAGGGACTACAGCGGTTCCACAGTTGCTGTAACCCGAAGTCGCGATGCCGAGTGGCTTTTTCCTCAAGAAAAAGCCAACTTCAAGAACTCCAAAAGCGGCTACATGTACTGTGGAACCGCTCTAGGGAATAAGGAACAGGAGCTGAATGCTGAAAGCTGGGAGCTGAAGCCTAAGAGCTGTGAGCCGAGAGCGATTTGCGGGAGCTGGCATGGGTGGGTCTTCGAAAAATCTGAGCGGTTGGGGCGAAATACGGAAGACTGGCTCCTTTTTCTGGTGGCGGGTGGCGCTGGGCGCGGCGCTTGCGCTGGGCGTGGCGCGGGCGCCGGCGCAGCAGACCGGGCAGTTGACCGAAATCAAGGATGTCGCCTCGATCGAAGGAATCCGCGACAACCAGCTTGTGGGATACGGGCTGGTGGTAGGGCTGCACGGCACCGGTGACAGCTCGCAGACGGTTTTTCCGGCGCAGACGCTCATTTCTGTGCTTGAGCGGATGGGGGTAACGGTTCCGCAGACAGGCTCCCAGAGCGCCAGCAACATGCAGGTCAAGAACATGGCGGCGGTCTTTGTGGTGGCGACTTTGCCGCCCTTCAGCCAGGCCGGCGACAAGATTGACATCACGGTCTCGTCGGCCGGAGACGCCCGCTCGCTCGAGGGAGGAATCCTGCTGATGACGCCGCTTTATGGGCCAAACGGCCAGATCTACGCCCAGGCCCAGGGCGCGCTGGTGCTGGGCGGATATATGGCCGCGGCCGGAGGCAACAGCCGCCAGATGAACTCGACCACCACGGCGCGCATTCCGGGCGGGGCGCTGGTCGAGCGCTCTGTGCCGCTGAATCTGGACGCGATGCGTTCCGTCGATGTGGTTTTGAACGACGCCGACTTTCACACCGCCGAGCAGATGGCGGATGCCATTAACCGCAAACTGGGCCCTGATCGCGCCCACGCGGTCGACAGCCGGCGGGTCGAGATCGCCGTCAAGCACGGCGAGGATGTTCCATCGTTGCTCGACAAGGTGGAAGGGGTCGAGATCGAGATCTATCCGCCTGCCCGGGTGGTTGTGAACGAGCGCACCGGTACGGTGGTGATCGGGGGCACGGTGCGGCTGCGGCCGGTCTCGATCCTACACGGGGGCCTGAGCGTGAACGTGATCTCGACGACCGAGGTCTCCCAGCCCGGACCGTTGTCGAACGGGACTACGCAGGTAGTGCGGCAGACCGCGGTGCAGGCCCAGGACAGGCCGGTCAACGAGATCGACCTCAAGGAAGGGGCGACGGTGGAAGATTTGGTCCAGGAATTGCAACGAACCGGGGCAGGAGCGCGCGATGTGATCTCGATCCTGCAGGCGATGAAGGCAGCGGGTGCGCTCGAAGCGGACCTGGAAGTGCTCTGAGAGCAGGGAGTCGGGATTAGGGAATAGGAAGCAGGCGCCAAGATGCAGGCAGGGGTGATCAGTGCGGGGAGGGCGACGGAACAGGCTGGTAGCGGAAGCGCACCCCCGCCCAAGCTCGTCCACGCGGCCCAGCAGTTCGAGGGGATGATGCTCGAGGAGCTGCTCAAGCCCATGACCGAAGACGGCGGGCTGGGCGGCGACGATGGCGGTTCGGACTCGGGGGCCGGATCGGGGGGCGCGTTGAGCAGCTTCGCGTCCGGGGCTCTGGGACAGGCCCTCAGCGCGGGAGGTGGGTTGGGAATCGCTCATGAAATTGTGCAGAGCTTCTCCCAATCCGGTAACCGGTGCCCATCTGGGAAGGTAACCGGAGATTTGCACGGAAATACTGAGATAAGAGCCCTTAAATGACTAGAGTGATTAACAAGGACGCCGATGAAAAGGGCAAGGAGCTTTGCGCATGGATATTCGCAACAGTCTTGAGGGGTTGAGGTCGTTTCTGGGTGTGAACACGGCTGCGCCGGCGGCCACCGAGGCCAAGGGCAGCGCGCAGACGAGCTCGAACGGCTTGACGAGCGACCGGGCAACGCTGAGCAGCGCCGGTAGCGAGGTATCGCAGGCGGCGGCAGAGTCGGGCGTGCGCGTGGATAAGGTGCAGTCGATCCAGGCGGCGCTGGCTGCAGGCACCTATAACGTGCCGGCAGCAGCCGTGGCGTCGAAGATGGTGGACTCGATGCTCGGAGATGCGCAATAGCCGGGAGGACGCCAGGAACCTGGGAACAGGCGGCGGGGCAGGACGGGAGCGCGGTTTGCGCAATGACTCCACTGCTCCGCGGCCGCAGCAGTGGCGGTGGCAGCGGCGTGGAGGAAAGGAACGCGGGGAATGCGCGAGTCGGGTGCGGGCGTGGAACGGCTGGAGCTCAAAGAACTGGTGGCGGAGGCATCGCGGGCGCTGGCGCGTCTGGATGCGAACCGGCTTGAGGAGCTTGCGGTCTCGTGCCAGGCGCTGAACCGCGAGCTGCCCTCGAGTGGCCCTGCCCGGCGCCGGACGCTGGTGCGTCAGGCGTGTGAAGCGCAAAGAGATCTGGCGGTGTTTGGGCGCGTTCTGGAGGCGACGCGGGCCAATCTGAGCGTGATGCGGCGGCTCCGGGAGCTGCGTATGGGCCGCATCGAGTACGTCGGTCGCGAGCGGACTTGGACGGGGCGCGGGTATGGGGACAATTAACACCGCATTCGGGATCATGACGCAGGCGCTTGATGCAGACCAGGCGGCGCTGAACGTGGTGGCCAACAACGTGGCCAACGCCAACACCACAGGCTACACCGAAGAGACTCCGGACTGGCAGGAGAACGCGCCGATCAGCATCAATGGAGTCTCCTACGGCACAGGCGTGACGGAGACAGGCGCGACCTCGCAGCGGGACCGGATTCTAGAAGAGCGGTTGGACCAGCAGCAGCAGCTTGCTTCGGCATCGAGCACCCGGCTGTCGGCGCTGAACTCGATCCAGGCTCTCTTTACGCCGGACTCGGGCTCCTCGTCGAGCTCCACCGCCGGAGACATCGGCAGCGATCTGACGAGCTTCTTCGACTCATTTTCCTCCCTCGAGGCCAATCCGACCGACAACTCGCTGCGCGAAGAGGTGCTTTCGTCGGCTTCGACGCTGGCGAGCGATATTTCGAGTACGGCGGCAAGCCTGAATGCGCAGCGCACGGCGCTGGACCAGGAGGCGGGCGGCACGGCCAGCCAGATCAACGCGCTGACCGCTTCGATTGCGAAGTTGAACCAGCAGATTCAGTCCGCGTCGCCGGATGGCGATGCGGGGACGCTGGAGGACCAGCGGCAGCAGGACCTGAGCCAGCTCTCGCAGTTGATCGGGATCAACCAGGTGACGACGGAGAACAACGGCCTGTCGATCACCACGACCTCTGGGCAGCTATTGGTCTCCGAAGGGCAGAGCTTTCAGTTGACGACCGGCACGGTGAACGGCGTGACGGACTTCTTTCTGGGAGGGGCGGACGTTACCTCGCAGTTGACTTCAGGCGGCGGCGAGCTGGGTGGCTACCTGACGGCGCGCGACCAGGATATTCCCAGCGTGCTCGGGTCGCTTGATCAGCTCGCGTACGACATTTCAACGTCAGTGAATACCCAGAACAACGCGGGAACGGATCTGGATGGCGCCACCGGCGCCGCGGTTGCCGGATCTACAACCGGGGCCTGGACTCTGGATATATTCTCACCGCCGCCAACTCTGGCGGCGAATGAAGCTTCAGGCGGCACGGTTGTCGCGGGAGCGGCGGCGGCGATGAGTGTGGTGATGACCGACCCGAGCCAGATTGCGGCGGCCGGCGCCACGGAGGGGACGGGCGACAACTCGAATGCAGTGACGATGGCGGCGCTGGCCGGCCAGGCATTTGTCAGCGGGCAGACCCCGAGCAACTACTATTCCAACTTTGTCTCCACGCTGGGCTCGACGGTCTCCCAAGTTGAGACCGAGAACACGGCGCAGAATGCATCGGTGAGCCAGTTGCAGACGCAGAACGATGCGCTCTCGAGCGTGAACCTGAACGACGAGGCATCGGCGATGACGACGCTCGAACGCAGCTACCAGGCTGCATCGCAGGTGTTCACCATGCTGAACACGATCATGGACTCGGCGTTGAATCTTGGGGTCGAGACGGCGGTTTCGTAACAGCGGCGCCGGCGGCCAGTGGCCGGACCGGCGGGCAGGGAAGCGGCGGCGGACGAAGAAAGCGGAGGAGGCGAGCGGAGAAAGCGATGCAGGTGGATCCGAATTATCTGTCGAATATGGCGAGCTCGCTCGATCAGGTGCAGGCGACTGAACAGCAGCTGACCACGGAGCTTTCGAGCGGGGTGCGCGTGACCTCGCTGAGCCAGGATCCGCTGGCCGCCGGCGAGAACGTGCTGCTGCTCAACCAGATTCAGCAGGACGATTCCTTTACCAGCAGCTCGAACCTGGTGACGGGGCAGTTGCAGGTGGCCGACTCGGCCCTGGGCAGCGTGGTCTCCGAAATTACGCAGGCCATCTCTCTGGCCACAAGCGCCAACAACGGCACCATGAACTCGAGCGACGTCAAGTCGATCTCGTCGCAGATCTCGGGGATTCTGGACGAGGTGCAGACGCTGGCCAACACCAGCTACCATGGCCAGTACATCTTTGCGGGGGGCCAGACCTCAACGACGCCGTTCGCCACCTCGACGGCGACATCGCCTGCGGTTACGTCGTACAGCGGCGACGAAGACGTGAACTATCTCGAGATGCCCAACGGCCAGAAGATTCAACTGAACGTTCCGGGCGACCAGATCTTTCTGGGAAATGGGACGAACAGCGTCTTTGGCGCGCTGAATGCATTGGTGGCCGACTACGCAAGCGGCATTGTGAATACGACCCAGGCGGTAAGCGATACCGAAGCCCTTAGCACGGCGCTCAACTACGTTTCGCAGCAGCGGGTGAGCATCGACAACTCCATTACGCAGCTTACGGATGCGACGAGTGCCGTGAGCAGCGAGCAGACGCAGCTGACCTCAGCGCAGACCAACCTGATGCAGGCCGACGTAGCCCAGGTTTCGTCGCAGCTTTCGCTGGCGGAGACGCAGCAGACGGCGCTCGAGGACGTGTTCTCGCAGCTCGGGTCGGCGTCGAACGACCTGTTCAGCAAACTTCAACCCTAAAGGCGGTTCTTCTGCCACACGGCCGTGCATTACCCTAGTTGGTAAGGCACCATTATGCTGGCTCCGATACGGTTTTTGTGGAACGCGACCCGCGGCCACCGGCTGCGGCCGTGGCGCAGCGAGTACCTGCGCTGGCGGATCGAGACCTACTCCGGCCAGCGCGCCGAGACGCTGACCATGCAAAGCACTCTCAGTTTCCTCTGGGCCTCACGCTGGGAGTTGCTGAGCTTCCTTGGCTGGACGGGGCGGCTCGAAAAGGAAGTGCGCAAGCGCGCGTGAGATTGGGCTGCAGCGCAGCGGGGGACGCACGGCCACTCGACTGCCATCCCCTATGATCGAAGCTGGAGCGTCTATTCTGACGTGCGATTCTCGTCTTGCCATATTCTTTGTCTGCTTGCGGCCTTGCTCGGGTCCTCTGTGGCTGGCTCTGCCCGCGCGCAGCAGGCGCCTTCACCGCAGTTGCCGCCCATCGAGCCGCCCAAGCCGATGCCCACGCAATCGGGGCCGGCGCCGACGATTCAGACGACCACCACCGAGGTGCTGGTCCCCACGCTGGTTGAGAAGCACGGCCAGGTGATCTACGGGCTGAATAAGCCGAGCGACTTCATTGTGGATGACGATGGCGTGCCGCAGAAGATCCGCGTGCAGGAGGAGATGGATACGGCGCCGGTTTCACTTGTGGTGGCCGTGGAACTGGGTGGGGCGAGCGTGCTCGAGTTCGGCAAACTGGCGCATCTTGGGTCTCTGCTTGATCTGTTCCTCACCGATCCACGGAGCGAGGCGGCGCTGATCGGGTTCGACTCGCAGCCGCACCTGATCTCGGACTACACGCACTCGGAGGACGAGTTGGACGATGCGCTCAGGAACCTGCAGCCGGGCGACGGAGGCGACGCGATTCTGGACACGGTGAGCTACGCGGTCAACCTGCTGGGCGACCGGCCGAAGGGCTACCGGAGGGTTCTTTTGCTGATCAGCGAGGAGCGCGACCACGGCAGCGAGCACGCCAAGCCGGTGGACGTGATCCGGCAGATCGGCCAAACGGATGTGCTGGTGTTGAGCGTGTCATTTTCTCCCTTTCAAGCCGAGCTTGCCCACGACACCGCGGACTCTGGTGAGGACCGCACGTTGAACCTGGCATCGGCGCTCTTTGCCGTGGTGCAGGCGTTCAAGAAAAACATTGCCAAGGAGATTGCCACCATGAGCGGCGGCGAGTACACAACCTTCGCCGGCGACAGGAAGTTCGAGCAGCGCGTGGTGAACGCGGCGCGCGATACGCGCAACCGCTACCTGATCAGCTTCAGCCCGTCGAATCCTACGCCCGGTCTGCACACCATCAAGGTGCGGACGGCTCAGGATTATGGGGCGAGGGTGGTGGCGCGGGCTGATTACTGGTTGCAGGCGGGGCCGTGAGCAGGTGGGGCTCCTGTGCTTTGGACCACGATGAGGCCGGCGGGTTTCTCTCGTGGTTCCAAGCACCTGCAGGTTTTCGCCGAGCGCCCATTCATGGTAATCTCACAATAGACACTTGAGAGTGGACTGAGAGAAGAAGAGGAGCAACACCCGCCGTGCTGGCGACTGAAAAGAAATCTGAACTGATTGCACGCTTCCGCGCACACGATACGGACACCGGCTCGCCCGAGGTCCAGATCGCGATTCTGAGTGAGCGTATCGGCGACCTGACCGAACACTTCAAGACCCACAAAAAGGATCACGCTTCCCGCCGGGGACTGTTGATGCTGGTCAGCAAGCGCCGCCGCCTGCTGGATTACCTGAAGACGCACGATTCCGATCGCTACCGCGACGTGATCGGCAAGCTGGGTATCCGCAAGTAATCAGAAAGCCAATATTGAAACGGAAGCGCCCAGACCGGACATGGGTCATGGCCCCGTTCCCCGTGGAACTCCCGGGCCTAGGTGTCGCTGACAGACTGAACGGGCTGCCAGCGACCGCGCACAGCCATCGGCCGCCGCAGGCCGGCGCGCTGGCGCAGATACCGCATCCGTCGGCGCCAGAGAGATCCGTTCTCCATATCCGTACTTCAGCCGCCGCCCTCCGGCATCCGAGCCGGCCTTGCAGGGGCGTGCGGCAATCTCCCTCCACAAGTTTCCCAAGCGAATACAACGAAACGAGGACACTATGTCTACCAAGCATGAAGTAGCCGTCGAACTTGCCGGCGGTAAGCGGCTGGTCTTTGAGACCGGCCGCATGGCCAAGCAAGCATCCGGCGCAGCGCTGGTCACCACGGGCGAAACGGTCGTCCTGGCTACTGCCGTCGCCTCGCCCGACCCCAGGGAAGGCATCGATTTCTTCCCCCTCACCGTCGACTACCGCGAGTACACCTACGCGGGCGGGCGCATCCCCGGCGGCTTTATCAAGCGCGAGGGCCGGCCCAGCGAGAAAGAGATTCTCACCGCCCGACAGATCGACCGCCCCGTCCGCCCGCTCTTCCCCGACGGATTCCGCAACGAGACGCAGATCATCGCCCTGGTCTTCTCCGCCGACAAGGAGAACGATCCCGATGTGATCGGCATCAACGCCGCCGCGGCGGCCGTGGCGCTCTCCGACATTCCCTTTGGCGCCACCGTGGGAGCGGTCCGCGTGGGCCGCATCGATGGCGAGTTCGTCGTCAACCCCACCTACGCTGAGCGTTCTGCCACCACGGTCAACATCATGGTCGTCGGTCACAAGGACGGCATCGTGATGATCGAGGCCGGCGCCAAGGAAGAGACCGAGGAGGTCGTCCTTGCCGCCATCGAGTTTGCGCATACTGAGATCAAGAAGATCGTCGCTGCGATCGACGAACTCGTCGCCAAGGCCGGCAAGGCGAAGCGCGCGTTTGCCGCGCCGGCGGTCGATGAGGGGTATTACGACGAGCTCAAGGCCAGGATCGGCGACCGGCTCAAGGACGCGCTTGACACAAAGACCCACGGCAAAACCGAGAGCTACGCGCTGATCAAGCAGATCAAGGACGAGCTGGCAGCGGCGCTGCCCGCCGACGACCCCGACGCCAAGAAGAAACTGGCACACTACTACGAGCTGATGCGGGAGCGGCTCTTCCGTGAGCAGGTGACCAAGGATCGGATCCGGCCCGACCGGCGCGCGTTCGACGAGATTCGTCCTATCAGCATCGAGACCAGTGTGCTGCCTCGGACTCACGGCTCAGCACTGTTCACGCGCGGCGAGACGCAGGCGCTGGTGACGGCGACCCTCGGCACCATGGACGACAGCCAGCGGCTGGAGTCGTACGAGGGGGAAATGAAGAAGAATTTCATGCTTCACTACAACTTTCCGCCCTTCAGCGTTGGCGAGACAGGACGTATGACCGGAGTGGGCCGCCGCGAGGTGGGCCACGGAGCGCTGGCTGAGCGCGCCATCACGGCGGTCCTGCCCAGCGCCGAAGAGTCGCCCTACTCTATCCGCATCGTCTCCGACATCCTGGAGTCGAACGGCTCGTCGTCGATGGCTTCGGTCTGCGGCGCGAGCCTGGCGCTTTACGATGCGGGCATCGCGCTGAAAGGCGCGGTGGCGGGCGTGGCCATGGGCCTGGTGAAAGAGGGCGACGATTACGCCATCCTTACTGATATCGCCGGCGCAGAAGACCACTACGGCGACATGGACTTCAAGGTGGCCGGGACGCGCAACGGCATCACGGCGCTGCAGATGGACATCAAGATCGGTGGCCTGACCCGCCAGATCCTTGAGCAGGCGATGGAGCAGGCGCGCCGTGGGCGGCTTTTCCTTTTGGACAAGATGGATGCCGAGCTGGACGGGCCGCGCCAGGAGCGATCGCAGTACGCGCCGCGCATCGAAACCGTGCAGATCCCCGTCGACAAGATCCGCGACCTGATCGGCAAGGGGGGCGCCACCATCCGCGGCATCGTGGAGCAGACCGGGGCGAAGATCGACGTGGACGACAGCGGCAAAGTCAGCGTGGCTTCAAGCGACGCCGACGGTCTGAAGCGCGCCCTGGCGATGATCAGCGACGTCACTGCCGTGCCCGAAGTTGGCAAGGTCTATCTCGGCAAAGTTGTCCGCATCGCGGAGTTTGGCGCTTTTGTCGAGCTCTTTCCCGGCACCGACGGCCTACTTCACATCTCCGAGATCGCCGAGCATCGCGTCAAGGAGGTGAAGGACGAACTGCGTGAGGGCGACCAGGTGATGGTGAAGGTGCTGGCCATAGAAGGCAACCGCATCAAGCTCAGCCGCAAGGCTCTGATCCGCGAGCAGAAGGCCAAGCTGACGCAGGCGACCGGCAATGGAGCCGCCCCGGCCGAGGAAGCGCCGGCGGCGGCAGTACCGCCTCCCGCGCCGCGCCCGCGCAACGAATTCGACGAACGCCAGCCCGCGTCAAACCAGAGCACGATCATGATCGAGGGCGGCGACTTCGACGATGACGAGACCGAGGAGTTCGACGAGGAGAACGAGCCGAACTTCAATCGCGCCGAAGGGGCCCCGGTTCAAGTTGGGCAGGCGTCCGGGTCAGGCCGGCCGCCAGCGGGTGGTCCGGGAGGTGCGGGAAACCGCAGGCGCCGCCGCCGCCGCCCTGGTGGAGGCCGCGGACCAAGCGGTGGAGGCCACGGATAAGCGGTCTGAGAGGACCATGGAAAGGAATGCCCGGCTCGCGAGCCGGGCATTCTATTTTCGTCTTCTTTCGTCTTCGCAAATTGGCGTAGAAGAGCAGGAGCTACCGTCAGTCCGTAGCGATGAGGCTTGAGGGCGACTGAACCGCGGCTCGCCGGCCGGCCACCGGCATGCGGGATGTTTGCTCGGCCTCCCGGCCTCCATACTTTTCGGCATACATGTGCAGGTCCGCCACGATGCACAGCGCCTCAAGGTTCGGTGCGTCTTCAGGAAAGATGGCGATGCCGGCGCTGGCGCTGATCGTCACCGTGTGCTCACCGAGCTGCATCGGCTCTCTAAGGAGTTCCATGAGCGACTGGCAGACGCCGGCGGCATCTTCGCGGGTCGTGGGGTCCTCGAGGATAACCGAGAACTCGTCGCCGCCCGTACGGGCCACGGTGTCGGAACGGCGGACGCGCCCGCTCAGAATCGAGCTGACACGCTGCAGCAGCAGATCGCCGGTGTGATGGCCCAGAGTATCGTTGACGCGCTTGAAGTAGTTCAGGTCGACCAGCAGAAGGGCCGTGTGAGTTCCGGTTCGCCGGGCCCGTTCGATGGCGTTGGCCAGCCGGTCCTGGAAGAGACGGCGGTTGGGAAGGCCGGTCAGTTCATCGTGGAGCGCCAGGTACTTGTTGTGCTCGATCTGCTCCTCAAGCAGCAGCAGGATCATGCCCACGGCCACAACGTACTTGGGCAGGTTCCAGACTTCGTCTTCCAGATGGAGCGCGGGCATCAGCAGCTGAATCAACGGCCCCACCACGAAGACAGAAGCCCAGGCCAGAAACCCCGCGATAGTGATGAAAGCGCCAGTGGTCCCGCGGCGATAGGCGTACCAGAAATGAATACAGCAGCCGAAGTACACCGTGAATAAAAGCCCGTTCAGCGCCAGGGTCGCACCGTTTTTAGGTTGAAACTGAACGGCGAGCAAAAAGATTGAGAGCGCGCAGAAGAGAGCGGCTACGGCCCAGCGCATTGGATGGCGGAAGCGGCGCATGGTTGCCAGCGCGATTGCCAGCGGCGCCGCGCCGAACAGAATGGCAGCGGGTATCAACGAAGCGTTGGGTGCCGGCAGGTAGGTGAGCAATCCAATATAAAGTGTGGTGGCGCCAAGCAGAGAACCGACTATGAGGCGGCTCGAGGACTTGTCACGATAGGAAACCGCGGCCCACATGAAGAGGATTCCCGCCCAAGCCAGCGCCGAAGTGCCAAGAAAGTCAGCAAAGTTGCCCAGGTTGCCACCCGCCGGCAGGAACATATAGGCCGTAAAGTGGAGCACGATAGTGAGCCAGCCGATGAGCCAGAGACCGGAGACAGTCGACTGCCCACGCCGTGCCACGGAGGCAAAGGCGCACGTCAGGAGCGCTACCGCCCCCACATCCGGTAATTTGCTCCAATCCACTTGGGGAACCTCATCCCTGGAAAAGAGGACGCCTCTCTTATTAAAGCGGCTGAAACCGCCCTCCGCGATAGCGCTTTTGTATCAACCGCAGGACTTAAGAGTACCCCCTGGTAACCATAACGCCAAGCTGCCTGAATTGGAAACAGCCATGCGCAGGAACAAAAAGGCCCCGGCTCGCCGGGACCTTGGGCCTGGGAGAGAATTGGTCGGATCGTACCCGCCCGTTACGCCATGGTGATGACGGGTTCCAGCACGCCAAGCGGGGCTGCGGCTACCGCAGCCGGCTCCGGCTTGACCGCTGCGGCTGGAGCGGCTGGAGGATGTGCGTGGGCCGTCCGCGTCAGCCGGTGCACAAAATGATAAGGAGGCCAGGGCCCCGAGAGCTGCATCTGGCACTCGCGCATCGCCATGCTCGTGGACGCAAATTTGTTCTGGTAGCGCTCAACGCATTTGCGATCGATCAGATGAGCGACATCCAGCACCATCTTGCCCGTCTCCGTCAGCCGGCAGCTCACTTCCTCGTCCAATGGCTGGAAGAGACGATGCATCTGGAAACTCACGGCGCGGGCCCGGGTCTGGCGCTCGCGGGTACGCGCAGCGTTCTCACGAAGGCTGGCCAAATAGCCATGCGAGCCGCTCTCCGGAGTGGGACGATCCGCTTCGCGGCCGGCGCAGTCGTCGACAAATACCTTGAGGTGCATCTCGGTTTTGCCGCGCAGCTTCTCGATGTTCAGCAGAAACTGCCGCTGGTTGGAGCGGATCGACCGCCTGAGGCTTTCGTCGTCGTTGAAGACCGTCCCAAAGCGGAAGGGAAGGACCGTGGAGTGCTGGAAGCAGTCGGCGATCACCCGGGCGTGATCCACACCCGATTTCTGACTGAGAGCTTCTTGGGGATTGTGTTCGCTGACGATGACGGCGAGGTCGCTGGCGGGATAGAGAAATACCTGGTTGCCGCTTACGCCAAGTACGGATTCCAACGGAACAGGTTTGCGATGACGGGCCAACTCTGGAAAAGCTTGTTTTTCACCGATGCAGTAGGCATACCATGCCATGACGAGACACTCCGTTCGCGCGCGCCGGTAAGCGCCGCCGGTTGGTGAAGCTCTGTGAACCTGGGAATAACTGCATAGTGGGCATAAAACTTTGGTTGCTGGTGGACAACCCGATCGAGCTATCCGGAATACTAGCCCTCGAAAAATACGACTGGCAACCCGTTGCACACGAAAGTTTGCAAAAGTGAGCAGATTTCGGCAAAGTTGTATTATTTATATTGAAAATAGATTTAGTAATATCAAAACGGATCGAGAAGATGGGGAAAAGTAGACCTCAACGGACGAAGAATCTCCGCCTGCCTCAGGTTGGCTGCGCGGCTATTCCTTGCCGCCACCAGTCTTCAACTGCGGAATCGTCGTCGCCGTGTTGAGCGTCAAAAGGCCGCTGGCCGCGTAAGTCAGCAACTTCTCGCGGGTGTCGGTGATGTCCAGGTTGCGCATGGTGAGCTGGCCGATGCGGTCCCGGGGAGAGAAGGTCGATTCGGTCTTCTCCATGGAGAGCCGCTCGGGCTTGAAGGTGAGGTTCGGGGAGACGGTGTTCAGAATGGAGTAGTCGTTGCCCCGGCGCAGCTCCAGCGTGACCTCGCCGGTGACGGGTCGGGCCACCCAGCGCTGGGCGCTTTCGCGCAACATGATGGCCTGGGGATCGAACCAGCGGCCCTGGTAGAGCAGCCGGCCCAGCTTGCGGCCGTTCTCTCGGTACTGCTCGATGGTGTCCTCGTTGTGGATGCCGGTGATGAGGCGCTCGTAGGCGATGTAAAGCAGCGCCAGGCCCGGAGCCTCGTAGATACCGCGGCTCTTGGCTTCGATGATTCTGTTTTCAATTTGATCGCTCATGCCCAGGCCGTGGCGGCCGCCGATGCGGTTGGCCTCGAGCAGCAACTCCACGGGGTCGGGGTACTCCGTGCCATTCAAGGCGACCGGCCAGCCCTCTTCGAAGCGCACCGTCACCTCTTCGCGCCTGACCTCGACGTCGTCGCGCCAGGAGGCCACGCCCATGATGGGAACGACGATGCGGATGCTGCTGTCGAGCCGTTCAAGATCCTTGGCTTCGTGGGTCGCGCCCAGGATGTTCGAGTCGGTGGAGTAGGCCTTTTCGGCGGACATCTTGTAGGCGAAGCCGGAGCGCTGCATGAACTCCGACATCTCGGCGCGGCCGCCCAGCTCATCGATGAAGGCCGCGTCGAGCCAGGGCTTGTAGACGCGCAGATCGGGGTTCACCAGCAGGCCGTAGCGGTAGAAGCGCTCGATGTCGTTGCCCTTGAAGGTGCTGCCGTCGCCCCAGACGCTGACGTCGTCTTCCTTCATGGCGGAGACGAGCATGGTGCCGGTGACGGCGCGGCCGATGGGGGTGGTGTTGAAGTAGGCGACGCCGGCGGTGGTGATGTGGAAGGCGCCGCTCTGCAGGGCTGCCAGCCCCTCGCGCACCAGTTGCGCGCGGCAGTCGATGAGCCGGGCCTGCTCGGCTCCGTACTCGAGGGCCTTGCGGGGAATCTCGTCGTAGTCGGTCTCGTCGGGCTGGCCCAGGTTGGCCGTGTAGGCGTAGGGGCGCGCGCCTTTCACCTTCATCCAGTGCAGCGCGGCGCTGGTGTCGAGGCCGCCTGAAAACGCAATCCCAACCTTTTCGCCGATGGGGAGACTCTCAAGGATATTGGACATGAAATTGGGTCCTCAAAGAAGAAGATCCGGCAGTGGATGACGGATGGTTCTATTTTAGCGGGCGGGGTTGTTGGGGCTGGGGCACGGGAATGGGACTGTTTCCGAATAGCCGGTCATTCGCTCATGACGGCCGGCCAATGAAGACAGGCGCGGAAAAGTCTGCCTAGTATCCGCGACATCTCTTCATCAGTCCCCTTTGGATTCAGCGTGACATGGAGAGCGATGTCGGCTTCGCCGCGCGGATGACAGTAAGCATCATAGAAAAGCTCGGCATCGTTGATCGCGATAACCCAGATGCAGAGATACTCGTGCTGGAATTGGCGAACAGACCGCAAACCGGATGCTCGATAGCTTGGCCAGTCACTCAGACGTCCTTCACGAAGGTTGGCCTCTCGAAATGAAAACCTGGCAAGTGCGGAGCGCAAACTGGGCGCGATGTTTTCCCACTCAGTACTCCCCATGACAACCGGATTGTCCTGCTCGTACCGGATCCCTGCCGAATTGAAATGCATTGGTGCGATGATTGCGGGTCTGCCTTCAGCCGCGTAGACCTGCGCACTTCGGAGTGGGGATGACATTTGCGAATATACTTTCTGCATACTTGAAGTCGTCAATCGCCCTTGTTTAGGGCAAACTAGCGGATAGTAGGCAATTCGGCAACTGCCACGCTTTCCGCGGCCTCGACCTCTTCGGCGAGAATCTCGGCGGCGGTGACGCAGGCGGCGCGGTCTACGTCGAGATGCGTAACGAGGCGCATGGCGCTGGGGCCGACGGCATTGGCGAGCACGCCGCGCTCCTTGAGCCGCGCCGAGAGTGCCTGCGCTTTGAGCCCGCCCGTAAGCCGGAAGATCACGATGTTGGTTTCGACGGTGTCGACGTCGATCTCGACGCCTTCGCAGTGGGAGAGCGCCTCGGCCAGGAGGCGCGCGTTGGCGTGGTCTTCATGGAGGCGGGCCGGCATCTGTTCGAGGGCGATGAGCCCGGCAGCGGCCAGCACGCCTGCCTGCCTCATGCCGCCGCCGAGCGCCTTGCGAAAGATGCGGCCGCGGGCGATCTGCTCCTCCGTCCCGACGAGCATGGACCCCGCCGGCGCACCAAGGCCCTTCGAGAGGCAGAACATTACGGTGTCGAAGCCGCGCGTGAGCGTCCTTACATCTACGCCCAGCGCCACGGCGGCGTTGAAGATGCGCGCGCCGTCCAGATGCACGGGCAGCTTCCGCTGTTTTGCGTTTTGGAGGATTTCTTCCAGAGATTGAAGGCCGTAGACCCGCCCGCCGGCAAGGTTGGCGGTGTTCTCGATCTCGATGAGGCCGGTGGCGGCGTGATGGGTGCTGAGGCCGCGGATCGCGGGCTCGATGTCGCTCCAGGTGAGCAGGCCGCTCTCGGTGCGGACGGGGCGGATGAGGCAGCCGGAGAAGACGGCAGCCATGGCCATCTCGAAGTCGAGGATGTGCGAGCGCGACTCGGCGATGACCTCCTGACCGGGCTGGGTGTGCAGGCGGATGGCGATCTGGTTGCCCATGGTGCCGGTGGGCACGAAGAGCCCCGCCTCGCGGCCGAAGACCTCCGCCGCGCGCCGCTCCAGAAGGTTGATGGTGGGGTCTTCGCCGTAAACGTCGTCGCCGACTTCGGCGGCGGCCATGGCGGCGCGCATCTCCGGCGTGGGCCGGGTCACGGTGTCGGAACGCAAATCAATCAAGGTAGCCAATGTCTTCTACTTCCCCCCTCAACCTTATTCAAGGTTCCAAATACCAAGCCTGCAAACCCTGCACCAATAACCCAAATAAAAACACCCGCAGCTATCTGTCCAAGCTTTCCCGGAAATGCGTCTTCAATAAGCCCGAAACAGTAAATTAAAGGAACCAATGACACACCGAAGGCTCCGCAAATGCGAGCGGCCCTGCGTTCCCTCTGCTCGTAACGGCCTAAGGCGTAACGGATCGCCCAGCGCGCTTCGAAATAAAATATGAGTCCAATTGGAATGCCGAGCAATAGCCCAAAGGAAATTGGCATGTCGTCCACCCATTCGCAACTCCCTCAGTCGCTTAGTCCCTGCCTTTACGGTATCTGCGCCATGGGCAGCTCGATGATCGGCGTCTTCTTGCCGTTGTACGAGGCGATGGCCCACATGCCGTGGAAGCTTTCGCGCAGGCCGGGCTGTGCGTGGAGCAGCGCGCTGAGCACGGCCACAGCCTCCGTGTGCAGCGCCGCGGGCGTGGTTACACCGGTCGATTCGTAGGTCACGCCCAAGTCAGCCTGGTGCAGAATCGTGTTCACGTCGACCGAGTCGATCTTCCAGGTGCGCGGGCCGTCGGGAACCGAGTACGGGAAGGCATCCTTGGGCGAGTTCTTGATCTCCGACTGCTCGGTGTCCAGCTTTTCGAGGTTGGGCGAGGAGAGGAAGTTGACCGGCAGCAGCATCGACCGCGCCAGGTCGTAGAGGTAGTAAGCGCTCCACGGGTCGGAGCCCGAGAGAACGCGCGCGCGAGCCCAGAACCAGACCCCATCGTGCCCGTCGAACTTGCCCTGATGGATAGAAAGGCCCGCGAGCTTCCACCCGCCGTCCCAGGCCAGAACCAGCCCCTCCTGCCCATCCAGCGGCGCGCCCTCGGCATTGGCCAGGATCACAGCGTACCTGCCCGGCGGCAGCGCGCGCATGGACATGGTGACGGTAAGCGATCCGCTGGCGTTCGAGCAGAAGAACTCCGAATCCTCGGGCGCGGTGAGGCTGGTCGCGTCCAGCAGGTAGGCGTCGTCGAGCTGGATCTGGCCGCCCTTCATCAGCGGCGCGGAGTCTTCGACCGCGGAGCGAATCGCATTCCAGTCCGAGGCTTCGGCTGGCAGCAAGGCCGCCTGCAGCCCCGGGTAGTTCTGGCTGGCTACGTCAGTCGAGATTTGCTCTGCGGCCGCGGCAATCGCGGTCCGGTCTGCTGCGGTGAGCTCCGCCTGCGAGGTGCAACTGACGGCATGGGCCGCCGCGGGGCAAAGCAGAAAAAGCGGCGCCAATGGCGCGGACGCCAACAGCGCGCAGACTGCGCGCCGCCGAGCGTGCGCCGAAATCTCCTTCGACCGGAAGCCCATTTCCAGGCTGTTCCTCTCCGGCTCGCGCAGCGCCGGGATTGACGCGATGAGCGCATGTGAGCCACTGTTAGTCTAGTACATGGAGCGGTCGCGGTCCGGCCATGCTGAAGGGACGGACGTGGGGCTCGGGGAGCTTGCAGCCGATGCGGGGAACGAGTCCGCCCAGCGTTGCCTGTTGGACGGCCCAAAGGGCCCTCAGGCAGCCTGCGCGGCGCCGGCTTCCTGGCTTTTGTCTTCTCATGCTTCTCGGGGCGCTGATGGTCTCGGGAACGCTCGCAGCACAAGCTGCCGCCACCTCGCGCAGGACACTTTCGCCGCGCAGAACAGTTCACACCAGGCGCCTGGCGCAAGAGAAGCCTGCCGCGGCGGAGCAGCCCGTGAAGGCAGTGGCCGGACCTGCGATTCCTGTCACCCCGCCGGCGCCGGAGTGGCCCGTCAACGATCCTCCCGAGCGACCGACTGTCTCCTGGAATGGCCATGAGTTGCGCGTTGACGCAATGAACGCGAGCCTGCAGCAGACGCTGAGAGAGGTGGCAGCCGACACCGGGGCACAGATCGCGGGCTTCAGGACGGATCAGCGCATCTTTGGCGTCTACGGCCCGGGCGCTCCGCGGGAGGTCCTGGCACAGCTGCTCGACGGCACAGGCTACAACGTGATTATTGTGGGCAGCCAGGGCGAGGGGACGCCGGTGAAGATTGTGCTTAGCATACCGTCTAAGGGGTCGCCGGGCTCGACCGACAACCAGTCGATCCGCAACGATCAGGATGTTCAGGCCGAAGAGCCGGTGATGGAGCCGCCGCCTGTCGCGCGTCCCGGCATGAACCCGGGCCAGGAGATGCGCACGCCGCAACAGATGTACCAGCAGATGATGCAGCGCCGGGAACAGGACCAAGGACAACAGTTCCGCCAGCCCGAAATGCCGCCTGAGAATCCGCCTCAGTAATGACGGCTGTAAATCTCTATGCCTGGGGTACGCGCGCTACCTCAGTGCTCGGCTGGGGTGCGGGCTGCCGATGGGGCTGTATCAGCGCGAATCCCGCGCGCAAGATTCCGTACGCCGTCAGGATCCCAAACGCCATCGATCCCACCGACGCGCAAACCAACATTGCCAGATTTAATAAGTTCGCCACCGTATCCGTCCAGGTTCTTATCCAAAGTCGACTGCGCCGCACCACATCAAATACGCCTTCATTTCAGGCGTCGCCCCGGAGCGATCCGAAGGCTTCCGCAGCTATTCTCGCAGAAGATACGACGCGTTGACCCTGGTTTCTGTTAACAAATAGAATACCCCCAAGGATCTTTGTGGCGCCGTGACCGCCGCCACCGATATGGAACCGCCCACCGCTGCCCTGACCGAAGATCATGTCCATCACCCACATTACGGTGCGCGGGGCGCGGCAACACAATCTGCGCGACATCAACGTCCGTATCCCCCGCAATACGCTCACCGTGGTCACCGGGCTCTCCGGATCGGGCAAGAGCTCGCTGGCGTTCGACACCATCTACGCCGAGGGCCAGCGCCGCTACGTCGAGACGCTCTCGGCCTACGCGCGGCAGTTCCTCGACCAGATCGAGCGGCCCGACGTGGACTCGATCGAGGGCCTGAGCCCCGCCATCTCCATCGAGCAGAAGACCACCAGCCGCAGCCCCCGCTCGACTGTGGGCACCATCACTGAAATTTACGACTATCTGCGCTTGCTCTACGCCTCGGTGGGCACGCCGCACTGCCCCAACTGCGGCCGCTCCATTGCTCGCCAGACAGCGGACCAGATGGTGCAGCGCATTCTCGAGTTCGGGAGCAGCGAGCGTGTCACGGTGATGGCGCCGATCGTCCGCGGCCGCAAAGGCGAGTTCAAGGATCTCCTGGATGAACTTGACCAGCAGGGCTTTCGCGCCCGCGTCGACGGCGAGGTGCGCGATCTTTCTGAGCCGCTGCAACTCGACCGCCGCAAGAATCACACCATCGAAGCTATCGTCGATCGCGTCCTGCTCAAGCCGGCCTCGGCGGGCACACAGCAACCAGCGAGCGGCAAGCCACCGGTGGAGAAGCGCCTCGAACAGGCCGTCGCCAAGGCTCTGCAACTGGCCAACGGGCTGGTGCTGGTGGCCATCGCGGGCAGGGAAGAGCAGTTGTTCTCGTCGTCGATGGCCTGCCCTGACTGCGGTCTCGACGTACCCAAGCTCGAGCCCCGCAGCTTCAGCTTTAACTCGACCTTTGGCGCCTGCCCGGAGTGTCACGGGCTCGGGTCACTCTACGATTTCGACCCTGCCAAGGTGATCACGGACTGGTCCAAGCCGCTACTCGACGGGGGCCTCGGTCCGGGCTCAGCCTCGCAGTATCTGCTCAAGCTCATCCATCTTGCCGCCGACCGCTACGGCATCGATTTGAAGACGCCATTCGAGGAGCTACCTCCTCGCCAGCAACACATTCTCGTCTACGGCCCTCCCCGAGGTGAAGCGCCGCGCACTGGCTTTCACGGCATCCTCGCTTATCTGCGCGACTCCGTGGAAGAGGCGCGCAGCGACGGCTATCGCGAGTACATGATGAGCTTCATGTCGGCCACGCCGTGCCCTGCCTGCCGCGGCAAGCGCCTGCGCCCCGAGTCGCTCGCGGTCAAGATCGGCGGTCTCTCGATAGCGGACTTCACCGCGCTCCCGCTCAACCGCGCACTCTCGGCCGCCATCAACCTCAAGTTCAACGCGCGCGAGGCCCTCGTTGCCGAGCGCATCCGCCGCGAGATCGTCGAGCGCCTCGAGTTCCTCTGCGCGGTAGGCCTCAGCTATCTTTCCCTCGACCGCAACGCCGCAACTCTCTCCGGCGGCGAGGGCCAGCGCATCCGCCTGGCCACACAGATCGGCTCGCGGCTGCGCGGTGTGCTCTACGTGCTCGACGAGCCGTCGATCGGTCTGCACCAGCGCGACAACAACCGGCTCATCGAAGCCCTCGAAAAGTTACGCGACCTCGGTAACACGGTCCTCGTGGTTGAACACGACGAAGACACGATTCGCCATGCGGATTACGTGGTCGATCTCGGTCCCGGAGCCGGCCGCCTTGGCGGTCTGGTCGTCGCCGAAGGCACGCCTGCGCAGATCATGGCCTCGTCCGCATCGCTCACCGGCCGCTATCTCTCCGGTGCGGAAACCATGCTGCAGCGCGAGCATCCGCGGGCGATCACCGGCAAGTGGCTGGTGGTCACCGGCGCCCGCGAACACAACCTCCAGGACCTCACGATCCGCGTTCCTCTCGGCGTCATGACCGTGGTCACCGGCGTGAGCGGCAGCGGCAAAAGTACGCTGGTCAACGATATCCTCTACCGCTCGCTGGCCAAGAGCATCTACGGATCGCGCGAGGAGCCCGGCGCGCACGATGCGCTCGAGGGGGCGGACCTCATCGACAAGGTCGTGCGCATCGACCAGTCGCCCATCGGCCGCACGCCCCGCTCGAACCCGGCCACTTACACGCAAGTCTTCTCACCCATCCGCGATCTCTTCGCCATGCTGCCCGAGTCGCGCGAGCGCGGATACAAGGCCGGGCGTTTCAGCTTCAACGTGATGGGAGGCCGCTGCGAGGCCTGCCAGGGCGACGGCCAGCGCCGCATCGAGATGAACTTTATGCCCGACGTCTACGTGCAGTGCGAGGTCTGCAACGGCCGCCGTTACAACCAGGAGACCCTGGCGGTCAAGTTCCACGGCTACTCCATCGCTGACATCCTCGACCTCACCATCGAAGATGCGCTGCCCGTTCTCGCGGATGTGCCCCAGGTTCGCCAGAAGCTGCAAACGCTGGTCGACGTCGGCCTCGGCTACGTACACCTTGGGCAGAGCGCGACGACACTGTCCGGCGGCGAGGCGCAGCGCATGAAGCTGGCCCGGGAGCTTTCCAAGCGCCAGACAGGCCGCACGCTGTATCTACTCGATGAGCCGACCACGGGCCTGCACTTCGACGACGTGCGCAAGCTTCTCGAAGTGCTGCACCGGCTCGCCGACCTTGGCAACTCAGTCATCATCATCGAGCACAACCTCGACGTGATCCGCAACGCCGACTGGGTCATCGATCTCGGCCCCGAAGGCGGCGAAGGCGGTGGCCGCCTGGTGAGCGAGGGCCGTCCCGCGCGCATTGCCGCTACGCCCGAGTCATACACCGGTCAATTCCTGCTTCGCTACTACACTTCGAGCGACGGTAAGCTGGTTTCCGCCGGCCTTGACGACGAGATATCCGCCGCTCCAGCTGAAGCAGCCAACGCCGCGGCCGGGAGTGCTTACGCATCCGCTTCCAGGCGCGCAGCGTCAAAGCGAACTACGCGCAATGGAGCCAACGCTAAATCCACGCATCCAAAGAAGAGAAAAGTGGTGACGCGATGACCGGAATGCCGGAACAGGACCCTTTTACATCGGAGCGCGCAGGCGAAGCGATCGAACAGACCGCGTTGCCGGATGGGTCCGGCGGATTCGAATTCGAGTCCGCGCCGGAGCCCGGCGAGACAAGCACCTCGGGGCCATGGTCGGCGCGTCCTGTGGTAGACGGTACCTCCGCGGACGGCGCGCAGACCTCCACGCAGGCGTACGACCCAAACGCGGAGTTCGCTCCGTCCGCGCCGGAGCGCCAGGTCTGGATGCGCCGCGCACCCCGCATCCCGCACCTCGGACACCTGGCGTTGCTCTCTGTACTTACCCTGTTCGGTCTGGTCGCGGCCAGCATTCTCACCTCAACGGCCATGCACTTTCACCTCTTTGGCGTGAGCACTCCCGCTGAAGCCATGAGCGATATTCATTATCTGCTGGGCAGTGAGGCGGTCCTCTACCTCTTTACCTTCGTAGCGAGCCTCGTGATCTTTCCGCTTTTCTGGCACAAAGGATTTTTCGCCGGCCTCCATTGGAATGGCCAGGCACTTCTGCGCAGGCGCCGGATCCTCATCCTATTGAGCGCAGCGTTCGTCTGCTATCTGCTTGCCCTGATCAGCGGCTACCTGATGCCTGGTCCCACCAATGCCCCCATCGACAAGATCTTTCGCTCGCCCGAGGCGGCCTGGCTCATGTTCGCGTTTGGCATCACCTTCGCGCCGTTCTTCGAGGAGATGGTCTTCCGGGGATTTCTGCTGCCCGCCTTCTGCACCTGCTTCGACTGGGTTGCCGAGAAAGCTTCGGGCTTGCCAATCCGTTGCGGAGGCGACAGGCAGCCGCGATGGCCTACCGGCGCACTGATCGCCGCCTTCTCGGTGACCGCAATCCCGTTCGCTGCCGTCTGCGTTGATCCTTTCGGACACTATGTTCTGCGCACCCTCGTGGTTCTTCTCTGGGCGCTGAGCATGGCCATTGCATGGAGCACGATCAGCAAGCGGTCTTCGATTGCAAGGATGCAGGAGTCGCCCGTCGATGCTGACGGCCATCCAGTGTGGTCCTTCCCCGGAATGGTCTTCGCCTCCCTCTTTGTCAGCCTGGTTTTCGCGCTCATGCACGCGTTCCAGACCGGGCGTTCGGTGGGACCTTTTCTCCTACTAGTCTTCGTCAGCCTCGTGCTGTGCTGCGCACGGCTCATGACGCGCTCGCTGGCCGCGAGCGTTCTTCTTCATGCCAGCTACAACTTCATGCTCTTCGCTACCATGCTGCTGGGGACGGGCGGCTTCCGGCATTTGAGCAACATGTGAAAGACAGGTTCCAGCCTCGAACGCTCAGCCCCATGCTCCAGCCTCATAATCAGCGATCGGTGGTTCGCCAGGGAGTCTCAGCGGAAGGCGAGAAGCCACGAGGCAACAGCTTAGAATAGTCATTGATGCCCACGTCCACCTACGCCCAGCACCTACTTCCGCTCCTCGCACGGCTAAGCTTCCGTCTCGGCGTGTTCAAGCTTTCGGCCGGCGGTACCAGTGACTACTACATCGACTGCCGCACCACGACTCTCCACGCCGAGGGCGGCCGCCTTACCGGCCACGCCATCCTCGAACTTCTTGAGGCGTACGGCATCGAGGCGGAGGGCGTGGGCGGCCTCACCATGGGTGCCGACCCGATCGTCTCGAATGTGGCCACCGCCAGCGCCTGGCGGGCTCTCTCGCATCCCGGCGCACCGCTGCTTCATGGCTTCCTGGTGCGCAAGGCCGAAAAGGCCCATGGCACGGGCCGCCGCATTGAGGGATTCTGTCGCGCAGGTGCGCGCGCGGTAATCGTCGATGACGCATCGACTACCGGAGCGTCAATGATCAACGCCATTGAGGCTGCACAGGCGGCTGACATGGTTGTGGCTGCCGTGGTCTGCATCGTTGAGCGCGAAGAGGCAACCGGGCGGCCAGCCATCGAAGCCGCCGCTAAGGGTGCCCCGTACCTGCGGCTGTTTACGGCGAAAGAAATCCGCGCCGAACACGAAAGGCAGATTGCGTCCGCAGCTTTGTGAGCCTGCTACCCTTAGCAAAGAGGGCAGACCCATGCCTGCGGGGTCTGCCCTCTCTCGTCCGCTCGAAGTCGCTTGCGGAACGTATTACTGCTGCGGGGGATTGCTCGCCTGTGGGACCTGGGCCTGGCCTTGCGGCCCATCGTTCGGCTCGGCCTGTGAAGGCTGAGATTGACCTGATGTCTGGGGCTGTGGGGCTGCATTCGACTGCGCCGACTCCGTGGGCATGTTGGTCAGCATCTGCACTTCGACCCGCCGGTTCTTCCGCCGGTCGGCAGCGGTTGTGTTCGGCGCCACATACTCGTCCTTTCCAATTCCGATGAGGTAGAACCGACGCGCCGGGATGTTGTACTTCGCCGCCAGGTATTGCACCACCGAATCGGCCCGGCGCTGGCTCAGATCGTAGTTGTATTGTGCCGGCCCCGTCGAATCCGTACCGCCCGTCACTTCCAGGATGTAATTTTTCGACGATGCAAGCTGCGAGCCGAAGCCATCCAACTGCTGTTTGTCGTCCGCGGTCAACACCGACTTGTTGAACCCGAAGGTAACCGATACATCGGCCACCTGCTTGTAGCTGTCCAGCCCCTTCACGAGCGTGTCCAGACTGTCGGCCCGGTTCACGGCGTCGTTGGCCGCGGTTTGCGCCGTCTGAGCCTGCTGGCTGGCGTTCTGCGCATTCTGGTTGGCCGTGTTGGCCGAGGTCTGAGCCTGCTGGATGCCCGCCTGCGCCCGCTGGTTCACATCCTCAATCTGGCGGTGGTTTTCCGCTGTCTCGTCGTTCAACTGGCCGGAGTGTTGAATAATCGGCGCCGTCTGATTGCGCACGTAGTTCTTGGTAGCGCAGCCCGAAATCCCCGCCGCCGCCAGCGCCGCCGCCATCCATCCGAATCCAATCCGTCGCATGATCATGGTTATTCCCTCTTCCCGGCCGGCTGCGAACCACCTTCCTTCCGGCCAGAGATATCCCTTTCCTTCGTCTCCACCCCAGCATCTGCCGTTCCATTGTCGAAATAGGTGTATCTTATTGAAAATTTGAGCAATTAATGTGACCATCTCGGCTCCTTCGCCGCGCTGGGCAGTGAAATTTTTACCGGATTCGGGTAAGGATTGCCGGACAGGTAGTGAATTGCGAACGAGAAAGTAGAGCGGTTTCAGAGTAGGTACACCAATCTCCGAGATCATTCAAGGTCGCCGTGCCCTGATGGTTGCAGTGACTGAACGGTGTCGCTTCAGGGTACAGCAAGCCTGGAACCGCCATAGGCGCCGGGGAGCGGCGGCGGACCCGCTGCCTGATCCCCGGTCCCGGTTCCCGCTATCCTAAGAACTGGTTTTCCGGCCGTCGGCCCCACCATGGATCTCTACGAGAAAATCCGCGCCCTTCCCATCCAGCCCGGCGTGTACCTATACAAGAACGCGGAAGGCGAAGTTATCTACGTCGGCAAGGCCAAGAACCTCCGCTCGCGCGTCCGGTCTTACCTCCTCGAGGCCTCGCAGGCCAACGCCAAGACCGGCTCGCTCATGCGCGAGGCCGTCGATCTCGACTATATCCTCGTCGCCAACGAGCACGAGGCCCTGGCCCTCGAAAACAACCTGATCAAACAGCGCAAGCCCCGCTTCAACATCCTGCTCCGCGACGACAAGACGTACCCCTACGTCAAGCTCACGCTTGCCGACCGCTATCCCAAGGTCTTCGTCACCCGCCGCCTGCGCAAGGACGGCTCGGCCTACTATGGCCCGTACTTCCCCGGCAACCTGGCCTACCGCGTCGCCGAGCTCATCCACCGCAGCTTTCTGCTGCCAAGCTGCAAGGTCGACCTCTCGCGCTATCACCCCCGCGCCTGCCTTGAGTACTACATTCACCGCTGCCTGGGGCCCTGCGTGGAGGGTCTGACCACTCTCGAGGCCTACACCCAGGCCGTCCGCGACGCCCAGCTCTTCCTCGAAGGCCGCCATGCCGAGCTGGAGCGCGCCTTGACCGCGCGCATGATGGCCGCCGCCGAGGCCGAGCAGTTCGAGGCCGCTGCGCGGTTGCGCGACCAGCTCTCCACCGTGCACCAGCTCCAGGAAAAGCAGCGCATCGCCACCGCCGAGCAGGACGACGACGCCGACGTATTCGGCTACCACTTCGAAGACGGCTCGCTGGCCGTGAATCTCTTCCACATGCGCTCCGGCAAGATCGTCGACCGGCGCGAATTCTTCTGGGAAGACCTGCCGGAACAGTGGTCAGTGTTCAGTGATCAGTGGTCAGTCGCGGGTGCCCCCGGTCTCGCTTCTGAGACCCGGGATGGGCAAAAACCCGATGCCCCATCCTTCCACGCCGGAACCGTCTTTTCCGCCCTCCTCAAGCAGCTTTACATCGACCAACAGTACGTTCCGCGCGCCATCCTCGTCCCGGTCGATTTCGACGACCGCGAATCACTGTCGGCTCTGCTCGCCGAGCGCACCGGCCACCGCACGGAGATCGCCGTGCCCCGGCGAGGCGAAAAGCGGTCGCTGGTGGATCTCGCCGGCCAGAACGCCAAGCAGTCGTTCACGCAGCGGTTCCGCGTGCTGGAGCCCTCGCGCAAGGCCATTCAGGAGTCGCTCGCCGATCTCCTCATGCTTCCCGAGCTGCCGCGCCGCATCGAGTGCTTCGACATCTCGCACATCCAGGGCGCGGAGACCGTCGCCTCGCTCGTCGTGTGGGAAGACGGCAAGATGAACAAGTCCGAATATCGCAAGTTCAAGGTGGCGACGGTCACCGGCGTCGACGACTTCGCTTCCATGCGCGAGGTTGTCCAGCGCCGCTACCGCCGCATCCGCGAGAACAGCGAAAGTGAGCTTGCTTTGAAAGGGCACAACTTGAGTCGTGGCGAAGGTGCGCCGGAACCTTCGGGGGCTTTAGCGCCTGAGGGAAATCGGGCCAAGAGCAAAGAGCCCGGCACCATGCCATCGCTGGTGCTCATCGACGGCGGCCTCGGCCAGCTCCACGCCGCGGCGGATGCTCTCGAGTCTCTCGGCTTGACCACGCAGCCGCTCGCGTCGATTGCCAAGAGGGAAGAGGTCATCTACGTCTACGGCAGCGAAGATGAGCCGATCGTTCTCGACCGCCGCTCGCCGGTGTTGCACCTTGTCCAGATGATCCGCGACGAGAGCCACCGCTTCGCCGTCGGCTACCACCGCCAGCGCCGCGCCATCCGCGACCGCGCCTCCGAGCTGCTCGAAATCCCCGGCGTCGGTCCGCAGACGCGGCAGCGCCTGCTCACCCACTTCGGCAGCTTGCGCGACGTACAGTTGGCCACAGCGGAATCGCTGGCCGCTGTGGTCTCGCGCAAAACGGCGGACACTATCTACAGTCACTTCCACTCCGCTGGCTCATCCTCCTGAAGGAAGAGGGACTGACAGGGATTCGACGGATCATGGATCAGATCGGCGCATTTGCTCCTACCCCGGCGGCAGCACCAGGTACTTCAGCAACTGGCTCTCCGCATCGATCCCGGGGTTTGTCTGCGAGCAGTCAATCTGTCCGTTCAGGCAGTTGCCAGCGTACTGCCACGCCAGAATCGGCACCGGGAAGGGCGACGGCAGCACCGGGGTCACCACCGTGTCCGACCACTCGATCATCGAGCCATCTCCCGCGGGATAGCGGGCGATCCAGGCCCCGTGGCAGGGCGCTCCGGCACTTATAGCCGCTCCCAGCGCGCTCCACGTGGTCGCGTCGGCCTGCGAGGCATAAAGGCAGGGAAGCATCGTCACGGATCCGGAACTTAGCGCCTGTGCCTCAGCGGCCAGGCCCTGCACCCAGCCCGTGTAGTAGTCGGTCGAGAGACTTGGGTCGCCTTCCACGTCGAGGAAGATGTAAAAGTTCCCACCCTGCGCCGCCAGCAGACTTAAGCCGAAGGTGACGATGAAGTCGCGCGCATTGGCGGCTCCATCGGCCGTCCCCTGCGCTGCACTCCCGCTCACGTTTTGGGTCTGCCGGGCGACGGGCAGCACGCGGATGCCCGCCGCATTCAGCATCTGGTTTTCTGCGGCGCGCCTGAATTCCGCTCCGCCGCCAGCTGCAACACTGGTGAAGTAGCGTCCCCAGAAGGCGGGCGGTGCTCCCAGCAGATTGGTTGTTGTCTCAATCAGGCCCGCGCTCACGGGCGAGAAGCTGTCAGCGGCAGGGCGTCCCTGCGGCATTTCCATTCCTCCCTTGCGGATTCGGTCGTTCGCGAACGCCGCGCCGCTCAAGGAGCGGTCGGAACGGAAGATGCGGGCGGCGTGCCTGGGCCCGGTTACAGCTCAGCGATGGATCGATTGCGCTATCTTGCGCCTTTTTTTGAGCGCCGTCCAGGGAGATTTTTGAGCATAGAGCCGGTCGCAGGGAGCAGCCCATCAGCCCTTTGCGCGAAGCCGCCTGATCCCGGCCGGTTCTTCAGGCCGCTTTCACCAGCTCATGGTCCCGGACTTCGATCTTCTGGCTGCACGCGTGGCAGTAGAAGCCGTGCTTGTGATTCATGATGCTGGCGATCTTTGTTCCGCACCACGGGCAGGCACCTTTCAGCTCGCTTAACCCCAGCAGCGAGCCGATCAGCGGTGCGCAGATGCCCACGATGATGAGCGGGACTCCGGCAAATGCGCCCAGCCCCGTCAGGCACAGCATGACGCCGACCATGATGCACACCGGCGCAGCCACAAAACCGAAGTAGAAGCCGCCGAAGGCTCCGCGTACCGGTGATTTTTCCCGCTTGGGCGCCTCGCTGGCGTGGATAACGGCGTGGGAGGCGCTGACTGCGCCGCAGTGAGGGCAGAAGCTCCAGCAGGGATCGAGCTGGGCCTCGCATTGTGAACACGAAGTAGCCATGGTGGGCCGCTCCTTTAACGGTAGAAGCAAGCGGCGCAGGGCGGCGTGCGGAAGATCGGCTCGAAGGGCCCGGAGCAGCTTCGGGCGCGCGCACGGCAGCGCTCCTCGCCCGAACTCCTGGGGGCCCTTGCGGACTCTCCTGCTACACGAGGCCCTGGATCGTCTGCGATTCAAAGTGTAAGAGGGCGGCGAATCCGTTTCCGTGATTCGGATCACTCGGGCTTCGGCCGGCCGCTGCAACGGTTACAATCTCTTGATCTATGATGCTTACCTGGGATGCATCCTTGGCCGCACCTGTTTGTTACCTGCGCCGACCGTTGGGTCTCCGCACCCGAACGAACTCTCCTGGAAAGATGGTCATGACCCTCGCGTCCGTGTTACCCCGCTGTTCGATTGTGGCGTGTTTTGCAGTCCTCTGCGCCGCCGGCCTTTACGCCCAGATGGTCTCTCCCGCCATCGACAAACCGGGCGAGCCGTTCTCCTACTTTTCGAAGCCCACCAACGAGATCGGCATGATGTACGCTCCGGCGGCCACCGAGCTAACCCCCGAGGGCTACCTGCGCACGGGCTTCGGCGAGCTTATGTTCTTCAGCGGCCCCGAGCTCACTCCCGTCAGCGTCCGCATCCGCACCCTCGAGCAGGGCGACCTGCCCATCTTCCACTACCGGTTTGCGCAGAACGGCATCGTCTATCGCTTCACGGTTTTTGCGGCAACCATCAGCGGAAAGCCCGAGGGGCCGCTCGTCAACTTTATCCGCGTGGAGATGAAGAACGAGAGCAGCGAAACCACGCGCGCCGTCTTCGCCACCGGCATGCGCTACGACGCGCCCAACGACACTGGCGCTCCTCACGGCGACAACCGCTTCACGCGGCCGGTCGAAGGCCGGTTCCCCGGCGACTACCGCCAGATCGGCGAGCGCTTCAGCCCGGACTGGGTGCACTCCTTCGGCGCCGACGGTTTCTTGCGCGACGGCCGTCTGCTCTACAGCTTTTCCCCGGGCTACGCAACCCGCGGATGGACCCTGCACGGCTTTTACAACCGGACGCAGGACGTGTCTAGTCCGAAGAAGCTCGACGTGGACCCTGTGGTTCCGGTCGGCATCGTCACCTACTCGCGCCTGCTGCGGCCCGACCAGGCGTGGACCCTCGACTTCAAGATGCCCCTGGTGCCCACTGCCGACACTGCGGAACTGGGCGCCATTGCGCAGTTAGGCTTCGACCAGGCGAAGAGCCAGACCATCGCCTTCTGGAACGCCATCCTCGATCGCGGCATGAGGATCGAGCTGCCCGAGCAGAAGGCCGTCGATACCTATTATGCGAGCCTCGTCTACGACCTGATGGCCATCGACCACATCGGCCCTGACTATATCCAGACCGTCAACAAGCTCCATTATCACTCGTTCTTTCTGCGCGACGGCGCCGACATCGTCCACGACTACGACATCACCGGCTATCCGGATATTGCGCACCAGTGCCTCGATTTCTTCGCCAAGTCGCAAAAGGCCGACGGAAACTTCCTCTCGCAGCCACAGCAGTACGACGGCTGGGGAGAGACACTGTGGGCCTACGGCCAGCACTACCGCATCACCCATGACAAGGCCTTCGCCGCGTGGGCGCTGCCGCAAATTGCGCGAGCCGTGGACTGGCTCAAGCAGGCCCGCGCCGCCGATCCGCTCCACATCATGCCGGCCAGCGACGTGCGCGACAACGAGTTCGTTCCCGGCCACATCACCGGCTACAACTTCCTTGCCCTCGACGGCCTCAAGCTATCCATTCAGATGGCGCAGGAGACCGGCCATCCGGATCTTGCTGCGAGCTGGCAGGCCGAGTACAAAGATTACCAGAAGGCGTTCTTCAAAGTGCTCGACGCGCAGGCTGCCGCGCACAACGGCTACATTCCGCCGGCGCTGGATGGACAGAAAGGCGGTTACGACTGGGGCAACCTGCTGGCGGTGGTCCCCGAGCCCATTCTCGATCCCCACGATCCGCGCGTGAGCGCTACGCTCAAGGCCGTGCAGGCCAAGTACGCCGAGGGCATTATGACCTATGCTGACGGCGAGTTCCTGCATCACTACCTCACCATCAAGAACACCATGACCGAGGTAGTCCGGGGCGACCAGCAGCGGGCTATCGGCGAGTTCTATGCGCTACTGGTCCACACCAGCTCAACCCACGCCGGGTTCGAGTTCGCCATCCGGCCGTGGGGTGACCGCAACTTCGAAGACAATCTGGCGCCGCACGGCTGGTTTGCCGCCGAGTACCGCACCCTACTGCGCACCATGCTGGTGCGCGAGGAGGGAAGGGATCTTCGTCTGCTGTCGGCCCTCTCGCCGGACTGGATCGGCCGCGGCAAGACCATCGCCGTGCGCCAGGCGCCCACATATTTTGGCCCACTCGCCTTCACGCTCGATCAGCCTTCTGACACCGAAGCCGTGTTCCATATCGACGCGTCGTTCACGCGCTCGCCGCGCGAAATCCTGATCCATCTGCCGTGGTTTGTCGAACTGAACTCGGCCACGGCGGATGGTAAGCCGGCAGCTGCGAACAACGGAGTCGTCGCCGTCCCGCCCGATACCAGGACCGTAACTTTCCATTGGACCCGCAAACCCGATGCACCTGCGATGAGCTACCAGAGCGCTGTCAAGGACTATGAGGCCGAATACGCGCGCCGCTATCAGATCCTGATGCACGGTGGGGCCGCGGAGAAGGATTGAGGAGCGGGTTTAGTGAGAGAAGTCCGAACGCACCGTATTGTTGGGGCGAAGGCTCTGTCCCACCCAGGCGAGCAGATCCTTGGGGTGCACCGGTTTGGTCAGCAGGGTGAACTCGTGCCCGTCCCGGTGCGCGGCGGCGAGCATGTCGCTGGTGCTCGCCTGGCCTGAGAAGAGCAAGGTCTTGCAGTCGGGGTAGATGCGCCGCATCTGGATGGCTAGCTCGATCCCGCTCATGCCCGGCAGCACCACATCGCTGATCAGTAGGGCGGGCGGCGCCAGCAATGCGCTTTCCAGCGCACCCGTGCCGTCATAGGCAGCCATTGCGGCATAACCGCTGCGCGAAAGGATTTCGGTCAGCGTATCGGCAATCACCGATTCGTCGTCAACCACCAGAACCCGCGGACGTGTTCCACTTGAAACCGCCTTGGAGCCGTGATCGGCCGGCACAACAGGTAGGGTTTGGATTCCGCTCATGATGGGGCCACCTCTTCGCGCTTAGTAGCAGTTGCCGTTCCATTTACGCCGTCCCTTTAGGATCTTGGGATTTCCTCCCTCTTGAACACAGCTTTCCGCCCAAATCCCGGAAGAATCGACTCGGCCGGAGGGAAGTTTTTACCCGACTTCCCGGTCCTCCTCTTCATATTATGGACGCAGGTGAAGCGCCTGTGGCGCACCGGGGGTTACGATGGTGCTATGCACCCTGTCCGCATCGATAAGTGGCTTTGGGTCGCGCGCTTCTACAAAACTCGCGCCCTGGCTGCCCGCGCCTGCGATCTGGGCCGCGTCCGCTCCAACGGCGCCGAGGCCAAGCCCGCGCGCGAGGTCCGCGTCGGCGACATGCTCGAGGTCCGCAACGACAGCGGGGACTTTCAGATCGAGGTTCTGCTGCTGAGCGAGGTGCGGGGCCCGGCAGCTGTCGCGCAAACGCTCTATCGTGAGACCGGCGCAAGCCGCGAGGCTCGCCTAAAAGTTGCCGAAGAGCGCAAAGTGATGCGCGAATACGCACCTATCCCCGAGCGCCGGCCCACCAAGCGCGACCGCCGCCGCATCATCCAGTTTCGCGGAGGCGCGTAGCTGGAGCGGGTCAGGTATGCTCACTGCGCCCAACTCTAGTAGACTCAACGGAAGCATGTCTGTTTCCTCGCGTTTGACGCACCCTCTTCGCAATCTGGTCCACACTCCCGCGTTCTTCCTCGCGCTGGCTGCGGTCTCGGTCACCTTTGTGCGCCCGCTCAGTGCGCAGGGGACACATCTCTGGACCCAGTCCACGCTCGACGACTTTGAGCACGGCACGCCGCTGGGAGTTGCGCTTACCAGCGACGGCTACCTTCGCGAGGGCCCCGGCCTGACCAGCCTTCTTACTACCCCCTCGACCTTCGTCTGGTCGGTTGCGGTGGACAAGAATGGCATGGCGTACCTGGGAACCGAGTCTCCGGCCAGCGTCCTGCGCGTAAGCCCTCGGCCAGGGGCCAAGCCGTTCACGCTCTTTGAGACCAAAGACCTCAGCGTGCAAGTCGTGCGCATCGGCCCCGACGGCGCTCTCTACGCCGCCACGATGCCCAGTGGCAAGGTCTATAAGCTCAACCCCGGGGCAACCGCAAAGCAGGACGAGGCCGCAGCCACAGTCGTCTTCGACGCGGCGAAATTTGGCGCAAACGGCAAGCCTCCGGCGCCGGGCTCGCAAGCGCACTACATCTGGGATATGACCTTCGACCACGAAGGCCGCCTCTATATCGCCACCGGCAATCCCGCCGCGGTCTATCGCGTCGACGTAACCAAACCTGGCGCGCAGCCCGAGGAGTTCTTCAAGAGCGACGATGCCCACATCCGCTGCCTGGCCTGGGACAGCCAAGGCGACCTCATCGCGGGCTCCGACGGCTCCGGCCTCATCTACCGCATCGATCCCCAGGGCAGGGGCTACGTCCTTTATGAGGCGCCGAAGCGCGAGATCACCTCGGTCGCTGTGGGATCCGACGGAACCATTTACGCCTCCGGCGTCGGCCAGAAGGGCCATAATCCTCTGCCGCCCCTGCCTGTGCAGGGCGTTGGGACCATCAGCATCACCATCGTGCAGCCTGGCTCCATGCAATCGGCGAATGAGAGCACTACGATCCCAGAAGGCACCGAGATCTACGCGCTCACGCCCGGCAAGGCGCCGCGCACCATCTGGTCCAGCAAAGACGACATCGTCTACGCGCTCGCCATGCGCCCCGACGGCCTGCTCGCCCTCAGCGGCAATCGCGGCCGCATCTTCCGCATCCAGCCCAACGGCGAGTATGCCGACATCGGCCACCTCGACGCGCAGCAAGGCCTGTGCCTCGCCGAAGAACCATCCACGGCTCGGGAAGCAGGCCTGCTGATCGGCACCGGAAACACGGGAAAGCTCTTCCGGATCGGCACGACGGACAAGCACGAGTATGCCAGTGACGTTCTCGACGCCTCGGCTTTGGCCCGCTTTGGCCGCGTAGAAGTCGAGCCCGGCTCAGTCAACTACCAGGTCTTTACCCGCACCGGCAACGTCGAGCAGCCGGTCCGCGGCTGGACCGGCTGGGAGCCCCTCAAGGATGGCTCCGTGGCCTCGCCGCCCGGACGGTTCTTCCAGTGGAAGGCAATCCTCGAAAGCGGCGGCGTGGTCGGCAGCGTGGGCATCAACTATCTGCCGGTTCGCAGCGTCCCTGTGGTTGACCAGCTCATCGTTGTCCCCGGCGCCCGCGTCAATGCCCAGACCCAGGTTGCCGGTCAGCAGACCGTCAACATCTCCTTCCAGGGCGTGCAGAGCGACAGCAGCACCGACGATCCTAATTCGTCCATCTCCGCGATCAAGGACCGCAGCGCCGTCACTGTGCGCTGGGCCGCGCACGACGAAGACGGCGACAAGCTGAACTATTCGGTCTACCTGCGCGGCGACAACGAAAGCACCTGGTGGCCGCTGAAGAAGGGAATCACCGAGACGGCATACAGCTTCGACGCCACGCAGGTCCCTGACGGCGGCTACGAGGTCAAGGTTGTCGCCTCCGATGCACCTTCCGAGCCGCCGGGCGAGGCGCTCACCGGCTCCAAGGTAAGTGACCGCTTCGTGATCGACACCACGCCGCCGGATGTCGCCGCGGTGACGGCCACGGCAGAAGCGGCCCCTTGCGACCACGCACCCTGTGCGCCGCACGTCCACGTCACCTTCGACGCGACCGATGCCACCTCGCCCATCGCCCGCGCGCAGTACTCGGTGGATGCCGGCCCCTGGCAGTTCGTGGCGCCCGTCGGCGGCCTCTCGGACTCGCAACGCGAGCACTACGACTTCGTTGTCCCCCCATCGCTGGTCGACACCGGCGTCAGCCGGCACCTCATCACCGTCCGCGTCTACGACCGCTACGGCAACATCGGGCTCGCCAAGTCCGTCTTTGCGTCGGAAGCGAAGTGATCCCATGTGGTTTGAGCTCTATGTCGCGGCGCGCTACCTGAGGGCCAAGCGGCGGCAGGCCGTGGTTGGCGTGGTTACGGCCATCTCGGTGACCGGCATCGCCGCCGGCGTGGCCGCGCTCATCATCGCGCTTTCCATCACCAACGGCATGGAGCACGACCTCCTCGGCAAGCTCGTCGAGACCAGCGCGCAGGTGCAACTGCTGCCGGTCGACGCAAATCAAGGGATCCGCAATTGGGAGCCGTTGATCGCCCGGCTCAGCAAGCTCCCGCACGTCGTCGCCGCCTCGCCGGCTCTATGGGAGCAGGTCCTGGTTGGCCGCGGCGCGCGCGACTGGGGCGCGCTCGTCCAGGGCATCCTGCCGGGCGACGAAGCAAAAGTCAGCGCCTTGCTTTCGACCGCCACGCCGGGTTCGATGAAGTCCCTCGCGCCGCTACCGAACAGTGTTTCAACGCCTGCCGGCCAACCCCCGCCCATCGTCCTCGGCAAGGACCTCGCCGACACCATTGGCGCTGCCGTCGGCGACCGCGTCCTGGTCATGAGCCCGCAGGGGTCGCTGCTTCCCGACGGCGAGATGATGCCCCAATGGAAGTGGTTTCGCCTCTCCGGCACTTACCGTTCGGGCTTTTACCAGTACGACTCCGAGATGGGCTTGATGCGCCTGAGAGATGCACAGGAGATGTTCAGCGAGCCGAACCTCATCACCGTCATCAACTTCAAAGTCGACGATCCGAACAAGGCCCCCGAGATTGGCCGCGAGATCGAAGATGCGGCCGGGAAGGGCTACATGACTACCAATTGGACCGAGCAGGACAAGCCCCTCTTCAACGCCCTCGCGCTCGAGAAGATCGTCACCTTCATCGTCATCGCCCTGATCGTCATGGTGGCCGCGCTCAACATCCTCATTGCCCTCACCATGATGGTGATGGAGAAGACCCGCGACATCGCGGTCATGATGAGCTTTGGCGTCCAGCCCGGCCAGGTACGCCGCATCTTCCTCATGCAGGGCTTCCTCATCAGCGTTGTCGGCACCCTGCTCGGCCTCCTCCTCGGCTACCTGGGCGCGTGGGCCGGAAGCCACTACCATATCCCGCTCTCGCCGGACGTCTACTCGATCGACACGCTTCCCTTCGCCACCCGTCCCCTCGACGGCGTCATCGTCTCGGTGGTTTCGATCGGAATTTCCCTGCTGGCTACGTTGTATCCGTCGTCGGCTGCCGCGCGCATCCTGCCGGCCGAGGCGCTGCGGTATGAGTAGGCGCGGCGCTTCTCATCGAGGAGTGTTCCATAGAGCCTTTCCCATGCATCGAGTACTGCGTCGAGGCTGAACTGCCCGCCGGCCCGCTGCCGGGCCAGATTCCCCATCGCGCGCCGCATCTCGAGCGGCATTTGCATCACCTGCTCCATCGCTGCGGCCAGCGCCTCCACATCGCCAACAGGCGTCAGCAGCCCGCTCTGACCCTCGGCTACGATCTCGCGCACACCCGCGACGTCCGTCGCAACCGACGGCAGGCCAGACGCCGCGGCCTCGATCAATCCTGTCGGCAGCCCCTCCCAGCGCGAAGAGAGGACAAATCCGTCGGCTGCGTGCATCCACCGCTCTAGGTCCGGCACAAATCCCAGAAACTGCACCCGGGTCGTCAGCCTCAGTTCCGTCGTCAGCGCCTGCAGCCCGGCGAAGAGCGTTCCCCAGCCGGCAACCATCAACTGGGCTGTCTCCGGCAGCCTGGCTAAGGCCCGCAGGAGGCTCGCATGGTCCTTTACCGGCTCAAGCCGCCCCGTCGCCAGCCAGACGAACTCGTCCTTGAATCCCATCTCCTTGCGCACGCCTGCGCGCTTCTCCGAATCCGGGCGCCATACCCCGATATCCACCCCGTTATGGACGATGACTAACTTGCCGCGGCTCACCATGCCGGCGCGCAGATGCGCCTCCGCAACCTCCTGGCTCACGGCTGTTACCCGGTCAGTCAGCCAGTTGCTCAGCCGGTAGCCAAATCGTCGTCCCAAGGTACCCGTGGATGCGCTGTGCAGGGTGTCAACCTGCACCGGAACGGGCGCAGTCAACCGCGACCATCGCGTCAGCCAGACCGCATGGGCAAGATGCGCGTGGACCACGTCCGGCCGCTCCCGCCACAGCCAGCACTGGAAGCGAAGCCATCCCCGCGCGTCGGCAAGTCCCTTCCGCATCTTCAGGGTTAGAAAGGCCACCCCGGCTTCAGTCAGTTCACGAGCGGCCGCGCCTCCGGTTCCGCTCAGGGCGACCACGCTCACGCGATTTCCGCGCTTGCGGAACCCCTTGGCAAGCAGGATGGTCTGCCGCTCCGCGCCCCCGATCCGGTCCAGCCCCGGGATCACCAGGGCAATGTGGGTCAAATTCGCTTCTCCGCGGCGGCCGCGTCGATGAGCGCCTCGTAGCCCTGGATAGCGCGGTCGAAACAGAACTCGCCGGGCAGCTCGGTCTCGGACATTCTGGGCTGCCCTTCGAACTCAGGGTGCAGCTTCGACCTCATTTCCCGCTTCCCGTCCCCGAGGATCGCATCGCGGACACTCACAAACGTTAGAATCAGCAGACCCAGCGCCACCACCACTCCTCCGGCTATCGATTCAAAAACCCGTTTCACCCAGCATTCCTCCCCAAAGACCGCCGGTTCCTTCCGCTTCGTCTCAAGGTGCGCCACTCTGTTCGGCTTTCGGGCCATCGTTCGTTCCTCAAATCAAACGAGCCAACTTGAACTGGATGCGGGAAAGAACGCCAATCTTTGTCTCGGCGAAGGCCCCTGCGCAAACGTCTGTCCAAGCCGTCCGTCTGCCCCGAGCGCACGAAACGCCTCGAGCAGTGTCTTGGCGAGACCTTCCGCGGTGGTTGCTGGCGCAATCCATGCCTCCGTATGCCCGCGCAAGAAGTCCACCACTCCTCCGCTGCAGGGCGACGCGACAATGGGCAGCCCCGCCACGACAGCCTCCAGCAGCGCGCTCGGCATGCCCTCGTGCCGAGACGGCAGCGCGAACAGCGTTGTTCCCCGGAAAAACGCGTAAGGATTGCTTACGTATCCATAGAAGCGCACTGCCTCATCGAGCCCAAGCTCGTGACAGAGCGTGCGCAGGGCGGCTTCCTCAGTTCCGGCACCAAGTAGCGCCAACGAGGCGCCGGGGTACACTGCCCGCACCGTCGCAAATGCCACCAGCAGCAGATCGAAGCCCTTCTCCGGGGCCAGCCGCCCGATTGCCAGCAGATGCGGACCCTTGAGAGGCCAGGGCACGACATTGCTGCTCCGCGCGCGCCGAATCTCTTCGAGATTCACTGGATTCGGTAACACCGTCACCAACTCTTCCCGCAGATTGAGTTCGCGAATCAGATCCGCAGCCATCGCCCGGGACTGGCAGATCACCCGGTCAGCCCGCCCGTAGAGAAGCCGGTAAAGGCAACGCGTGTAAGTCGGCACTCCACTCATCGCCAGCGCCGACGAGACCGTGGCGTTCTGCCGCACCAGCACGACCGCTTTCTTGGAAAAGAACGGCCGCAGCAGCAGGACCAGCAAGTTCAGGTGCGCGATTCCGGAGAGAATGATGTCCGGTTTGAGCCCTCGGACCAGTCCCAGCAGTCCCAGAGCCGCGCAGCGAACCCTCCGTGCTCCCAGCGAGTGGATCGTCACCCAAGGCGGCAACCGCGTATCGCCGGCGTCGGCACGCGTTACCAGGCCCAAATGCACCTCGTACTTGTCAGCAGAGACGCCCGCCGCCAGCAGCGAGATAACACGCTCCGCACCACCTCCGCCCAAATGCGGAATCAGGAAGAGAACCCGCACACGCCGCGCCATGGAACCCCTGGACGATTCGCAAAATCAACAGTCGATTTTTGGTAACTTGTCTGATTCTGAGACGAATGTCCGCTTCTGAGGCGTGACAGGCATCACAGGGCCTGGGCTGTACAGAAATGGTACATTCTCCCAAGTTTCATTTCATTTCAGGAAACACACGATGTTCGCTGCCGATGTGTGTTCTTTCGCCGCAAACCGCACCCGTACGCTTCCGGCGACCCACTCGCGGCGCCAATTGCCGCTGATCGCTGTTGGTGTCACGCACCCGCAGACCTGCTTGGTCCTCAAAGGGCGCCTTCGCAGTCTCCGCGAAGCCGGCTTTCGCGTAGTTTTGGTATCGAGCCCCGGCGAACTACTCAGCCAGACGGCCCGATCCGAAGGCGTAGAAGCGCATCCGATTCCCATTGAACGCGCCATCGCCCCCTGGGCCGACCTGATCTCATTGTTCCGCCTCTGGCGTCTTTTGCGCAATCTCCGGCCGGACATGGTCGAGTTCAGCACCCCGAAGGCCGGACTGCTCGGCTCTCTGGCAGCCTTGCTGGCGCGCGTCCCCCGGCGCGTCTACATGCTCCGGGGATTGAAACTTGAGACCGCGAATGGCCTCAAACGGGCAGTCCTATTAGCTGCCGAGCGCATCGCAGCCGCCTGCGCACACTCCGTCCTGTGCAACAGTGAGAGCCTGCGCGACCAGGCGCTTGCTCTTCGCGTTGCTCCGGAGCGCAAACTCGACCTGCTCGGAGAGGGAAGCAGCAGCGGCGTCGATATCATCCACTTTTCGCCTGGTCTAACTCGGGTCCGGCGACTGCTCCGCATCGCCTCCGACGCCTTCGTCATCGGCTATGTCGGCCGCCTCACGCGCGATAAGGGCCTGCCCGAGCTCCTGGACTCCTTCGATGCCATCCTGCGCGCCGAGCCAGCCGCCCATCTGCTTCTCGTCGGCTGGTTTGACGCCTCCGACGACGCCCTCGACGAGGGCCTCTGCATCCGCATCCTCACCCACCCGCGGATTCATTGGGCCGGGTACGTCAGCGACGTCGCCGCCTACTACCGCGCCATGGACATCCTGGTGCTACCCACCTGGCGGGAAGGCTTTCCCAACGTTGTGCTTGAAGCGGCCTCTACCGCGATTCCGGTCATTACCACCATCTCCACCGGCTCCCGCGATTCGGTAGTTCCCGAGGTGACCGGGCTGCTCATCCCACCCGGCTGTCCCGAGGCCATCACGGAAGCAGTACTGAAGCTTCTGCACGACCCCGACCGGCGCAGGCGCATGGGACGCGCCGCGCGCGCGTGGGTCCGCGAAAACTACATGAACGGCTACGTTCTGAGTCTCACCGTGGCCTACTACAAGAGCCTCCTCGGGCCCCGGTTCGGCGCGGGAACTGCCCTGCCGGTCTGACCCTTTCTCAAACTCCGTCCTCGTCTCCGAACAGCTCGGGCTGCTGCTCCTGCGGCAGTTTGCCGGCTGTCCGCTTGCGACTGGCCGCTCCGATCACGCCGACGACTTCCAGCGTCTCGATCGCCTGCCGCGGCACATATACACGTTGGCTGTTTGACCGCGTGTCGGGTGGCGTGAGCATTACCCCGGCTCCGTCGAGCAAAGACCGGTCGTTCGCGGCAATCCCTTCCAGCTCCTCGCCGTCGCGCAGACAGGTACGCAACCACACCCCCGCCGTCCGGGGTCTCACCGTAAACCGCTTGTGCAAAAGCCGTTCCGGACCTGCCTGCCCACCGGTTTCGTCCGCTCCCGGCAGCTCCCGTACGAAGCACACCCACTTCACCTGGTCCCATGCAATACGCACGATCTTCCCGGTCAGGTCCAGAATCTCCAGCTCCCCGCCATCCCTGGCGAAGGTCGAATCCGTGTAGCCAGCACACCAGTCCCGTGAGAACTTCCGAACGATCACCGGTTTGCGAGTCAAAGCCATCGTATTGGATTCTCGCACGATGGGCTCTGGCGCCATCAAGGACAGACGTGCCCCTCCCGCTCTGAAATCCTCTGGTCATTGTGCCCCATTTGTGTTAATGTACTGGTTTGCCAGTTTTGGAATTCCGCGTTATAAGGGCAACAGCATCAAACACTTGGAACGTTCTTAATCGCGAGCAGAAACGGAGCGGGATGCCCGATTACGTTTACCTTTTGGATAGCCGTCTTTCCATCGACCAACGGAACGCGCTACGCCTGTTGCGGGAAGCCGCCCGCGAAGCCGAGATGATCCTCTTTCTGGTCGGAGACGCCGTCCGTGACCTCACCAGCGGCCACGCCGTGCGCGACATCGAGATTGCCGTCCACGGCAACGCACTGAAGCTCAAGAAAAGCATCGAGAAGGCTGGCGCCAAGATCTGGGGCGAGGACGAAGCCTCACGCAGCCTCTACCTGTGCTTTCCGGGTACCGTCCGGGTCGATGTCGTCAGCACTCACCGCGTTGAGTACCCCAAGCCCGGCAAGGCCGTTCTCCATCCCGCCTCCATCCACGAGGATCTCAGACGCAGGGACTTCACCGTCAACGCCATGGCCATCTCCCTGAACGAGGGTTCCTACGGCCTGCTCATGGACCCACTCAATGGCGCCGCGGACATTGAGGGCCGAACCCTCCGCCTGGTCTCGAACTACGGATTTCTGGAGGAGCCAGCGCTTCTGATTCGCGCCACTCGCTACAAGGCCCGCCTGGGTTGGGAGCTCGATCTGCGAACCGAGGCCCGCTACAACAATGCCAGGGGTGAAGGCGTCATCGAATTTCTTTCCTCTCACGCCCGCAGCCGCGAACTCGAGCAGATCGGTCACGAGGAGGAGGGACTGAAAGTTCTCCGCGCCCTCGAATCCGAAGGCTGGATGCAGGTGCTCTTTTCGGCGTGGACCGCGGCAGCAGCGGAGGAAGAACGGCTCCAGAAGCTCCATGAGCTGGAGGTCGATCTCCTCATGCAGGGCGTACACGCCGATATTTCCGCGGCTCAGATGAGCATGCTCACTGCGAAGCTGGCCCCCAAAGACCTCGCCGCCCTGAAGAAGCTGATGCTGCGCCCCGGGTTCGTCGAGGAGTGGAATAGCCTCGATGCGATTGCGGCGGCCTTCGCCAAGGTTCTGCTCGCAAAAGAGAATCTCAAGGCTTCCGCCAGTTTCAGGCTTTTCGTTAGCTATGATCCGGAAGCGGTCCTCTGGCTTGGGTTTACCGCAAAGGATCCGGCCGTTTTGGAGCGCTATAACCTCTTCCTGAAGGAGTGGCCGCAGGCCCGCCAGCGCATCCCGCACGCCCTCATGCAGGAGATGCGGATTACACCCGAACTTCCCGGATATGCCGATCTGGTCCAGAACATCTTCCTCGAACTGATTGACGGGGGGCTCTCCACGCCGGAGGAGATGCGCACGTTTCTCGAACCGCACTCGCCGCCCGCTCCCCCGCCGCAGGTCGCCATCAAGCGTACCCGTGCCAAGCGGGGCGAGGGTCGGATCAAAGAGCGCACTTTCGAGGATGAAGAGGAGGAGACCGAGGAGGAAGTCGATTCCGATGAGGAGCTTGAGGAGATCGGAGGCGAGGGCGAAGAGGAGGAGATTGACCTCGAAATCGGTCTTCCCAAGGCGGATATTGAAACCGAGCTTGGCGAGGAGCCCGAAGAGGAAGTTGAGGGAGGCGCCGCCGAAGAGTTTGAAGCGGAAGAAGAGGAAGAACTCGAGCCTGCGCCCGCAAAAAAGCAGGTGAAGGAGCCGAAAAAAGCGCCCGTGCCAGCCCCTGCGGTGGCGAAGGCCGCCAAAACGGCGCCTCCGGCGCCGCCTGCTCCCGGGAGGGAAGCGGCTAAGGCTGCCGCCAAGCCGGTCAGCGTGACCCAAGCGGCAGCTCCCGCAGCCAAACCGGCTCCAGAGGTGAAGAAGCCCGCTCCCGCACCTGCCAAAGCCGCCACGCCGGCAAAAGCCCCTGCCAAGCCACTGGCGAAGCCCGCTCCCAAGCCGGCCCCAAAAGCGCCCGCCAGGGCCGCGGCCCACAAGCCCGCGAAGCTGGCGGCCAAGGCTGCGCCCGCCAAACCGGCGCAGAAGGCCCCCCCCCAGCCCGCCAAAAAGGCCAAGCCCTCGCCGCCTCCAAAAGCGGCGAAACCTGCGGCCAAAAAGCCTGCGGCCAAGCCCGCCAAGAAGCGCTGAAGGCGGCTTAACTGTCTTTGTTTAAATTCAGGTTCATCGCAGGGCTGGCGAAATAAATTGCCTTGCTCTGACGCCAACGCTCTTGAGAGCATGGACGCACGGGCGAAGCGGAAAATGGATCACTTTTCATACCTGATTGACCGGCAACATCGACTCCTGCTTATTGGGATCGTGTTATTGGTCGTGGCGGTGGTTTTCACCCTCACCGGAGAAAGCATAGGACGCTACCAAGGACTTGTGAACCGCGCCGAAAACCCCAAAAGGTTTTGGTGGAATGTTGCCCTGTTCTTTCTCGGCGGCATTATCTTTATTGGGCTGTACTTATACCACATCTCAAACTGAGGCTCCGCACACAAACGCGCATCCGGCCCACCGTCACCCCTGGTGCCTCTACATCGGCGTAATGATCCCGCCCAGCGCATGGCGCCGGGGCAGCACGATTCCCCGATGATCCACTTCAGCCGGAATCGCCGAAGCGCTCTCGGCTCCGGGCAGACTCGGCCGCTCGATCAGCGCTCCGCCGCACGCCGGGCACCAGTCCGCCTGCGTCTCTTCGGCCAGCACCGCGCGGCACTGGTTACACATCCGCTCCATGCGTCAAGACTACCGCATCGGCTCAAGCCGATCGCAACCTGCGCTTTTTCCCACGTTTTCACTCAATTACCGCTACACTGGTCCAATGCATCCGCCGGTCCGCCTGGTGGCTATCGATCTGGACGGTACGCTGCTGCCCAGCTTTTCGCAGCAGATCAGTCCTCGCAACGTGAGAGCCCTGCGGGCCGCGCAACAGGCGGGCATCGTCGTCGCCATTGCCACGGGCCGGCGCACAGCCTATGCCGCGCCCCTGCTCCAGGACCACGGTCTCCGAGCGGACATGCCCCTCATCACGTCCAATGGTGCGGTGATGCGCACGCTCGGCGGCCAGCCCCTCAGCCACTTCCGTCTGGAGGGCGGCGTAGCGCGCGGCCTGTGCGGCTTGCTGCGCGGATTCGGAGTCCTCGTCTTCACTTTCGACAGGCCCGGACGTGGAGAGCTCGTGATCGAAGATCTCGAACAGGTTCAGGGACGCATCGCACTGTGGGCCGAAGCCAACCGCGATGCCATCGAGGTGATCAAGCCCCTGGAGCAGGCGCTCGACCGCGGAGACGATCTGATTCAAGCCATGGTCGCCGGAGGGTTAAGCCGCATGAGGGATGCTGAGCGCGCCCTCAAGGCCAGCCCGTGGGGTGAACAATGCGCCTGCGTCCGCACCGAGTACCCGGCCCGCGATCTTTCCATCCTCGACCTGCTGCCCCCGGGCGTCTCCAAGGGCGCCGCGCTCCGGCAACTCGCCGCCCGCCTCGGCCTCGGCTCCGCCGAGACCATGGCCATCGGCGATAACTGGAACGACCTCGATATGCTGGAGTGGGCGGGCCAGCCCGTTGTCATGGCCAATGCCAGCAGGGAACTGCGCGCCATGGCTCGTTTGCACGGATGGAAGCAGGCCCCTTCGAACGACCGCAACGGCGTCGCCGTTGTCCTTGAAGCAGTCCTAGCCCGCCGTTCCGCGCCGCAACTCGCCGCAGGAGATACGAGCCTGTGAGAAGAACCCGCGTCAATTTCGGACTCGTAGCCGCTGCGGCGTTCCTCGCGGCACTTGCCGGTCTCGTGCCTGCCCGCGCCGCCGAGATCGCCACCCTCCGCAATGGCTTCGAGTTACGCTGTGATCACCACTCTTTGGACGACGGCCGCATCCGGCTTTACTTCACCGCCGGCGAGGACAACTACATCGACCTTCCTCGCGCCGAAATCCAGCGCTTCGAACCCACCTCGGAGCCCCCTCCCGCGAAGACGCCTACCCCGCGGCCTGACCTTGTCGAACCCGCCGCTGGCGCCCGCCTCACCCGCGATGACCTTGTCGAGATGCTCGCCGCCGCCGGGCGCGCCCATAACCTCGACGTCGATCTCCTCGCCAGCCTCGTCGATGCCGAAAGCAGCGGCAATCCTCACGCCGTCAGCCGCGCCGGCGCCCGGGGTCTCATGCAGCTTATGCCGGCAACGGCAGCCGAGCTTGGAGTCACCGACAGCTTTCAGGCCAGCCAGAACGTTCGCGGCGGTTCGGCGTATCTGGACACGCTGCTGACCCGCTACAACAACAATCTGGCTCTGGCCCTGGCTGCTTATAATGCCGGTCCGCAGGCTGTCGACCGCTATCACGGCATTCCTCCGTACAAGGAAACCCGGGCCTACGTAGCCCGTGTCATCCACGAGTTTAACCGGCGAGTCCTGGCGCGCGAGGCCGGCGCCCATCCCATCCTTCCTTCCGCCGCAGTTTCCGCAACCGCTCCCGCGGCGCATCGCGCCTCTTCGTGGTTAGCCAGTCCGTGACATAAACTCTGAGACAGGCAGCGCGGAACGGAGATCGCGTGAAGAAAACTCGGTTGATTCTGGGAATAGTCGTGTTAGTTGTCCTGGCGGCCATCGTATTTTGGGGCCGGGACAAGATCCACTTCGACTTCGCGCTCTTCCGTGCCCAGCTCGCGCACGCCAACTGGGCCAAAGTCGGCATCGCTATTGCCTGTATCTACGTCGGCTACGCTCTGCGCTCGGCCCGCTGGGCCCGCCTCATGCGCCATAACCAGCGGGTCCCGCTTCTCTCGCTCCTCGGTGTGCAGATCATCGGATTCACGGGCGTCGCGCTGCTCGGCCGTTTCGCGGATCTTACCCGGCCCTACCTGGTTTCCCGGAAGACGGGTGCGCCTGTCACCGGACAGATTGCCGTTTACATCGTCGAACGCCTCTTCGATGCCGGCGCCATGGCGGTTCTGTTGACAGCGGCCATCCTGGCCATTCCTCCGGGAACCCTCCCGCATCCGGAGGCTGTCAACAAAGTCAAGTACTGGTTCCTCATCTTCACCCTATGTGGCGCAGTTTTCATGCTTCTTGTGCGGCTGGCCGGCGGTGCGGTTGCGGCTTTCCTCGAGACCGTCTTTGGCCTGATCTCGAAAAAGCTCGGTCAGTCCATCGGCAACAAGATCCGCACCTTCCACACCGGCCTCGACACCATGCGCACCTTCGGCGACTTCGGGATGGCCGCTGCCTTCTCCCTGGTCATGTGGTTCCTCATCCTGCTGGCTTATCTTGAAACCGCGAATGCCTTCGTCGACAACTCGCAGCTTGCTCACATGTCGCTGGCCAAATGCGCAATCATTATGACCTGCAGCGGCGCCGCCAGCTTTGTGCAGCTCCCCATCCTCGGCTGGTTCACCCAGATCGGCTTGGTCGGCGAGGCCATCCACGACTTTTTCGGAGTAGCCCGCGAGGCTGCCTGGGCGTGTGGCGTCATGCTCCTGGTCGATACGTTCCTCTGCGTCCTCCCGGTCGGCCTAGTCTGGGCGCAGTTCGCGCACATCGACTTGCGCAGCGTCGCCGCCGAAAGCGAACACGCGGGCGATGCGGTCGAAGCTCCCAAAGAGGAGAGTGCCACCCGGCCCGCCACCCCCTAATGCTTGCCCAACGGCTCGCTCTCTGTGTACGGGACCGTCTCCGGCCCGACAGCTCCGCCGGTCATCAGCATGCTCATCGCCTGCTCCATCGTCATCGCCGTCTCCGTCACCCACTCCATTGGCAGGATCTGCAGGAAAGCCGAGGTCGGATTGATGGCATTCGGGAGCAGCACCGCCGCCAGCGGTTTCCCCGTCTTTTCATCGGCCAGAACCCGCGTCAGGAACCCTACACTCTTCTGCCCCGCTATCGGGAAATCGACCAGCACCACACGCTGGCTCGTCTGCTTCTTCGCCATCATCGTGTCGATCAACTGCCGCACCGACGTGTACACCTTGGCCACGAACGGCAGCCGTTCCAGCACCGCCTCAAAAAGATTGAACGCCTGGCGCCCAATCACCAGCGACATGATCCGCCCGACAATATAGAGCACAGCCAGGGTCAGCAGCACCGCCAGCACCGACTGCATCCAGGGCTGGCTCAGCCACGCCCTGGGAAAGAACGCCGCCAGCAACTGCACCAGCGGGAGCCCCGCCTTGGCCAGCGCCCCCAGCAGAAAGCTGAAGATCAGGTAGGTCACGAACAAGGGGCCAATCGTAATAACTCCCGCCAGGATATTGCTTTGCAGATTGCGCAACGCATGGGCCACAACTGGTTTCACGGGGTCTCCTGTGGACGAGGATATGGCTACGAGCATACGCGACTTCCTGCCCCACCGGCTCTTTCGGTGCGCCCCGGCCAATTCTCCACTTTTGTGGAATTCTCTTTCGCACCGTTTGTCCTATATATTGGGGATTCACTCGGAAAATCGAAGGGAGAGTCGCGAGTTATGACCGAGGCTTTTGGAGTTGAAGAACTGTTGGAGAGGCTCAAGCAGCCTCCGGCCGAGCCGGCTTTCGTGGCGAACGGCTCATCGCTGCACGCCGTCGCAGATGCTGTGCCGCAATCTGCCGCGGAACCGGCGAATTCCCATCCCGTCGCCGCGACCGAGCCCTCCGACATCGACTCGCCAGCGCCACAGCCGTCCCCGCGCCCCTCGGGGTTTCAGCGCGCCGTGGGCGCCCTGCGCATCGCTGTTCCTTTCATGCAGCGTCTGCTGCCCCTTCTCGACGGCAGTGTAGCCGAGACAGCTCCCACGGTTCTTCCGCCTTACTCTCCGTCCACGAGCGAAAGGGCCCCTGCGGAGGTGACCCCGTTTGAAGGCAGCGTAGCCGAACTGAAGACTCAGCACCGGCAGCTGCGAGATCAAATAACTGAGCAGAATACCTCGCTCAAGCGCGTCGAGGATCAGTTGGACCTGGTCCGCCAGGCCACGGATCGCAACACCCTCGAACAACAGGAACTCTTCGAAGACCTCAAAGGTTTCGGCCGTAAGGCCATGGTTTTTGCGATCTTCGTTTCGGTCCTCCTCGGCGCGTCAGTGGTTTTGAACGTGATTTTCCTGCTGCACTTCCAGCGCGTGATTCCGTAGGGGTCTCAGCGCCTCGGCGCGAAGACTTCCACAAAACCTGCCGTCAGGGTCGACTGCGGCTCCACGAGCTGGCTGTTCGCCCTGTGGAAAATGGCTGGTCCGACCAATCCCGCCGGAACTCCATTCTCGCCAGCAGGCCCAGGTGCCACCGGCGTTCGTAGGTCGCGGTCAATTCTTTCACCTGCTGAGTTTTGCCGGTTGTGTATCCCTGCGGGTCATTGAAGTACTCCGCGCGCCCGGCAATCGCCTGGCGTGCGCCGAGCTGCTCTTGCGCCGCTACCGCAACTCCTAGCCATCGCTTGAGTGCATCGTTGCCTTTGCCATCTACGGCTTCATTCCGGTTTCGGCCGTAGTCGTAGTTGACATAGGCACTGAAGCGGGCGTCCGGCGTCAGCAGAAGCGTCGTGTCGATCAGATTCCGGTAGCTCTTTTGTGCGTCGGAGTTCTCCGGGCCGGTGTAGAGGTTCAGGTTCCATGTGTACCGCCTCGTCACCAGCGCGTTCGTAAATCCCCCGGTCAGGCCCCCATTCGACTTAACGCATTTGTTCCAGCCGTTGACCAGTTGTACCCCTGCGGTCTCCGACTTCGACAGCGGCAGCATCGCGCGCCCGCCAAAGTGAAAGTAGGGTATGGCATACGAGAACAGAAGCGACCGCGAATAATTCCAGTTGTCTTTGGCCTCGATCGTCTCGGCTCCAGCCGCAGTCACAAACTTGCCCAGGTCGACCTCCATCGTGTGCGCCTTCGGCGGCTTGAGGCTCACAAAGGCCCGCTCGACGAAGTTTGCCTCCTCGTCCACATTCACGAGTGAGTTGGTTCTGCCGTAGAAAAGGTCCGCGTGAGCGCCCACCGGCTCCGGATCATGATCGAGCGTCAGTCGGGCCTCACTGAGGGAGAACTGGTCCGCTTTGTCGTCAAAGTTATAGAGGTCGTTGATTTGTCCGTTCGCCGCGTTGCCGGGGTGGTTCGCGTTGTAGCTGTAACAGCCATCGACGAGCCCGCTCACTCCAACTCCCCGGATTCTCCATGCCGCCGGCTCCGGTGATGGCCCCTGGGCTTTCGCCGTTGTGCAGGAGCCGATCGCGAACAGGAGCGCCGCTCCCAGCATTCGCTGCCTCACCGCATCATTCCGGACGAACATACTGCTCCACTGCAATTCAAATGCTCGTCATCCAACCCGGAATGACGGTGCAGCCGGTTCAATCCGCGCGCTGCCTTGCGGACTGTCTGCGTACACCTTCTGCACTTGCGCACATGCATATGCACATGTTCATTTGCGGCCGAAGAGACAATAATCGACGCGACATCCGCGCAGCAGACATCTCTTCCCGGTGCCTTAGGTGAGTGTTGTGACCAGTTAACCATAGAAACCGCCGCGCTCCAAGAGGATTCGGCAGCCCCGCCGCAAGCCAGCACGGCCCGGCCGGAACGCCGCATCTGGATTCTGCTAAAATCGAGTCAAATTTTCTCCTGCGTCGCAGTTCGGGCCCGCATCAACGTCTGGGCGCGCTCCCGGCAGACGAACAGTCGCAGAAAGTCAGAACTCCGTTTGCGAGTGCACCCTGTCGCTGACTCGCCGGGTTGTGGTGCATCGTAACGGGCCCTTGTCCCGACCGCACAAGCAAGCAGCGCAGTACTTAGGTCCGTTCCTCTACACAGTCGTCCGGAAGCGGCAACCCGGCCGATGAAAGGCGAATGCCCCTTGCCAGGAACCTCCATCCCGATTTCCCAGGTTACCGGCGCGCCCCAGCCGCGGGCCATCATTGCGCGCGCGGCGCGGCTCCTGCGGGAGTGCATCTTCGGCATTCTCGCCGTCGCAGCCACCGGCGCCCTGGCGCATGATTTCTCTTGGTTGTCTTCGTTGGGTCTGCTCCCCTACGTGCCGGCCGTGGCTCTTATTGCCCTCTTGGGCGGCGGCTGGTCCGCGGTCGTTGCCGCCCTCGCCGTCTTGCCCACGCAGGCCGCATTCAGCCCCGAGCATGTGCGATGGAGCTTCGCGGCCGCCCCGGGCGAAGCCGTTGCCCTCATCCTCCTGGTCTCGATTGCGCTCTTTGTTTACCGGTTGGCGCGACGCGCCGAAGTCGAGAGCAGGGGAGTCGAAGCGCTCGGACGCCAGTTGACCGCCTTGTTCGACTGCACCCGCCGCACTCTCCAGATGGATCTGCACACGGAGCCGGGCCAGCAGCTTGCTGAGCTCGTCTGCGAGTCCTTCGACGTCGAAGCCGCGGTCATCTACGATGCCGACTTGCACACCGTCTACCAGGCGGGCGCCTGGCACGACGACCCGAAGGAGCTCGTGCAGAACGTCTACCACTTCACCACCTCCGACGACGATCAGCGTTTGGGCCTGAGCCGTCGGGTCGTGCGCCTCGGGGCCGTCCCGGTCGGAAGCATCGTCCTGCGGGGCGACGTCGCTCCCGTCACCGCCAGTTTTATTGCATCGCTTGTCGCCATCACCTTCGACCGTTACCGAGCCCTTGTCAACGAGAGCCGCATCGAAGCCGAACGCCGCGCCGAGCAGTTGCGGTCCGCCGTCCTTGACGGCCTTGCTCATGCCTACAAGACGCCTCTGACCGCCATCCGCGCCGCCAGCACCGGTCTCATTGAGATGGGTGGCCTGCGCCAGGGCCAGTTTGAGCTGGCCTCTCTCATTACCGAGCAGTCGAGCCTCCTCGACAGCCTCACCTCGCGCCTACTCACCACCGCCCGCCTCGATACCGACAAGGTCACTGTCAATCCATCAATCGTCAGCGTTGCTCCCATCATCGAGGAGGCCCTGGCCTGTCTCGGCGATCGCCGCACCGCCGCCAGCGTGCACGTTGAGCTCCCCGATGATACTCTTCAACTCTGTTGCGACCGCCGTCTCCTGGTCATGCTGCTGTCGCAGTACCTCGATAACGCCTGCAAGTATTCGACCGGGCGCGAAATCAGTCTCCGCGCCGCTCGCGAAGAGGGCAACGTCATCTTTTCTGTCCACAGCTTCGGCCCCGTCATTCCTGCTGAAGATCGTGAGCGTATCTTCGACCGCTACTATCGCTCGGCCACCGCCTCAACGCTCGCCGACGGCACCGGCATCGGCCTCTCGGTGGCAAAACGGGCCGCCGCCGCCCACGGGGGCTCCGTCTGGGTCTCGAGCGACGAGAACGCAGGCACCACCTTCTACGCGGCCATTCCCGCGACCGTTGTGGAGATTGCCTCCTGATGCACTCCGGTCCGATTCACGTCTTGGTGGTTGACGACGAGGCGGCTATCCGCGCCGCGCTCCGCCCCTCCCTCGCCGAGCTGGGCTTCCGCGTCACCGAGGCCACGCGCGGGGAAGAGGTGCTCGACCTGCTGCGCACCCGTACCTTCGACGCCGTTCTGCTCGACTGCAACATGCCTGGTATCGGCGGCCTCGAAACCCTTCGCCGCGCTCGCGCTGCTGCGCCCCGGCTACCCATCCTTATGGTCACCGTCCGCGACGCCGAGGACCAGAAGGTCGAGGCCCTCGATCTCGGCGCCGACGATTACATCACCAAGCCATTCGGCATGAAAGAGCTCATCGCCCGAGTGCGCGCCGCCGTCCGCCGCGTCAACGCCCCGGCCCGCCCCGAGGACGCACCCATCGAAATTGGCGAAATCCGCCTCGATCCTGCCCTCCGCACTGTCACCCGGCGCGGCACTACCGTTCACCTCACCCGCAAGGAGTACGAGATCCTCCACTGCCTCATGAGCCACGCCGGCCGTGTCATCACCTACCCGAAGCTCCTCACCGCCGTCTGGGGCGCCGACTGCCGGGAAGAGGTTGAGTATCTCCGTACCTTCGTTCGCCAGTTGCGCAAGAAGATCGAGGACGATCCCGCCAATCCCCTTTATCTGCTCACGGACATCTACGTTGGCTACCGGTTTGTCGACGCGCAGATGCTCGCTGGCGATGTCGCACCGCACTACCCGGCCGCGGAGGCAAGCCAATCCTGATCGCGAGTGGGGAGCGCGAAGTGCTACTCCATCTTCGCCCATGCTTTTTGCAGAGTTCAAAGTGCTCTTGAGGGGAAGGCGTGACGCGGCGCAAGATTACAATTATGATTCAGAGCGGATTTATTCATTGCGCTTATTGCCTTCGGATCGTCTACTCGACAAGTGCGATCCACCTTGGAGGATACCGCAATGTAAATAGCTCAGCGAAGAAGCCTTCCTTTTGGAAGGCCCTGCAGTTTTCGGCGGTCGACCTTGATCATCGAAAGTCGAAGGCCCAATCCCGCATGGAATTGAGCCTTCCTGCCGTCAATAAACCTGCCGCAAACTCACTTCTTGCCCCAGAAATCCGGGGACCCCTTGACCCACGAGTCCGGTACATAGCTAATCTGCGGAACCATCGCAAACAGGTCCGATTCCGACGACTCGATGGTGACAGATCCCAGCTCCCGCATCGTCTGCATCTGATCCTCACCCACCGACTTCGGCAGATTATCGCCGTCCAGTACCTCCTCGTCGACTCCGGCAAGGGACGCCAGAGGAGTCACGACGATGAAGGTATTGTCGCTGCCTTCGCCATACATCTTCTCGAAGACGGCCCAGTGCGCATCGGCCGCCGGCGTGTAGGCCTTCACGTAAAGCTTCACCAGCCGCTCCCAGTCCTGATGATGCCCCGAGCGGATATGAAACACAGTAATGTCAAAGAAGCGCATCGCCGAGATGTCGACCGGAGCCCTGAGGCTCAGGTCTTCGCGGTACTCGTAGATGCTGCTCAACCCCTCGGCGACTGAAGACGCCTCGGCCGCGTCTTCGGTCTTCAGCGTGTCTTCGAGCTTCGAGTTCGCCATCATCTGCTCGTGGTCTTTCTGGAGATCGGCAAAGGAGTCGAAGCCGGCAAAATAGACCGCGCGCGGTGCGCCTGTGATGTCCATCATGCCGAAGTAATTAACGGGCGCATTGGCCGCGCGCAAGGCCTCCACTTCGGCGCTCTCGTGCTGGATGAAGGCGCCGCTCAAGCCGGGCTTGAGGCTGACGTTGTTCAAATACAGATACTTGTGGGGGCTATGAACTTGCCCGGGTTCCATCTGCCCGACCGCGGCGGGGGCCGTGTTGAGAGTAAGCGCTGCGACGAGGACGCATAGGCTCGTATTGAGTGCTGAACGAACTTGCATCAGACTCTACCTCCTGGGGTGAATTTGGGGGGGACCCAAGAATACCACTCCCATGGCGGAGGTACACGCAACGGCCCCGGCGTCAATCGGAAGGACACACAAATTCGCCGGTACCCTCAGAGTGAAGCCGCCTTGGGGAAGGCCTTGCCGAGAGCGGCTAGCTGGTCTAAGAATGGCGCGGTGATCGTGCCGTCGAGCTCTACGGGGACGTCCCAGGTGACGCTGCCGCCGTGGTCGCGAAGTTTTTGAGTGAAAGCGACGACTTGATCGGTGGTGAAGCGGGGGGTGCCGCGGCCCCAGGTCTGGCCCAGGAAGCTGAGCATGTGGATCTGGGCGCCGTCGATGAGGCCGTCGTAGGGGCGATGAATGTCGACCTGGTCGGGCTTATCGATCTCACCGGCGATGTAGTCGTCTTCGGCCGTCTGGGTCATCAGGCGGTAGTAGACCGCAGGATTGAAGGCGAGGGCGGATCCAGGGTTACCGGCGCGCGCGGCGGCGGCGAACGAGGCGAAGTTGGGCGGCTCGGCGAACCGGTACATCGAGTTGGGGAAGTAGCAGCCGTCGAACCACCAGCCGGAGACGCGCGTGCCCCAACGGCGGGACCATTCCTCGATAATTTGCTGCCACTTGAGCTGAAAATCGCGATTGCGATGGGCGCCGTTGAGCCAGCCGAGGGCCTGGCATGCGGCTCCGTCCTGGGCGGGCGCCCCGGAAGGGAGATAGAGCATGAGCCTGATGCTGCGCCTGGAAAGGGATTCGCAGAGGTCGGCGACGAGGTCGCGCCGGGAGCACTTCGTGGGGGCGATGCCGGTGAGGCGGTCGTAGACCGGGTTGGGAGAGAGATAGTAGCCGGAGTTCTGGCCGATGCTGATTTGATAATGACCGGCTCCGACAGAGGCGAGGCGCTGGGCCATGGCCTCGACGTCGAAGTTGTCGATGAGCTTGTTCCACCGGTCGGGGGTCATAGTGAGGTTGTGAACGCGGGACTGCCAGTCGGCGAGGTAGTGGGTCATGACGCCCCATGCGTGGGCGCGGTCCTGCATCCAGGCGGCGCGACCGGAGCCGGCATTGAGATTCTGGTCGGGCGCGCCGGCTGGGGCCCCGGACGGGGTGGATTGGGCGAAAGAGCTGAGAGGCAAGGTGGCGGCGGCTGAAGCGGCGCTGCGGATGAGATGGCGGCGGGTCATTGGAGGCGGCATAGGAAGTCCTTCTGTATACGGAGACATTCTAAGGCAGTCTTCCGCGACGTAAGTGGCGTATGCGGCAGATTTTGGTGTGGCTTATACCTGATGAATCGCCACTTGGCAGACTCGGTCCCGGTCCACTCTTCGAGGAGAGGCGCCGGAGTGGATGGAGTGGAGCGCTTGAGTGGGGCGCGTGTCGTTAGATGTGGGCTCTGGATTACCGATGGAGAGCTTAGCGCATTTTTTCAAATGCCCGTAACAAATGCTGTAGAGAATGGGTGCGGCAGTAATCACTGCAAGGGAGAAAGACGTGAAAAGAACGCTGATCGCAGTTGCGGCTCTTGTGATGGCCTGGGGAACGGCGCAGGCCCAGAAACTGACGGGAGCGGGCGCTACATTCCCATATCCCATTTACTCGAAGTGGTTTACCGAATATAGCGCGGCGCATCCGGGCGTGGAAGTGAACTACCAGTCGATCGGATCGGGCGGCGGAATCCGTCAGGTGGAAGCGGGGCTGGTGGACTTTGGGGCCTCGGACATGCCAATGACCGACGAGATGCTGAAGGCTTCGAAGGTGAAGCTGATCCACCTGCCGACGGTGCTGGGCGCGGTGGTGCCGGTATTCAACGTGCCGGGAGTGACAGACCTGCGGTTCAGCCCCTCGACGCTGGCAAACATCTACCTGGCGAAGATCACGAACTGGAATGATGCGGCGATTGCGAAGGACAATCCGGGTGTAAAGCTGCCGGATCAGAAGATCACGGTGGTGCACCGCGCAGACGCCAGCGGCACGACATTCATCTTTACCGACTACCTGAGCAAGGTAAGTAAGGACTGGGCGGGAACGGTCGGGAAGGGAACTTCAGTGGGCTGGCCGACAGGCGTGGGCGGGAAGGGCAACGAGGGCGTAGCCGGGCTGGTGCGCCAGCTTCCGGGCGCGATCGGCTATGTGGAGCTGATCTACGCGCTGCAGAACCACATCACGTTCGGGGATATCCAGAATGCGGCAGGGAACTGGGTGAAGGCGTCGATTGACGGCGTGACGGACGCGGCGGCAAGCGCGAAGATGGAGGGCAACGATTTTCGGGTGTCGATCACCAACGCACCGGGGCCGAATGCTTATCCGATTTCAAGCTTTACCTACCTGCTGATTCCGGTAGAGCCGACGAACGAGGCCAACCGCAAGGTGCTGAAGGACATGCTGAGCTGGATGCTGAAATCAGGCGAGAGCGAGGTTTCGGCGCTGTCGTACGCTCCGCTTCCGGATAGCCTGGTGCAGAAGGAACTGGCGGTGGTGTACTCGCTCAAGTAGGGACGTGCCGAGACAGGATGAGTGGAAGGCGGGTCCGGCGGGCGCCGGGTCCGCCTTTTCCGTGCCTGAGGGATTTGCGGAGGACCGGGTATCGAGTTTGGTTCTGACGGGGAAAGCGGCGGGAATTTTGCCGGTTTTTTACGCCCGGATTGCACCAGGTTGACAGCAATGCACGGATACTGAAGACGGCTTGAATCCTGGATCAGGGAGAAATCCGATGCGCGGACCGCGTGCAACACTGGTTGTGTGGGTGGCAGTCGAGGTAGCAAGCTGTCTGGCGGCCCAGCCCGGACCGCCACCCGCCCCGGAACCGACGATTGCGCCCACAGTGCTGGTTCGCGATGTGGTGTACAACGAGCTGCACGATCACCATAGCCATGGGTACTGGCGCTATTGGGTGAGGGAACGGAACCAGAGCGGGAGCTGGCTGGAAGACCAGGTGGAGACGGCCGATGGGCCGGTAGACCGGCTGACGCTGGTGAACGGTCATCCGCTAACTGCCGGGGAGCGAGAGGCGGAGCAGGAGCGGCTGGAAGCGCTTCTGGAGTCGCCGGAGGCACGGGCGCGGCATCTGCGGCAGTACGACGAAGACGAAGATCGGATTGGCCGGGTGCTGGCGATTCTGGCGGACGCCTTTGAGTACGAGTACGAAGGGGAAGAGGACGGATGCTACCGGCTGCGGTTCCGGCCGAACCCGGGTTACGATGCGCACACCATCGAGGCGCGGATCTTCCACGCGATGAGCGGGGAGCTGTGGGTGGATGCGCGGTATAAGCGGCTGGCACGGCTGGATGGGCATTTTGAGCAAAATGTGGACTTCGGATTTGGAATTCTGGGCAGGCTGTATAAAGGCGGGTGGTTCCGGCTGGAACGTGTGCAGGTGAGTCCGACGGAGTGGAAGACCGATACGCTGGAGGTTCACCTGAATATTCGGGCCCTGCTGGTGAAGACGTTTGCGCGCGAGACGAGCGAGCAGCGAGGCGGGTTTGAACCGGTGCCGGCGAAACTGACGCTGGCGCAGGGGATGGCGCTGCTGGACCAGACGGAAGCGCTGAACCCGCCGGCGCCCTCCAGCGCCGCGTGGATGCGACGGTAAGCGCTATTGTTCAGGGCCATCTACAGGTGCAGGCCAATGTTTCTCTACATAAGCGGCGACGATGCGATCACCAAGGACGTTCAAGTGATCGCCATCAAGGCTGATGGCTTTCATGGGGTATGCCAGTTCCGCGGACGAGAGGTTGAGCATCGGGTTGCGGTGTGCCGCAGCCCAGCCGGCGAGCGTGGCTTGCGCCGGCATCGCAACCGTCGGAAGGTCCTTTCGGAAGGGAAGATACATAAGGATCATCCTTGCCCCGGCAGCTGAGACGATACTTTGAAAGCATCGAGATCGGCTAGGTTCTGGTGCGTTGTCGTCGCGGCGCCGGAAGTGACAGAGTCGCCAGCGTCGGTGCGCGGCGCGCGGCGGAGGAGTTTGGCGCGAAAGTGCGTCCATAGCTCGCCAAGAGCGCTGGACGGGCGCTTAAGCCAAAGCTCGCTGCCTACATCTGCCAGGGTTGCGCGGGCTTGAGTTACATCGGCGTCGTTAAGGACGAGGACCACCAGCGCCGAGTGGAAGATTCCGCGAGAGCGGATGTAGCTGAGTTCGTTATCGATGGCCCAGGCGTCCGCAGAAGCGTTCAGGACCTCGACGGGGCGGTGAACGACGGAGGGCAGGTTGCGGCGAAGGATCTGGGTGAAAATCTTGCTCTGGTCAACGCGGGTGGTGCCGTAGGTGACTGAGTCACCAACGAAGAGAATGCGGAGAGCTCCCGGTGCGGGAAGGGTTGCAAAGGGCGCTGAACGCATCCCGAATTGATTGATGCGTATGTGGCAGAAGAAGCGGTAATCGTTCTGATTGGGCTTGACGATGTAGGCGCAGGGGCCGTCCGGGGCAATCAGCACGGGGTTACCCAGGCCAAAGATGAAGGTGAAAGCGAGGTCAGCGAAGACCACGAGAACGCAAAGGACTACCAAGATGAATGCGGTCCGGCGCATAGGGCGTACAGGAGTGCTTGTGGGGCGCGGGGCTGACTGGGGCGATGACAAAGAGCGACTGACCTCTAAAAACAATTTGTAAGTAGGTCGCAGGGGCGACTAAGAACCGGCGGCAAGCGGCAAGACGATTATATGGCAAGGGGTTCCCGGGTGAGTTGTTCGAAGGCGGCACACTGCGGAAGCGGAATAAAGATTTGCTTTGGGACTGCCGATGAAGCTCAGCAGGGGAGCCGAAATGGGGATCGGGCCGATCAGCGGAGTGCGGATGGTGGAGGCTGTGAAGGCTCCGCCGGCGTATTCGCAGCTCGCGGCGGTGTTCGATGTGGCGTACACGGCACGGGTCGGGGAGGAGACTTACTCAGGGGGCGGGCGAACCGCAAGCGGTCAGGACCAGGAAGAAGGTGAGGATCTAAGCTCGCAGGAGGAGGAGGCTACGAGCGCCGAAACGGACAGTGACGGGCCACGAGGGAGCTTCAGCGCAATTGCTTGAGGCGGCAGCTTGGGATGCGAAGCGCACATCTCACTTTCGTCTGAGGGGCATTATGTCCGATAATGTATATTCTGTTCACTGAAAGCAGTTCATTCGCGGTTTCTTCAAGCCAACGGCTCCCTTAGCTCCAAGATCTGAGCCGTCTTTTGGGGTGATCACATCTTGTAGCGGCCAAGATCTTCGTCATTCAGACCTTCAAGCCAGCCGCGAAGCTGTTCGGCGGTGGGCCCTTCGGGCGGGCCGGCGGTGTTGAGCTTGGCGCTCTGCATTACGTGCTCGTCGACGTAGATCGGACAGTCGGCGCGGAGTGCGAGGGCGATGGCGTCGGAGGGGCGGGCATCGACGGCAACCAGGTCGCCCTCCTGGCGGAGCCACAGGACGGCGAAGAAGGTCTCATCGCGAATCTCAGTGATTACAACACGTTCCAGTTGGGCATTCAAGTGATGGATGAGATTCCTGACGAGGTCGTGGGTCATGGGGCGCGGGGCCGCGAACTTTTCTATCTCGAAGGCGATGGCGTTGGCCTCCGGGATGCCAACCCAAATGGGCATGACAGTGTCGGAGGCGACGTCCTTGAGGACGATGATGGGCATGTTGCTGGCGGGGTCCATCATGAGTCCGCGGATTCTGACCTCGATGAGAGTCGTCGACGCGATCAGTCTCTCAATTTCCGTCTGCCGCTGGCGGTCGATGTCCATAGGTCCCCCTTTCCTGCTTAGACGGCCTCTCCCACCAGACTGTTTGGATGGGTGGCCGTGATTCTTACGTTGAGGTAACTGCCGGGGGCCGGGGCGATGGGCTGAGCGCTGGTGAAGTTGACGGGCTTGTTCTGGCTGCTGCGGCCGACGATTTGGCCACGTGCCGGATTCCGCCCTTCGACCATCACCTCAAGAATTTTCCCTAAGTTCTTGGAATAATTTGCCCTCTGGATTTCGCGCTGGCGGTCAAGCAGTACTTGAAGGCGGCGCGCCTTTTCGGCGTCGGGGATGGAGTCGATCATGACCAGGGCGGGCGTGTTGGGGCGAGGCGAGTACTTGAAGCCGAAGACGCCGTCGTACTGCACCTGGGCCAGGAGGTCCATGGTCTGGATGAAGTCGTCCGGAGTTTCACCGGGAAAGCCGACGATGATGTCGGTGGAGATGGAGATGGGGCGGCGGGCGGATTTCATCCAGGCGATGCGCTCGAGGTACCAGTCGGGAGTGTACTCGCGGGCCATGAGCTTGAGGACGCGCGCGGAGCCGGACTGCACCGGAAGATGGACGTGGTCGCAGAGGGTGGGCACGTCGTCGATGGCATCGACGATGTCGCGGGTGAAGTCGCGGGGGTGGCTGGTGGTGAAGCGGACGCGGCGGATGCCAGGAACCTGGCCGACGGTGGCCAGCAGCTCAGCAAAGGAGCACTTCCCCTCCGGATCGCAGTAGCTGTTGACGTTCTGGCCGAGGAGCTGGATCTCAGTGTAGCCGAGGTCGGCGATGCGGCGGGCTTCTTCGAGGACAGAGGACGAGGAGCGGCTGCGCTCCTTGCCACGGGTGTAAGGGACGACGCAGTAGGCGCAGAACTTGTCGCAGCCCTCGATGATGGTGATGTAGCCGCGGTAGGGGTTCTGGCGGGCGGTGAACTCGGTCTCGAAGGTCTCGTCGGTCTGGCGGTCGTCGAGGCCGGTGATGCGGTTCTCGCCAGCCTCGAGCCGGGTGAGCATCTCGGGGAGCTTGCGGTAGGAGGCCGAGCCGGAGACGAGCGACACATAGGGGGCGCGGTCGAAGATCTTCTCGCCCTCCTGCTGGGCCACGCAGCCGAGGACGGCGAAGCGCTTGCCGGCCCTGTACAGGGCCTTGTAGTCGTTGAGGCGGTGAAAGACCTTCTGCTCGGCCTTGTCGCGGATGGAGCAGGTGTTGTAGAGGATGAGGCTGGCGTCTTGTTCGGATTCGACCCGGCGGTAGCCCCGTTGCTGGAGTGTACCGATGACCTTTTCGGAGTCATGGGCGTTCATCTGGCAGCCGAAGGTCTCCAGATAGAATGTTTTTTCGGTCGCCATCGCAATACTGAGTATACGGGGTTTTGGATTGCGGCGCAGGCTTGGGAGCGAGTCAGCGAGTTGTCCGTTTGTGCCGGGGCGGATGCGAAGCTTATTCGATGAGCAGCTTGAAGGCGTGGGTCCACAGGTTGCGCTGGAAGCCGGGGATGCACCACAACATGCAGAGGGACTCGATGGCGCGGGCGGCTTCGGCGGCGCCCATGTCGGCGGTCTCCCAGCCGAACTGGTCGAGGATCTTCGTGACGGTCGCCTTGGCACCGGCGTCGTTGCCGCAGATGAACATGGTCGGCTTGCCGGCTTTGAACTCGGGGTTGACCATGCGGGCGGCGCCGACCGAGTTGAAGACTTTGACGAAGTGGGCCTGGGGAAACTCGCACTGGAGCTGCTCCATGAGCGAGTCGCCGTAGGTGGTGAAGAACGGGAGGACTCCGTTGACGGGCGGGGCGTCGGCGATGGGGTTGCAGGCGTCGAGGAGTGGTTTGCCGGCGAGGTTGTCGGCCCCGGCGGCGCGGAGGGCTTGAGCGGCGACGTTGCCCTTGACGGCGAGAACAACCGCTTCCCCGAAGGCGGCGGCCTGGGCAAAGCTGCCAAGCCGGGCCTCGGGATTCGAGGCTTGCCACGCAGCCAGCCTCGCGGTGTCACGGGTGCCGAGCATGACTTCGTACCCATGCTTCAGGAATCCGGCGGCGAGGGTCTGGGCGACGGTGCCGGAGCCGATGAGTCCGATCTTCATTGAGATTCTCCTTCTCCTTTGAGGCCGGTGTGGAGATAAGCGAGGAGGGCCTCCATCTGCGCCGTGGTGAAGCGGCCGGCAAAGGAGGGCATCATGCCCTTGCCGGTAAGGACGGTGCGGGCGACCTGCACGTCGGTGGCCGGAGCGCCGCTGGGGAGCGTGGTCCGGGTGAAGACGCCGTGCAGGTTGGGCGGAACCTTCTTGAGCGCCAGGTCGTTGTACTCGTGGCAGTGGGCGCAGCGCATGTCGTAGAGCTGTTTGCCTTCGGCCTGCTGAGGTGTGAGCGGCGAGCGGCGGCAGCCGGAAAGAACAAGAGCGGCGAGCGATGCACCGAGGACAAGCGCGGCGAACGCGCGCCGCGCCGGGGAACTGCAGCGAACCGATGAAATGGGAAGACTCCTCCGGGGAAACGGGTGCGATGAACGGGCTACGATGGATGCCAGCAGCGGATGGATGCCGCCACTGCGTGCCTCCAGTCTGAGCCGTGCAGGCGGGGAGGGTCAAGCGGGGGCTTCGCGGCTCAGGCGGGGTCCGGCGCCGAGGCAGAGATCGAGATCGGGCCAGCCGAAGGCGAGTTCTTCGAGCTCCGCACCGCCGATTGCAATGGGCTGGCGAGCGATTTGAACTCCGCCGAGGGCCTTGTAGAAGCCCACGGCAGGGTTGCGAGCGAGCACCCAGCCGGCCATGCCATGGAAGCCGCGGGTGCGAAGGGCGCCGGCGATGGTTTCGACGAGGCGGCGGCCGGCACCATGGCGCTGACTGTCCCTGAGGAGATAGATGGCGTAGAGCTCGCCGTCATAGCCGGGGATCGGGCTGCGCAGAGGGCCTCCGCTGGCAAATCCGAAGGGATGGCCCATGTCCTCCGCGACAAAGATGGGGTTGTTTCCGGAGGAGAGTTGCTCGCGCCACCTTTGGGCGCTGGCTTCAACGCTGAGGGAGGCGAGAAAGGCAAGCGGTACGATGCCGGGGTAAGTAGTACGCCAGCTCTCCACCTGGACCCGTGCGACGGCGTGGGCATCTTCGAGCGCGGCGGAGCGGATCGTGAATTCCATGAGCTGCAATCTAGCACGGAAGCGCGGGATGCGCTGCAGTTGGGCCTGCTTCGGTATGCTGGTGAGAGAGGGATGCGCGAGACAGGCGAACGTTTGACACCGCTGCAGCATAGGGCGCAGAACCGGTGCTTCGGGTGCGGCCCGGCGAATCCGGCGGGGCTCAGGCTGGAGTTTCTGCTGGCCGAGGACGGCTCGGTGGTGTGCTTTGCGAGGGTGTCGGAGAACTACGAGGGTCCGGCAGGGTACCTGCACGGCGGAATCATCGCTAGCCTGCTCGACGAGACGATGAGCAAGTCGGTCCGGGCCAAGGGGTTCACGGCGATGACGCGGCACATCGAGGTGGACTACCTGCGGCCGGTGCCGTCGCGTTCGGCGATCCGGCTGGAGGGGCGGACTGTGGGCAGTGACGGGCGCAAACACCACACCGAGGCGAAGATCCTGAACGAGGCAGGCGAGACGCTGGCCAAAGGCAAGGGACTGTTTATCGAAGTGAAGCCGCGGGAGAACACAGTGGGGCGGTCCGAAGACCGCCCCACTGTGGATTGAGTGGCTCTTCCCTGCTCCGGCCCGGCCTGTTGCGCGCCGGCCCGAGGATGAACGTCATCTCTCCCCGTTGTCAACCGCCTCGGCGCGCTATTGGGAAGGGCTGCCCGGGATTAGTGGACCATGTTGATGGCGTCCTGGGTGACCGTGTCGAAGGTGGTCACTGATTTCGCGTTGGCTTCGAAGGCGCGCTGGGCCACGATCAGGTTGGAGAACTCGTCGGAGATGTTGACGTTTGAGGCCTCGAGAGCGCCATCCTCCATGGTCCCCAGTCCGGCACTCCCCGAAGTTCCGATGGCCGCGGCGCCGCTCGCTCGCGTGGTAAGATAGTTGCCGTTGCCGAGCAGTTGGAGCCCCTGGTCGTTGGTGACGTTCGCCAGCGCCACTTGGCCCACGACTACGTTGTTGTTGCCGTTGCTATAGGAGACAGTAACGGTTCCGTCCGAGCCAACGGAAAAGCTCTGATACTGACCGGTCTCATAGCCGTTCTGCGTATAGCTTGTGAGCGACGATCCGCTGCCGGGAGTCGAGGAGGACGAACTGGACGCGGCAACTTGGCTGATGGTGGGCTGGCCGTTGGAGCCGAGCAGGTTCCACGTGATGCTCAGTGGGCCGGCTCCGTCGGCCAGGGGGTTGGCGCCAGTGGCGGCTGTACTGAGGCCCAGAGTGACCGAAGAGTTCCCAGTACCCACTGGGTTGCCGTTGAGGTCGGTGAGGTTGCCGTTCGAATCGAAGGTGATGGTTCCGGTATTGGGAGCCGGGGCGCCTCCGGCCGCGTAAGCCGAGGCCGGCAGCTGCGCGGAATAGTCCCACGTGTTGTTGCCCGCCGATGTAAAGGTAACCGTGACGGTCTGTGGGTTTCCCAGCGAATCGTAAGCTGTGATGGAAGGAGAATACGACGCTGGAGTGCTGGCGGTGTTCGCCGTGGCGTCGAGGTTGAGGTCCATGCTCATCGAGGTGGTGGCCTGCGGCGGCTGCACCTGGTCCATAGGAATGCTGATCGCAGTCAACGGAGCGCTGGTATTGACGACGCCGTTGGCGGCCGGATAGCCCATCACGCTGTAGCCGTTCGAGGTGACCAGGTTGCCGCTTGCGTCAGTCTGAAATTCTCCGTCGCGCGTCAGGTATTGCGAGCTGCCTTGGTCGACGACGAAGAAGCCGCTGCCCTGCAGGGCCACGTTGGAGGACACGCCCGTGGAGTTGGGTGTGCCGGCGGCGAAGTCGGTCTCGGTGTTGGCGACCTGGGTGCCCGCGCCCACCTGGATGGGATCGCCGGAGCCGGTGGAGCCGATCTGCTGGTAGAACAGGTCGGAGAAGTTGGTGGTCTGCGCCTTGAAGGCCGTGGTGCTCATGTTGGCGAGGTCGTTGGCGATGGTGTTGAGGGCCGTCGAGTCGGCCTGCAGGCCGGTAAGAGGAATTGAGAAGCTAGCCATGGTTCGTGTCTCCTGAGGATGCCCCTGGTACGGCCGCGGCGGCCGGCTGATATGCGGTGGTTACCGGTTGGCGCCGGAGAGCACCGGCGATGCGCCGTCGAGTGCGTGAGCGACACGCTGGGCTGCCGGGTTGGCGGCGGGAACCGAGAGATTGCCCGGCGCAAGATGGGCGGCGAAGGTGGAAAAGACCGACCCTGCGTTCGGAGCCGGCCCGAGGTCCGACAGAGCGCCGAACGCGGAGACTGCGGCGCCTGAGGATGTGTGCGTTGAGGCGGAGGGGGACCCTGGCGAGGTAATGGCCGCGACCGCGCCGACGGACTGATTGGAACTGTCGCCAGTGCTGTCGGTAGTTGAGCCGAAGGCGCCAGTCAGCGTCTGATTGATGCCGATCAGCTGTTCGAGGCTGTTCACCTGTACGAGCTGGTTGATGTATTCATTGGGATCGGTTGTCGCCGTCGGGTCCTGGTTCTGCATCTCGGTCACGAGCAGAGTGAGAAAGTCGTTGGCTGAGATGGTGGCCGAGTCCGTAGTGGTGTCGCCGGCCGAACTGGTGGAGCCACTAGTCGAGCTGTCCATCGGTGGGGCCTTGGGGCCGATCAGGGACTGCGCCGCCGCCGCGTGATTGAAGATTCCTGCTGCCGCCGCCATCGGTTTTCCTGCCTTTCGAGTAACTCATCGTTCCTGTGTTTCCGTTCCGTGCTTGCCAGTATCCGTTTAGGTTTCCCGGGTTTCGGTTCTCTGTCTCCGTCGGGCTGCCGGATGGGCATCGCAGCTTTACCCGGGACTCCCGTTCAAGCCATCACCGAAATCGAAGCTCCCTCTGGCCGCAGCGCGGTCGTGGCCGGGTTTGCCGCGGACGCCCGGGCTGTGGCCTGGGGCGCAGTTCCGGCTTCGGACCGAGGTTGCATGGGAGATGGCGTGGGGGCGCCCTGTTCAGACTGCGAATAAGTACTGTTTTGTCCGCCCTGGCCGGAGTTGGAGTTCGCCCCTAGACTGCTCGCTCCCCACCCTTGTGGTTCGGCCACGGTCACCGTCTCAACATGCGCCCGCTGCTCGGCCAGATGCGCGCCTAAGCCGGCCACGTGGCCAGAGAGGACCTGCGCGGCGTCGGACGAACCGGGGACAAGGGAGGCATGGATACCGCCGCCGCTTACACCGGCGCGAATGCCTACCCAGCCCAGCGAGGGGTCCTGAAAGCCAGCTTCGGCTTGGCGGGCACCGGCGTGGATCCAGCCCGGCGCACCAACGCCGGAGCCCGAATCCATAGCGGCGAAGGTCTCACGGCCCGAGGACGCGGACATGGAGGTCGACAGCGAGCCGGACGCGACGACGCCGGTCGATGCACCCGCCGTCATCGCGTCGGCAGGAGCCCCGGCGGAATCGCGAGCCAGGGACCCGGTGTCGGCAGCCGTGGTCGCTGCCTGGGACTCGGCCGTGTGCCGGAGCTCTCCGGACGCGGCGCCGGGGTGAGACGCGTGAGCTGTCGCCTCGCCTGTCTCGTGCTTGACGGCGGTCGGGGCTGAGGGTTCACCGGCCGGAAGCGGAGGCGGGGCCTGCGATGATCCTGGGGCGGCCGCAGAAGCCTGATCCTGACCGGCGTCGCTGCTCGAGGATGGCGGGGACGCGAAAGCGACGCTTTCCTGCCCGGTTGCCGTGCGATCGAGTCCGGTCTGACCGTGTTCGCCGGCCGCGGTCGATACGGCGTCCGAGGCCGGCGCAGCCGGCGAGGATGAGATGGGACGGGCGTCCGCACCTGTTTCCTGCGCACTGCTCGAGGCTTCGTCGTTACGGCTGTCGGATTTAATGTCCGGAACGCTCAGGTGAGGAGTGGGCTGGCTGTTACCGGCCAACACCGCTCGGGGCGTGGGCATCTCCTCCCGCTTCGCTTTCGCGGTGGACAGATGTTGCGCGGGGAAGGTTGATGGCGCTGTCAGCGTGGAAGCGGCGATGGACAGCGCCTCAGCCGTCATTGCCAGAGAAAGTGGCACCGGGATCGCGCTGCCGGCTGCTTCCGCAGCGGCGTCTCTCTTCGTGGCGGCGTGGCGGGGGCCGGAGAGCTGGTCCGAATCCGAATGTGTCCTGTGGTGCGACGATGCTCCCGCCGCAAGCTGGTCTTGGGCTTGGGACAGACGTGCGCCAAGGCCGGACGGCGCCTGGACGGATCGATTAAGCGCAGCGGCCGCGCTGCCAGCCTGTTCTGCGGCAGGAGCTGGGGTAAGAGTGGACGCCAGGGCAATCGGCGCGGTTGTCTTGCTGGAGTCGCCTGCATGCTCTTGCGCGTCGAAGCTGGCGACAGAGCCTACCGGGGCGGCGGACGGGATGCTGTCCAGCCCGTCGTCCTCCGAATCCGGCTCGCGAACGCCCAACAGGGCTAGCATCCTTTGCCAGTTGCTTTCGAAGCTTGCAGCTTGCGCGCTCGTGGACGTGGAGGCTGGAGAGGACGCGAGGATGCCGGCCGGGAACATCTCTGCGGAAGCGGCCGGAAGCGAACCAACCCCGGTTGCGGCTGATGGCGCGATCTCAATGCCTGCGGCGATGCTCATGGCGATGGGAGAAGCAGCCGCCGTGCCAGAGCGAGGCGATGGCGGTTAGAACCTTGTCAGAATCGGGACGGGCGTTCCCGTTCCTGAAGTGCGGGGCCCGATTCAGGTGAGTTTGTCCTCAGGTTTTGCCGATGCCGGACGAGCGCCTGAGGAGGGTGCGGCGGCATGGTCGGAGTCTCCAGAGTTCGAGGGGACGGTGGCTCCGCGGAACCGGTTCAGGTACCAGTCGTCGAGGCCCTGTTGACTGCGGCGCGCGGCCTCGGCTGCGTCCCGTTTTTCCGATTCTTCGACGAGGGTCTCCGCCTGGCGGCGCTCGACGCGCTTGGCCAGATACTCCTCGCGTCGGTCGGCCGCGTCCTCTTCGGCGTCGGCGATACGGGGCGTGAGAGCGGCGGCGCGGCGCAGAGCTGCGCGGGCCTCCTCGAGGCCTGCAAGCCGGTCAGCAAGTTTGCCCGTGGCGGCGCTGGCAGTGACCAGGCCGCGCCCGCCGCGCTCGCGTTGGACGGCGGCGACGAGAGCGTGCTCGAGCTGGCGGAGCGAGGCCAGAGCGGACTCCAGGGCGAGCTTGCGCTGCTCTTCTTCAAGGTCGAGAACGCGCAGGAGGCGCCGCAGGGGGCGCGAGACGGCCACGGCCTAGACCTCGGCTGCCAGCGCTGCCAGACGGCGCAAACAGTCGGCCAGACGCGTGGGCTCAAGGGCTCCCTGGGTGAGAAAGGCGCGCATGGGCTCGCGGGCGCGCAGGGCGCGGTCGAGATCTGGGTCAGAGCCCGGCTTGTAGGCGCCGATGCGGACCAGGTCTTCTGAGCGTGCGTAGACCGCCATCAGCTTTCGAAGCAGGCCGGCCTGCTCGCGGTGGGCAGGCACGGTGACCGAGGGCATGAGACGGCTGATCGAATCGAGCACCTGGATGGGCGGATACCAGCCCTCGGCGGCGAGCGCCCGCGAGAGCACGATGTGGCCGTCGAGGAGAGACCGCACGGCGTCGACCAGCGGATCCTGCTGATCATCGCCCTCCATGAGCACGGTGTAAAAGGCGGTGATGGAGCCGGTGCGGAACTGGCCGGTGCGCTCGATGAGCTTGGCAAGCTTGGTGAAGACCGAGGGCGTGTAGCCCTTGGCGGTGGGCGGCTCGCCGGCGGCTAGGCCGATCTCGCGGGCGGCCATGGCGAAGCGGGTAAGCGAGTCGAGGACAAGCAGCACGTGTTTCCCCTGGGCGGCGAAGTACTCGGATACGGTGGTGGCGGCAAGCGCGGCGCGGAGACGCATGAGCGGAGACTGGTCGGAGGTAGATACGACGACCACCGAACGGGCGCGGCCCTCGTGACCGAGGGAATCTTCAAGAAACTCGCCGACCTCGCGGCCGCGCTCGCCCACCAGGCCGACGATGGTTACATCGGCTTCGGTGTTGCGGGTCATCATGCCGATGAGCGTGCTCTTGCCCACTCCCGAGCCACCGAAGATGCCGACGCGCTGGCCGCGGCCCACGGTGAGCATGGCGTCGATGGCGCGGATGCCGGTAACGAGGGGCGTGCGGATGGGGACGCGCTCGAGGGGCGAGCGCACCGCGCCTTCGAGGGGCAGGACCAGTTGAGCGGCGGGCACCGGGCCTTCGTCGATGGGCGCCCCCAGCGCGTTCAGAACGCGGCCCATCAGCGCAGGACCGACTTCGATCTCCGAGCTGATGCCGAGGGCTTCGACACAGTCGCCGAAGCGGATGCCTTCGCTGGACTCAACTGGCATGGAGAGCACGTTGGTTCCGCGAAAGCCGATGACCTCGGCCCGATGCGGGCGGCCGGCCCGGTCGCGAATCTCGCAGCACTCGCCGACCGAGGAGAGCGGGCCAACGGACTCGATGGTCTGGCCAACCGACTCGACGACCTGGCCCCGCCAGCGCCAGGGTTGCACACGCTCGAGGCGGGAGATGTAGCGGGCGAGAAGGGCGGCCATCAGCGCGACTCCCGATGGGCCGCAGCGGGGACGGTCTCCCGCGGTGCCGGGTCCGGCGAGGCGACCGCACGGTCGAAGAAGCCGCGCTCGATCTCGCCGAGCTGGGAACGGACGCCGAGATCGACGGAGCCGAGGGCGGTCTCGACCACGCAGTCGCCGAGGCGCATCTTCGCGTCCGGCTCGACGGTGGGCCGGAGATTGAGATTGGGCAGGTGGGCGATGGCGTCCTGCCAGAGGGCGACGTCGCCCTGGGGGACGCGCAGGCGGACCTCGGTGGAGGTGGCGAGCTGGCCCAGCGCCACGCGGACGGCGCCGGTGAGCAGCAGAGGGTCCATCTGGGCCTCGCGGCGGAGGATGCGGGCCGCGACGGCCAGGGCCAGAACGACCACCTCACGCTCGACCTGAGCGAGAAAACGGTCGCGTTCGCGGGCGAAGCGTTCGACCAGGGCGGCAAGGTCATTTTTGCGCTGCGCCTCAGCGGCTGCCCGCGCGGCCCCCTGCTCCGCGCGTTCGGCCTGCCGGCCCTCCTCGAGCCCGCGTACGCGGCCGGCTTCGAAGGAGCGCCGGATCTCCTCGGCGAGCTTCTGTTCGAGCTCGGCGCTGCGTGCAGCGTCGTGGCCTGCCAGAGCCTGCTCCGGCGCGCCGCCAGCGTGCGGGAGCACGCCGTCGCCGTCATCGTTCCACCCGGGAAAGGCGGGCTCGGAAGGCGCTCCGGCACCGGCCGGATACTCGAAGAGCTCGATCCGCAGAGCTGCAGCCGCCACGTTCTGCTGCGCCCCCCCTACCGTGCCGTTGTTATGCAATGCCGTCTCCAAACTTAGTGAACACAGGGCAGTAAACAGTGGGCAGTGGACAGTGAACAGTGGATAGTGATCGGAACTGCGAGCATCGGTGTGAAAGAAATGCCTTCCCTCCATCCGTCTCTTGGCTCGTTCCACGCCGTTCTTCCATCAACGACAAACGACTGTCATCCACGAGATCACCGTTTTGTACCAACAACCGAACCGATCTGAGCCCAACACCGCTCCCTGTTCGCTGACCGCTGATCTTCACGCCAGCATCTCGTCGCCCGTCTCCAGTTTGAGAACGACTTTGCCCTCGGCCTCGAGCCGCCGCGCCAGATTGAGAATCTCCTGCTGGGCCTGCGCCACTTCGCGCGAGCGTACCGGGCCAAGCACTTCCATGTCTTCCTTGAGCATCTCGACGGCGCGCGAGCTCATAGCCTTGAAGATCTGCGCGCGAAGCTCCTCGTTGGCGCCGCGGAGGGCCATGGCGAGCTGGCGCTTGTCGACACCCGAAACGATCTCGCGGATGGTGGCCGCGGGGACCGTCACCAGATCTTCGAAGGTAAACATCAGGTTGCGAATCCCCAGCGCCAGCTCGGGCGAGCCCTCCTCGATGGTTTCAAGAATCTTCTTGGATTCCTCGGCGTTGAGCCGGTTGAGCAGATCGGCCACGGCCTTGAACCCCGAGTAGCTGCGGCGGGCGTTGTCGCCCACGCTTTCCAGGCGTCGGTGAAGGATGAGCGCCACCTTCTGAGCCATCTCCGGAGAGAACTGGCGCATCTCGGCCAGCCTCTGCACCGCCACGACCTTATGCTCCTCGCTGAGATTTTCGAGGACCTGCGAGGCGCGGCGGGGATCAAGATGAGCGAGGACGAGGGCGATGGTCTGCGGATGCTCGGTGTCGAGCAGCTTGCCCAGCTGCTGGGGGTCGGTGCGCTGCAGTTTGGCCAGGTTGCTCTGCGCCGCCTCCTGTGAGCGGCGGACCAGCATCAGCAGGTCGTCGGCGCGCTCCTTCCCAAAGGCGTCGACGAGCAGACGGCTGGCGTAGTCGAGGCCGCCATGGACCATGTAGTTCTGGGTCTCAAGCAACTGCCAGAACTCTTCGAGGACCTCGGCTGAGATTTCAGGCGTGATGCCGCGCAGATCGGCCAGTTCCTCGGTGAGCCGTTGCACGTCAACTTCGGGCAGGGCGCGCAGAATCTCCTTGGCCAGGTCCTCGCCCACGGCCACTAGCAGGATAGCGGCCTTGCGGATGCCCGACAGGCCCGCTGCCTGGTGGCGCCGTGCTGCTCCGTTCTCCGATCTCTCTTCGGGCACCGCGGTCTTCCTTTCTCCCTAGTCGGAGTGAATCCAGCTTTGCAGCAGGCGCGAACTCTGCGTGGGCTCGCGCTTGAGGTGGGTGCTGACCTGTTCGAAGATCTCCTGGGCGCGCTGGCGCTCCGGGTCCAGTTCGGCCGGCTCCGGCGGCTTCAAGGCGGACTGGGGTGGTGCGGCGGCGCCGGCTGCCAGTTCCCTTGGCTGCCCCTTCGCAGCAGGCGGATGAGCGGCCTGATGCAACGCCGGACGCACTCCGAGGGCCAGCACCAGGAGCACTCCGACGAGTAGGGCAAAGTACTTAACCAGCACGGGCGAGCTCGCCAGCGCATCGATCAGCTGCGTAGCTGCGGCGGGCGGGCGGGCGGCGCGGTTGCCCTCGAAGGGCATGTCTTCAACCGTTACGACGTCGCCCCGGGAGGTGTCGTAGCCCACCGCGGCCTGGGCGATGGCGGTGAGGTTGCGCAGGTCGTCGGCCGACCAGTGCTGCCAGACCGCAGGCTTCTTTCCGGCTGCCGGCTGGATGAGGTGGTCGTTGACAACGATGGCCGCGGTCATCCGCTCGATCCGGCCGGGGTTCTCTATGGTGTGGCGGACGATCTTCGAGGCGGCGTAGGTGCCCGACTCCGATTTGGCCGACTGCGGCGGCGTGGTCTCGCGCGGATAGACGGGCACGGCCTGGGCGTTGGGAGCGTTGGAGGAGGCGCCCGGCACGCCGGCCGCCACCTGCTGGGGCCCGGTGGTCTGCTCGGTGCGCTGCATCGAGAGGGTCACGGTCTGGCTGGGATCGTAAGTCTCCTGGGCGGTATCGGTAGCCTCGTCGTTGTAGTCGAGGGTAACCGAGGCCCGGACGTTGCCGGACCCTGTTACGGGCTCGAGGGTTTGGACCAGCTTTTCTTCGAGGGCTTCCTCGGCGCTCAGGCGCATCGCCTCGGGGGTCTTGGGGCTGAGCGGGAGATGGCCGTCGGCGTCGACTAAGACGACACGATCGGGGGTGAGGCCGTCGACGGCGCCAGCGATCAGATTGCGGATGGCGTCGGCTTCGCCGTCGGCGAGGGAACGGTGGCGCAGCTTGATGACGACCGAGGCTTTGGCCGGGCGTTCCTGGTCGCGGAAGAGCGAGTCGTGGGGCAGAACCAGCTCGACGCGAGCCGACTGGACGTCGGACACGGTGGAGATGGTGTGCTCAAGCTCGCCTTCGAGGGCGCGCTGATAGTTGACCTGCTCGTCGAACTCCGAGCCCACCCAGTTGGGCCTGTCGAAGAGTTCGAAGCCCATGCGGCCGCTCCTGGCGCCGCCCTTGGCCGCAGCGGCGAGGCGGGCCTTGTCGAGATCGGGAGCTGGGACGCGAATGCCGGTTCCGTCCTGGGCGATCTCGAAGGGAATCTTGGCCTCAGTCAGGGTCTGGGAGATCTGGCGGGCGTCGTCAGGATCGAGGCCGGCGTAGAGTGTGCGCCAGTCGGTGCGCGTGCTGATCCAGAGCATCCCGCCAAGAAGCA
>DATJMU010000127.1:0-7207 GCA_035508555.1 Occallatibacter sp. | reverse complement strand
TCCAACCGGGGGTGAGATATTCGAATTTCAACCGCCCGCGTCGCCGGGCGGCGCATGGACCACGAAGATGCTATACCAGTTCACCAACGACCAATCGCCAGTCAGCCAGTTGGTGATGACTCCGAACGGGATTCTTTACGGCGTGACGGGCGACCTCATCGTCCCGGGCTATCAGGCCACAGGGACGATCTACATGCTGCGCACCGAATAGACGCCGGACTGAGGCTACCGCGCGGCCCCCACCGCCACGCCGCGGCGCATGCTTTCGAGCAGCGCGTACGGCGTGTTCACGTTATTCCCTTTGCCGGTGCCTAAGTGAATGGCCGGCTTGTTATCGCCATGATAGTCGGTGCCACCGGTCTCAATCAGATTGAACTGCGCGGCCAGCTCCTTATAGAGCGCCGTGTCTTCGGGCGAGTGCTCGCTGTGATAGACTTCCAGGCCCTGCAGGCCGTTGTCGATCAGCTCGCGCAGCAGCTTCTCGAGTGACGCGCGATCGCGCTCCGGCAAGCGCACGCGAACCGTCGAACCGCCGGCGCATTCCAAGATGTTTGAATCTGATTAAGTGGGCGGCTAAGTGTAGGTGTCTTGCTGTTACTCTCGTTACGATCCGCTAAGTCAAGTAATTCATCGAGATTTCATTTGACGTTTGTCGGGGAACCCTGTATAGTCTTTGGAATGCGCCCGTTCCGCCTCGCGTTCCTGATGTTCCTCGCTCTTGCATTTGTTCCATCTGCGGTGGCGCAGTGGGCTGCTCCAGCAATCACTCTGTCCGCCAATCCGGCCAATTGCCCCGACTCACAGCCGGGCTTCACTTGCAACGCGCAGATCAACGTGTTCTGGGCCATACCTCAAAGCGTGCTGCTCAGTTGCACCGCCGGCTGCCACGTCGAGTATTGCCTTGTGCAGCCGTCGAACGGCGCACCACCTCCGAATCCCTGCAGCCCGTGGACCAACGGTACCACGACGTGGACACTCGATCGGGGGAACGGCGTAAATACTGTCTATGCGCAGTACCGCACGGTTCCCCGGGGGGGGCGCGACGTATAGCGTGTACGCCTCGCCTATCATCAACCTGGACACCAGCGTGCCGTCGGTCGTCGTGAATTCGCCGGCGGGCCTATATAATCCCGAGACCCAGCAATACCAGCCACAATACATCAACTCCGACGATTCGCAGTGGGTCACTTACGCCGGCCAGGACGTGTCGGATCCCAGTGACCCGCTGACGTTCGGCATCGCAGGCTGCGAGTCTACGTGCACGGCGCTCGTCAGTGGCCTCAGCTCATTCATGTGGGCGTGGCCGGGATCCTCCCCGCCACCTGCGTACGACTATTTCCAGGTGACCGCGACGGACCAGGCGGGGAACTCTTCGGCAAGCGTGCTGCCGGCGGGGGCCCTCTTCAGTCTCTTCTCGCCGAGCCTCGGCGCGGCGCAGGAGGTGGACTGTTACGCCACAGGCACCAGCACCACTGGATTGAATAACGCCGTTCAGTGCACGACCCTGGCGGATGGCACGGGCGGGAGCGAAGATATCCCCGGTGACCCACCGAGTCTGGACTTCCATCAATACAACTCGTGCCAGAACGGCGACTATCCCATCGCCTTCTCCGGCTACGCGGACCCCAGCATCCGCCGCGATCCGTCGGTGAGCGGCACTTCAAATCCGTTCGGCACGAACCTCTGGATGCTGTACTCCTATCCGGGGCTATGGAACGACGGGAACTGCAGTAACACCAGTGGGGTCGAGATCCACCTAGCCTCGAGTAGCACTTCTACCATGGTGCCGGGCGGGACGAACTGGGCCGCCTGGTGCGAGAGCGGAGACTGCGACGACAGCGCTCCCGCGACGCCGATCTGGCCGTCGGAGCCCTTCTGCACTGGATCGGTTACAGGGCTGGGAGGCTCGGTGCCCTGCACCTACCAGTGCCCCAGCTCCATCGCGACCGCGTGCTTTTCATCGCACGAGGTGGCGAACTTCTGGCCTTACCTGAACGGTAGTGCGGTGACCTGGTACGCCGTTCACCTGATGTATTACGTCAAGGTGAATCAGGGTGTGGACACCACCGAGATTGACGCCGGGTGCCTGGTCACCAGCGTGACCACGGCAGGAACGCCGACGGCGCTGGGGTGGTCACTTGGCCAAGGGCCGGCGCCCCTGAACCAGTCGAACGAGTGCCCCAACTCGTTGCCCAGCGGCAACAGCCAGACCACGAATTCGACGCTGCAATACTCTGTGCTCAGCGGATTGATTCCGCCGGGTTCCCTGCAGACGGGTGAGACCTGTAGCAGTTGGGGTGAGCCCGCGATCATGGTGGCGGCGGCGCCCGCCCAGTACAGCCAAAACAACCCTAACGCTATCTACCTCGCGGCATCATGCATCTCAAGCTCTGGCACTGGGCAGGGTTACTTCATTTTTCTGAGCCAGGACTTCACCTCGCTTGCGCCGGCTAGTTGGGTCTACTGGTCGGGGCCGTTCGGCATCGGCCAACTGCCGCAGGGTTCCTATCCGTCCGGCGCCAGTCCGACACCCAACTCGCTGACGGAACTCGACTGGGCCGTCCGGGCGGATGGCACCAATTTAGTCGCCGTGGCCACGCCGGCTTATGTGGGCACTGGAACGCCGATTCAGTACGGTTGCGCGGCGGTAAACTTCGACGTTCTGAACGTCAGTAACCCGTTCCTAAGCCTTGTCGCGACGGTCGATGACTACGACCAGGACGGAAGCAGCCAGCCCTGGGAGCAGCAGGGTCCGTCCGGCTGTACCTACGACCCGGCCTCCAACACGGGCATCGTTATTGTCCGTCATCTCATTAACAGCTCAATCTACAATCCGCAGCAGTACCAACTCTATTCGCTGATCAACAGTGGTATCTTGCCATGAGGAATTCGAAATGAACAGGTGGACAGCGTACGTTGCTAGTAATCTCCTCGCGTTTGTGCTTGTCGCGCCGGCCGCCGGCCAGACACGTTTCGACACGATATACACCTTTACGAACGGTTACCCGGTTGGACTTACTGCGTCTAGCGGCGAGCTATACGGTGCTTTCCAGGGCCTAGGATCGACCGGAATCGGTTGCGGGGTGGTCTTCGAGCTTCAGCCTCCTCCGACCGGTAACGGCGCATGGCCGGAGGCGGTACTCTACAGCTTTGGAGAGGCCACGACTGACGCATGCGACCCGGCATTTACGCCAATTTTCGGCGCTGACGGCGCGCTGTACGGTACGGCGGTCGCTTGGGGAGGGTACGGCCTCGGCGCGTTGTACCAACTGCAACCCCCCGCTTTCTCTGGAGGCTCTTGGACGGAGAGCACGCCATACAGCTTCCCGGCATTTCCCGCGAGCGGTCCGGTTCTTGGGCCACGTGGATCCATATACGTCCTGAACGGGGATAACGAACTGATGCAACTGGCGCCGCCAAGCGCGCAAGGGGGAAACTGGACCGGAACCGTGCTGTACAACTTCCCATTCGGGACCCTCGTCGACAGCCTGATCGAGGGCACCGGCGGCGTTCTGTACGGCACAAGCGAGTTCGGTGGATTGGCGCCTGGCCAGATGGGCGAGGTATTCGAGCTCAAGCCGCCCTCTGGGCCTGGCGGCGCTTGGGCCTACCAAACCCTGCATAGTTTCGGCTACGGGAACGGAGATGCGGGCAACCCCAATTCTTTGACGCTCGCAAGTGACGGCACCATTTACGGCACGACTTATGGCGCCAGCATTACCGGGGGTCTGGGCGAGGGGGCCGTGTTCGAGCTAACGCCTCCAGCTTCACCGGGCGCGGGCTGGGCCTACACGATCCTGAAAAACTTCGGGGGACTTCATCTGGACTCTCCTCTGATTTTGCGAAATGGCAGCGTGTACGGCGCCCTCGCGTCCGCCACGGGCGGTGCGGTTTTTGAATTACAGCCTCCGTCCACGGCAGGCGCGAGCTGGACGCTCGTCTTTCTCCATAACTTCACTAATGGCCAGGTCCCTTTCGGGCAAATGGTGATGGATCAACGCGGCGTGCTCTACGGTGCGACGGGCATCACTGATGGCCAGTCCCAGTCGGGCACGGTTTACCAGATCGAGACGCAGTGAGAGGGTCTTCTCCGGAACATGAAATGGACAAGTTGTCATTCACAGTTTTCGCAATCGTATGCGGCGCCGTGCTTGTATCAGCACCTGCCTTTGGGCAGTCTACCCGCCCAGCACGCCGCCGGCGCAGAACCAGCCGATCAACTCGGTTACGGAACTCGACTGGGCCGTGCGTGCTGATGGCGAGATGGTTGCGGTAGTGACTCCCGCCTTCGTGTACACCGGCCAATCCGGAACGGTGCCGCCTTCCGAGCAGTATGGGTGTGTAGCGGTAAGCCTCAACCTGCTGAGCACGACGAATCCGTTCCCCAGCCTGATAGCCACCGCAACGGACGCGGACGACAGCGGCCAGCCTTGGGAGCAGCAGGGACCGAGTGGCTGCACCTACGAGCCCGCGTCGAACACGGGTATCGTCGTCGTCCGGCACCTCATTAACAGCTCCATCTATAACCCGCAGCAGTACCAGACCTATTCCCTCATAGATACCGGCATCCTACCGTAACGGAGCTTCTAGATGAAGGTACTTACTATACTAACTATCGCAGCCGGCTGCGCCGTGCTCGTGGCGGGACCCGCCTTTGGGCAGTCTCGCTTCAGCACACTTTATACCTTCGAAGACGCGGACCCCACCGGACTGACGGCGGGCAACGGCGTGTTCTACGGCGGTGGCCCTGCGCCTTCCGGCGGGGAGTGCGGCGCGATCTTTCAACTATCGCCTCCCGCAGCGCCGGGCGGCGAATGGAGCGAGACGATCTTGTATGCCTTCGCAGATACGGGCGACGCTTGCTCTCCCGGGAGTAGCTTGGTCATGGGCCCGGACGGCGCGCTCTACGGCCTGACTGTCGTGGGTGGAATGTATGGTAGCGGGGCCATGTACCGGCTGCAGCCGCCCTCGTCGCTCGGCGGAGCCTGGACGGAAAGCGTCGTCTATAGCACCGGTCCCGCCTTCACGAGCGGTTTAGTCAAGGGACCTGGCGGCTCCTTCTATGTGCTGGATGACGGCGGCACCTACGGATGGGGCGCGCTAGTGCAATTGAGTCCTCCGGCGGTTCTCGGCGGCGCCTGGACCGGCACGGAGGTGTACAGCTTCGGCGCGGGACAAGGCGCCCAATTCGCCGACAGCCTGCTCCCCGGACCGAACGGATCGCTCTATGGCACCAGCGCCTTCGGCGGCGACACCCGATCGGGGTACGGCACAGTGTTCCAATTGATTCCGCCCGCCGCTGCCGGCGACGCCTGGACCGAGATCCTGCTCCACAGCTTCGTTGGATTGCACGGCGGAGCCGGTAATCCCAATTCCCTCGTCCAGGCCAGCGATGGCACCTTGTTCGGCACGGCCTACGGTTTCTCCTACAACGAAGGCAATGGCGCTGGGGCTGTCTTTCAGCTCACGCCGCCGGCTTCGCAGGGTGGGGAGTGGGCCTACACGATTCTGAAGAACTTCGACGCTCTGCATCCGGATTCCCCCATCATTCTGCACAACGGCGTACTGTACTCTGCCCTCGAGACCACTACCGGTGGTGCGGTGTTTGCTCTGCAACCTCCGGCGACAGCGGGCGCGGCTTGGACGCTGGTCTTTCTGCACAATTACACGGATGGTCAGGTGCCATTTGGACCGATGGTGATCGACCAGAATGGCACGCTCTACGGCGCCACCGGCACGATATACGCGCCGTTTAGCGGGACGGTTTACCAGATCGAGACGCGGTAGGACTGGGAGCTAACGCGCGGCCATAGCCGCCACGCCGCGGCGCATGCTTTCCAGCAATGCGTACGGCGTATTCACGTTATTCCCTTTGCCGGTGCCTAACTGAATCGCCGGCTTGTTATCGCCATGATAATCGGTGCCGCCGGTCTCGATCAGGTTGAATTGCGCGGCCAGGTCCTTATAGAGCGCCGTGTCTTCGGGCGAATGCTCGCTGTGGTAGACCTCCAGGCCTTGCAGGCCGTTATCGATCAGCTCCCGCAGCAGCTTCTCGAGTGACGCACGATCGCGCTCCGGCAAGCGCACGGGATGGGCCAGCGAGGGCATGCCGCCGCCTGCGCGGATCTGGCGCACGCCTTCGACTAACTGCGGCTCATCGCGCTCGACCGAGGCCGAAGCGTTGTCCGCCAGGTAGCGGTCGAAGGCTTCCTGGTTGGTCTTCACGTAGCCCTTCTTCAGCAGGATCTTGGCGAAGTGCGGGCGGCCGGTGAGATGCTTGCCGAGCACCTGGACTTCTTCGAGCGTGATGTCCACACCGAGGGAATTGAGCTTGGCGATGAGCTTGCGGTTGCGCTCGCGGCGGCTCTCCTGGTGGCCGCGGATCCATTGGCGGAATCCAGGTGAGGCGGGCTCCTGCAGGAAGTAGCCGAGCAGGTGCACGGAAGGCGGACGCGAGCCGTCGGGCGGCGGATCGGGTCGGGTGCTCAGCTCGATGCCGCAAACCAGCTCCAGGCCGGCGGCTGCGGCCAGCGGCGCGGCGATATCGTAGCCCTCCAGCGTGTCGTGGTCGGTAATGCCCAGCGCCTCCAGGCCCATCGCCTGGGCGTCGTGGATCAACTGCGCCGGGGAAGCGGTGCCGTCGGACCGGTCGGTGTGTGTGTGCAGATCAATCATGGGTTTGAGATAAGGCTTCGGCCGCGTGGTGCTGCTTGGTGCGGGTGGTAATGCCGGCGTCCAGGCCGCTCAGCCCGGTCGCCGGATGTTTCGGGCGCGCCACCATGCGGACGATGATTCTTTCGTGAATGCGTTCGAACCACTCGAAGGGGATCAGGTTGCGCAGCGCCACCATCAGCTTGAGCTTGAATCCCACCATGTAGTGCAGGCGGGGATGGCGCACGGTCAGGATCTTGTGGACCACGCCGGCGATATCGTCGGCAGTGAATTTATTGGCGGCCAGCAGCTTGTCGACGATGGCCTCGTGCTGGCAGAACCAGAAATAATACGGGCTCGCGGGATCCTGGGCGCGGCGCGCGCGATTGCGGTTGATGCCGAAGTGCGGCGTGTAGATCAGGCCCGGCTCGAGCACGGATACTTTTATACCCAACAAAGCCATCTCCTGGCGCAGGCACTCGCCCAGCCCGACCACTGCGAACTTGCCGGACGAATAACCGGCGATGCTCATCTCGCCCATGCGGCCGGCGGCCGA
>DATJMU010000126.1:0-25455 GCA_035508555.1 Occallatibacter sp. | reverse complement strand
GCGAGCGGACTGGCGGCGCGTGATGGTGCTGCGGACGGTGAGCAACTACGATGAGCAGCCGCGCGGCATGGATGCAGCCGAAAGCCTGGCCATGCAGCGCGTGGGCAAGTACGCGGCTTACCGGCCGTCGCTCGAGACCGCGTACAAGGTGGGGCACGTGGTGGTGAATGAACTTCTGACGCACTGGAATCAGTACGAGAAGACGGTTGCGGAAGCGGGCGCTGCGACGAACCCTTAAGGCGGTTCTCCTGATGGTGCAGAGGCAGAAGCTTTACCTCAGGCGCTAAACAGGCTGCGGAAAAAGTCCCGATTCCGGGTGAAATGCCTGGAAGAACATCGCTCGGGGGCTAAAGCCCCGTTGATTCTGATGCGCTTCTTCGGCACGGCTAAAGCCGTGCCCTTTCAAAGCAAAAAAATTGTGACTCTTTCCGCGGCCTGTAAAGCCCGCACTCTACTTTGAGGCGATTACGGCAAGACTGAAGTCGTGCCCTTTCAAAGCTCCCAAATTTCGACTGGAGAGTCGCGCAAGCCGGCGGACAACTTCGGCGCGCGGGCTACTGGTGGGCGGGCAGGCCGCCGGAGATCTCGGGCGGCGGGACGGCGGCCAGGACTTCGGTTTCGGCGGGGATCCCTTCGCCCAGCGGTTTCGGCAGCGGTCCTTCGAGGGCCAGGGCCAGCACCTCATCCATGAAATCGACGAAGTGGAGCTTCATGGAGTTCTTGATGTTGTCGGGAAGCTCGGCAACATCTTTCTCGTTGGCCCGGGGAAGAATGGCTTCGAAGATGCCGGCGCGGAGAGCGGCCAGCAGCTTTTCTTTGAGGCCGCCGATGGCGAGCACTTTGCCGCGCAGGGTGATCTCGCCGGTCATGGCGACGTCGCGGCGGACGGGGATTTTGGCGAGAGCGCTGGCGAGGGCCGTGGCCATGGTGATGCCGGCGGAGGGGCCGTCCTTGGGGATGGCGCCCTCGGGGACATGGAGATGGATGTCCATGTTGCGGTAGAACTCGCGGCTGAGGCCCAGCACGGCGGCCTTGCCGCGGACGTAGCTGAGCGCGGCCTGGGCTGACTCCTGCATCACATCACCCAACTGGCCGGTGACGGTAAGTTTGCCTTTGCCGTCGAGGACCTGGACTTCCGTGGTGAGGATGCTGCCGCCGACTTCGGTCCAAGCGAGGCCGGTAACCAGGCCGACTTCACTCTTCTCGTGGGCCTCGGAGTCGCGGAACTTGGGAACGCCGAGAAATTCGGCGATGTTGGCGGCCGAGATCTCTTCCTTGTGCTTGGCGCCGGCCTTGATCACCTTGCGCGCGACCTTGCGGCAGACGTTGCCGATCTCGCGCTCGAGGTTGCGGACGCCGGCTTCGCGGGTGTAGGAGCGGATGATTTCGAGGATGGCGTCGTCTTTGAAGACGACATTCTTTTCGCTGAGGCCGGTCTGCTCGCGCTGCTTCTTGACGAGGTACTGCTTGGCGATTTCGAGCTTTTCCTGCTCGGTGTAGCCCTGCAGGCGGAGGATCTCCATGCGGTCCTGGAGGGCGGGCGGGATGGTGTGGAGGACGTTGGCCGTGGCGACGAAGAGGACCTGCGAGAGGTCGTAGTCCACGTCGAGATAATGATCCTGGAAAGCGGTGTTCTGCTCGGGGTCAAGGACCTCGAGGAGCGCGGAAGCCGGATCGCCGCGAAAGTCGGAGGCCATCTTGTCGACTTCGTCGAGGAGGAAGACGGGGTTCTTGGTGCCGGCGCGCTTCATGTGCTGGATGATCTGGCCGGGCAGGGCGCCGATGTAGGTGCGGCGATGGCCGCGAATCTCGGCTTCGTCACGCACGCCACCTAACGAGAGGCGAACGAACTTGCGGCCCGTGGATTTCGCGATCGACATGCCGAGTGAGGTCTTGCCTACACCCGGAGGGCCGACGAAGCAGAGGATGGAGCCCTTGGGATTCTTGACGAGCTGGCGGACGGCGAGGAACTCCAGGATGCGTTCCTTGATTTTTTCGAGGCCGTAGTGGTCGGAGTTGAGAACCTTCTCGGCGTAGTCGATCGAGCGTGTCTCTTTGGAGCGCTTCTTCCAGGGCACGGCCAGGAGCCAGTCGATGTAGTTGCGGCTGACGGTGGACTCGGCCGACATGGGCGGCATGGCTTCGAGCTTCTTGAGCTCCTGGATGGCCTTGTCGAGAACGTCCTTGGGCATGCCGGCGGATTCGATTTTTTTGCGCAGCTCGTCGAACTCGCTTTTTTCGCCGCGGCCCAGCTCTTTCTGGATGGCCTTGATCTTCTCGTTGAGGTAGTACTCTTTCTGAGCGCGCTCCATCTGGCGCTTGACGCGCGACTGGATGTTGCGGTCGAGATCCAGCTTTTCAATTTCGATATCGAGGACGTCGGCGATGCGGGCCAGGCGCGCGGCGGGATCGAAGATGGCCAGCAGCTCCTGCTTTTCCTCGATGCCGATCTGGAGGTTGGCGGCGATGGTGTCGGAGAGCTTGGCGGCCTCGTCCATGCGCACGGTGGCGATGATGGTCTCGTAGTTGAGCGACTGCTGGAGCTTGACGTACTGCTCGAAGAGCGAGGTGACGCGCTGCATGAGCTGCTCGACGGCGGGCGTCATCTCGAACTGCGACTTGCCGGTGCGCACAGTGGCGACGAAGAAGCCGTCGCGGTCGGTTACGTCGACGGACTTGGCGCGCTCGACGCCCTCGACCAGAACCTTGATGTTGCCGTCGGGCATCTTGACGCTCTGCACGATGGTGCAGATGGAACCGACCTGATAGATGTCCTTTGCCTTGGGCTCGTCGATGGAGGCGTCGTGCTGGGTGGCAAGGAAGATCTTGCGGTCGCCGTTGAGGGCCTCTTCGAGGGCGCGCACACTGGACTCGCGGCCCACGACGAAGGGGGTCATCATGTAAGGGAAGATCACCATGTCCCGGATGGGCATCATGGGGAGTTTGCGCGGCTCCGATTTGTCGCGTTGCTGTGTCATAAGGACAATCCCTACCATTGGACGCGCGAAACCACTTTGGGGGAACGCGCCCATCGCAAGGCTTATGAAGGGATTGTACAGCGGAACGGGCTGTAAAAGCGAAGCAGGACCGTGTGGAAGCCGGCCGCGGCTCACCGGCTCCAGCGGCTCTTCCGGTTGCGCAAGGGGGGGACCGACGAACCCCTATGCGGAGGATGCGAGGTATGGCACTTTGAGATTCGCCGACAATTCGCCTCAAATACGCATCAATAAATCAGCTTCAGTGAGAATTGGATCTGACGGGAGTTGCCGGCGGTTTTGCTGATCTCGCCGAAACCCGAGCCGGAGATGATATTGGCCGGCAGGCCCATGTCGACGATGTTGAAGATGTTGAAGAACTCCGAACGGAACTGAAGGTCGACAAGCTCGACCCCGCTCTTGCGGGCGCCGATGGGCGTGTCTTTGATGACGGCCAGATCGAAGTCGTAAAAGGCGGGGCCGCGGAAGGTGTTGCGCCCCAGCGTGCCGAAGCGGCCCTGGTTGGGCCCGGTGCCTCCGGCGACGTGAATGGGGATGGAGAAGAAATCCGCGGCGTTGTTCGCGCCTTCGCCGAAGTAGTCCTGGCGCACCCTGCGTGCCGTGGAAAGATGCGGCACGGCGATCTGGTCGGGCCGGTCGACACCGTTGGAGCCGGCGCCGGTTTGTTGAATGCCGGAGTAGACAGTAAACGGCGAGCCGGATGAGAGCGAGAGAATGCTCAGAGATTCCCAGCCGCGGGTGGCTTTGCGTCCCGCGAAACGCAAAAAGGGCGCGTCGTCGAGATGCATCTCCTGCGCCGCGCTCAGGCTGAAGAACCGGGTTACATCGAACGCCGACGGCCCCTTCTCGGGGTGATAGTCAAGGGGATTCTGAGGAAACGGAATGGCCACCGCGCCGGTCGAGCCCGTGCCCCCAATCACCGCGCTGCTGTTGTCGATCGATTTGCTCCATGTAAAGCCGGCCTGAATGCCGGGCCCCCCGTGCACTACCGTTCCCGCCAGCGAGACCTGGAGAGCGTGATACGTGGAGTGAGAGACAGCGGCGATGAGGTTCTCAAACCCGAAGCCGCCGGTGACGTTGCCCGAAGCATCGAATGTGGTGTAACGCGCAAAGGCCGGGCTGGCGCCGGGGTAGCCGTTGGGGAAGGTAATCGCGGGAAGCTTCTCGCTGGCCGTTCCCACGTAGTTTGCGTCAGCGGTGAGGCCGCCGAATTTATGCTCGAGACCGATGGTCCAGGTGTAGAGCGTCGCGTTGCCGAAAGAGCGGTCGATGCCGCTGAGAGTCAGATCGCTTACAGGTCCGCCCGGCGTGAGCGCGGCCAGTTCCTTTTCATAGCGGTCAACATCCATTTGCGTGTTGGCGGGAACCTGATTGGACCGATCGGCGGGAAAGATATTGACGCCGGACGGCGTGTACACGGGCGGAATCTGCGCGGGCTCGATCTGGAATCCATAGCGAATGGGCGCGGCCGACGCGGAGAGCAGGCGCGGATAGACCGCGAACGGCGTGGAGCCGGTGAGGAAGTTGTCCTGCCAGATATTGGGAGGGATGGTCATGATGCTGCCGCCGGCACGCGCCAGCAGCTTGCCCGTCAGTTGCCACGAGATCTGCACGCGCGGTTGCCATGCATTCCAATTCGTCTGATAACCGGGCTGCGGGTTGATGACGTATTGCTGCGAACCGTTGGCCGTGAGGATCGTGGATGTTCGCCGCGCCCGCTCGGCGATGGGTGTATAGAGATCCCAACGCACGCCGTAGTCGAGAGTGAGCCGGCTGGTGGCCTTGAACGTATCCTGCACAAAGAAGCTGACGTTGTTGCGATTGATGGCCGCGGGGCCAATATGCGCTCCGTTCGAGAAGTAAGGCGGCGCAATGGCCACCGTATAGGCAAATGGGCTGCCCGAGAGAAAGCTCGAAAGGGTGTCGGGCAAAGGGTCGCCGGGACGGATGTCGTGCCGGCCGCTCTGCGAAGGGATGGTCTCGGTAGCATAGGCTGTGCCGCCGCCAAAGTCGTATTCGCCGTTCGGGCTGGTGCCGAAGTAGGTGGTGTCGCGGTTGAGCCGCGCCTCCAATCCCGCCTTGACTGTGTGCCGGCCTGCCAGCCAGGTCACGAGCTCGCGGCCCTGGAAGAGGTTTCCATAGGCCTGCATCACCGAACCTCCAGCCGCATTGAATGATTCGAAGAGGCCGTCGTTGAACTTGATGGCCGGATCCGTGCGGTTGGGGGTGGGGAATCCAGGCGTGGAGCGCGTGATGCTGAGCAGAGACTCGAGCGTGAGCCGGGGTGAAACGGTGCGCGTGTAGGAGGCTGCCACGTTGCGCTGGCGATCGATGTAGGTAACGCCGAACGACGGATCGATGGCCGTCTGATCGGGATTCGTCACCGGACCGGTCAGATTGTCCATGTTGAAACGCGCGAAGAAGTGGTCCCTGGAGCTGAAGGCATGGTCGATGCGCAACGAAAACTGGTTGGCATTCGTGACCACGTTGGACGGAGTTGCGTAAGTGTAGATGCCGAAGGAGCCGGCTGGATCGTTGGGGAGGGGATAACGCTTGAGGACTGAGGCGATGCCGGGATCCACGGGCACTTCGAGCGTGTCGCCGGGAAAAGCAGTCGTGTCAAGGCCGGCGCGCTGATCGGCGGTGGGCACCGGCATCACCTGCGTGGTGCCGAGCAACTGGCGGAAGCCCTGGTACTGGGTGAAATAAAAGGTGCGCTCGCGGCCGTCGTAAACGTGAGGAATGAGGATGGCGCCGCCGTTGGTGAAGCCAACCTCGTCGCGGTGGAAGGGCGGAATACGGCCTGGATAAACGGGGGTGGCGTGGTCAAAGTAGTTGCGCGCGTCGAGAACAGAGTTGCGAAGGAACTCGAAGAACGAGCCATGAAAGCCGCTGGCGCCCGAGCGGGTGACGATGTTGGTGAAGCCGGAGGCGCCGCGGCCGATCTCGGCGGGCATCCAGCCGGAGCTGGATTGAATCTCCTCGATGGCGTCGACGTTGAAGTTGCTGAAGGTCGATCCGCCCATCTCCGGATCGCTGATGTCCGCGCCATCCATGGCAAAGGTGGCCTCCACGCCGCGCTGGCCGTTGATGGCGAATTGCTGGGTAAAGTTGGTGGCCCCGTTGGCGTCGGTCATGGTGCCGGCGGCCAGCAGCAGCAATTGGCTGATGTCGCGCCCGTTGAGCGGCAGTCCGCTCACCGCCGCGCTGGAGAGGCGCTCACCGCCGGTTGCCTGCGTCTGCTGGCGGGCTGCAACCGAGAGGTCGCCGTCCCCGGAAAGGGTGAGCGCCGCGGCCGGTGCGGCCGCGGTCATCTCGATCGGCGAAGGATATTCGATGGTGCGGCCGCGCACCTCCACAGTCAGCCTATATTGCCCGGGCGGCAGAGCGGTAAAGTGGAAGCCGCCTCCGGCATCGGTGTGTGTCTCTGCTCTTACCCCATGGCCGATAAGGCGAATGGTCGCACGCGCGACCGGCGCACCGGAAGCATCGCGCAACGATCCCTGCCAGGTGACCGGGGCCGGCGGCTGCTGAGCTTGCGGCGCCGCGGCGCCCAATAGAAGCAGAGCCGCTGCGCCCGCACACAAAGCGCGAGAGAAGAAAGACCGGGTTGCGCGCCGCCAGAAACCCGACGCGCATGCTCCGGCTGAGATACCCAGACTCGTCACGGTGCGACTGCCAGGCTCGACCCGGTTGGCTGGACTGCTTGCCGCACCACTCCCACGGACTTGGGGGATCATGCAGCGATGGTATCCGATCCGGAGCAGGACGGAAATCCGCCTAAAGAATGGCAAAGGGCCATTTAGAATGAAGCCCCTCCCGCCGCGGGCGAAAGGGGCGATCATTACCAGCCGGCTTGTGGCCTCACCCGGCCTTCTCGAGCAGGCAGAGCGAGAGATCGCGGCGCTCGACCATCTCGCGGGTGATCTCGAGGTCGCGGACGCGCTTGTTCGAGGGCAGGTGGTACATGAGGTCGAGCATGAGCTCTTCGAGGATCATGCGCAGGCCGCGCGCGCCGACTTTGCGGGCAAGAGCCTCGCGGGCGACGGCGCCGATCGCTTCAACCGTGAAGTGGAGGCGGACATTCTCGTACTCGAAGAGGCGCTGGTACTGCTTGAGGATGGCGTTGCGGGGCTTGGTGAGGATCTCGATCAGCGCCGGCTCGTCGAGCTCGTCGAGGACGCCCATGACGGGCAGGCGGCCGACAAATTCGGGGATGAGGCCGTATTTGATGAGGTCCTGGGGCTCGGTCTTGCGCAGCAGCTCGGTATCGCGATGGACGCGGCCGGCCGCGGCATCGGCGTCATCGACGGCGCGGAAGCCGAGGGCCTTCTTGCCCACGCGGCGGCCGACGACCCGTTCAAGGCCGACAAAGGCGCCGCCGCAGATGAAGAGAATGTTGGTGGTGTCGACCGCGGTGAACTCCTGATGGGGATGCTTGCGGCCACCCTGCGGAGGGACGTTGGCGACCGTGCCCTCGAGGATCTTGAGCAGGGCCTGTTGGACGCCCTCGCCGGAGACGTCGCGGGTGATGGAGGGATTCTCGTCCTTGCGGCCGATCTTGTCGATCTCGTCGATGTAGATGATCCCCTGCTGGGCGCGGGTCACGTCGCCCTCGGCGGCCTGCAGGAGCTTGAGGATGATGTTCTCGACGTCTTCACCGACGTAGCCGGCCTCGGTGAGCGTGGTTGCGTCCACGATGGCGAAGGGCACGTCGAGCATCTTGGCCAGGGTGTGCGCGAGCAGCGTTTTGCCGGAGCCGGTAGGGCCGACAAGCAGGATGTTGGACTTGGCGAGCTCGACCTCGTTGTTGCGCATGCGGTTCATCTGGATGCGCTTGTAATGGTTGTAGACGGCGACGGCGAGCTTTTTCTTGGTCTGTTCCTGGCCGATGACGTAGTCGTCAAGGAAGCTTTTGACTTCCTGCGGCTTGGGCAGGTGGCCGGCCGTGGTGGCGGGAGCGGCATCGCCGCGGTCGTCCTCGAGGATCGAGTTACAGACGGCTACGCACTCGTCGCAGATGTAGGCGCGAGGATAGTCGCTGGGCGACGAGATCAGTTTGGCTACGGCGTCCTGCGACTTGTGGCAGAACGAGCAGCGCAGCGCTTCTTCGAGTCCCGTGCGCGGTTTCATTGGTTACTCCCTCTAATCGATCCCTGTGAAATGCCGCACCATGCGGGGCTGGTTGAAGCTTCTGCACGAAGCGAAGCAAAGCCGCTAGACACGCGGTCTGTCAATGATGTCGTCGACGATCCCATACTCTTTGGCCTGCTGGGAGTTCATGATGAAGTCGCGCTCGACGTCGTGCTCGATGCGGTCCAGCGGCTGGCCGGTGTGTTTGGCGATCAGGTTGTTGGTGATCTCGCGAATGCGCAGGATTTCGCGGGCATGAATATCGATGTCGGTGGCCTGGCCGCTGAGGCCGCCCATGGATGGTTGATGAATAAGGATCCGGGAGTTAGGCAGGGCGAAGCGCTTACCCTTGGTGCCGGCGAGAAGCAGGAAGGCGCCCATGCTGGCCGCCTGGCCGATGCAGTAGGTAACCACGTTGTTCTTGATGAACTGCATGGTGTCGTAGATGGCCAGGCCGGCGGTGATGGAGCCGCCCGGAGAGTTGATGTAAAGCTGCACGTCCTTGTCGGGATCTTCGCTGTTGAGGAAGAGCAACTGGGCGACGATGAGGTTGGAGATCTGGTCGTCGATGGGCGTGCCTAGAAAGATGATGTTGTCGCGCAGAAGACGGGAGTAGATGTCGTAGGCGCGCTCGCCCCGCGTCGTCTGCTCCACCACCATGGGAACCAATGCCATTCGAATACTCTTCCCGATTTTCCTGGGGACCGCTTTCGCCCCGATGTCGTTTGCCGGCCGGCGCGTTACGGAGCGCCATCCGGCTTGTCCATTTCTCAGCCTGCCGTCCCGTACCGTGCCCGGAGGGCGGCAGCTTGCCGCGAACCGTGTTTACGAAGCCGGCAGTCTTTCGTAGAGCAGGCTCGCCGTTTTCTCCCGTTTCAATTGTTCCCGGATTCTAGCGAGTCCGCCGTTCTCAGTCAATCGCACACGAAGGGTATCCACATTCTCGCGGGCCTGAATGGCCGCTATCTGCACTTCGCGGTCCACTTCTTCCTCTGAAACGCTGATTTTTTCCTCATCGGCGATGCGGTCGAGGAGGACGTTGGTTTTGACTTCCGCAACCGCCGAGTCACGCTGGGCGGCGCGAAGGCGGGCGAAATCGAGCTTGCGCATCTGCTCGGTCTCCATCCCCTGGGCGGCCAGCGCGCGAAGGCCCCGTTCGAGGCGCGAATCGATCTGGTCTTGCACCAGAGACTCGGGCACGGGAAACGGGAAACGCTCGGCGAGCGCGGTGTAAAGCCGGTCGCGGGTCTCGTTTTCCAAGCTGCGGCGCTTGCGGCCGGCCATGTGCTCGCGGACGCGGGTCTTCAGCTCGTCCAGATTCTCATATTCGCCCAGTTCTTTCGCGAAGTCGTCGCCGAGCTCGGGAACGATGCGCTTCTTGATGCCCTTCACCTCGATCTCGTAGGCGACGGTCTTTCCGGCCAGCCGCGACTCGGGGTAATCGGCCGGGTACACCACCTCAGCCTTGAGCTCCTGGCCGGGTTGGGCGCCGCGCAGGGCGGTCGTGAAGGCCTCAACGGTGTCAGCGCCGCCGATTTCGACAAGCGAATCCTGACCGGCGATCGGCTCGGCCTCGGACCCGCCCTCAACCTGGCCTTTGTAAGCGATCTGGGCCCAGTCGCCGTCGGCGAGGGCGCGCTCTTCCTCGACCGGCTCGAAGGTGGCGCGGGATAGGCGCAACTGCTCGAGCTCATGGTTGAACTCGTCGTCGGTGACCTCGACGGAGGGCTTTTCGACAGTTACGTTCTGATAGCCCTCGATGGAAAATGCGGGGATGAACTCGAAGACCGCCTTAACGTGCAGCGGTTTGCCGTCCTCGACGGCGAGCTCGGTCACCTGGGGCTGGCCCACGGGGCGCACGCCAAGCTCGCGTACGGCAGCATTGAAGCGCTCGGGGAGGAGCCGGTCGATGACCTCCTTGCGGATCTGTTCTGCGAAGCGGCGCCGCACCACCGACTCAGGAACCTTGCCGGCGCGGAAGCCGGGAATCTTGGCGTATTTCCGGTAGCTCGAAGCCACGCTGGTATAGGCCTTCGCAACCTCCTCGGCAGGAACGTCGAGGACCATCTCGCGCGTGCAGTCGGGATTGAGGACGGGACCATGCTGATGCTCTTCCCCGGCATGGTCGTGGCCATCGTGGGCGAGCGGGCCGACTGCCGTTTCGGGAGCGGTTTCAGGACTGTTTTCGAGGGTGTCAGTAGAACTCAACGCTATACCTTCCGGGCCCGCCGGAGCGAACCGATCCGAAGCCGCCAGGGCTGCCATTCACAGGGGAGACACGGCCACGCTGGCGGTGGAAATACCTTATTTCATGGTAAGTGGGATTGGTGTTAAGGGTCAAACCGCCGGGGGGCCCGAAAGGATAACCGGCACCGCGGAAGGCACGTTACTGCTCGGTGACCCGGGGCTTACGAACGTAAGGGAGGAAGCGGGGATGGGCCGCGCCGCAGCGCACATAGTGCTGGCGAGCCTCGCTGAGGCTGAGCTGGCCGTTGACGGTGTTGCGGACGTCGGCGGCATCGCCGTCTTCCTGGCCGTCGTCTTCCCACCAGCAGACAGGGCAGAGGGCGAGGGCCCCGGCTGTTTCCAGGGTCCGGTATCCGCAGCAGGGGCAGCGAAAGCGCACCGCCAAGACTCGCCTCCATTCGAAACCAATAGACGAGAACTTGGGCGGGCGCGATTACGGGCGGAGCCTGTCGATTTCGGCTGCGGCCCGGCGGCATCGAGGCCTACGGCACAAACAAGCCCAGTCGCACATGCCACGTGGTGCTTTGGCCGGGCTTGAGCGTGACCATGCCGGTGTCCATGCCGTGCCACTCCTTGCCGAAGGGGTCGGCAAAGTTGTACTGATCTTCGATGGCGACGAATTTAGCGGTGGGCGGCGAGTACATCTGGATGGTGCGAATCTCGGGCGACACGCCTTCGATCCTGACGCCGTAGTGAGCTTCGGGGTCGATGACGCGGACCGTAACGACGCCGTTCTTCCACTCCAGATGGCTCCAGTTGTCGTCGTAATAATGGTCGTCGAGGGGTGCGCCGCCGGGGGCGAGGAGGTCATAGGGTGTGCCGGCAACGGGGAGCAGCTTGCCGGTGGGAAAAACGCTGTCGTAGTTGTTGACCTGCGCCATCATGGTGCCGGGGATGTGGATGCGCACCTGGGAGCGGTCGCCGGAGGGCAGCTTGAAGTAGGGATGCCAGCCGATGGCCATGGGCTCATCCTGCTTGCCGGCGTTGCGAGTGGTAATCTCGGCATCGACGGCGTTGGCGGTAAGGCGGATGCTGATCTCAAGATCGGTGGCGGCGAACCAGCGCCCGCGAAAAGCGTCATGAATGACGCCTGTGACCTCTTCGCCGCCCGGAATCTTCGTGACATGAACATCGGTTGCCTTGGCTTTGAGGATGAGGCCGTGCATGGCATGGCGCTCGGCGCCGGGGAGTTTGCCGACGTTGTTGGCCGGCAGCGTGACGGTACGGCCATCCCAGGACGTGGTCAGGGTCTTGCCGTCGGGCGCGAGCTTGCCGATGATGCGATTGGGATAAGGACAGAGCATGGCGGCGCCAAGGCGGTAGCCGAGATCCCCGAAGTCATCGTCCTCCACATCGAGCATCTTTTTCGCAGTGGCGAGGTCCGGCGAGTCGAGCACGTTCATCTCGCCCTTGCCGGGGAAGTTGGCCTTGACGTAGAGCAGCTCCATGCCGCGGCCGGGCATGACGGTGACGCTGGTGAACTGCGGTTCGGTTTTGCTGGTAGGCGTACGGGAGATGGTGACGATGCTTTCACCGCCGATCTGCGTGACGCCCTGGGCGGGAGAGACCGCGGCGAGCGAGGCCAGGGCAAGAGCCGGCAGGAGGAACCGAAACGAGATGCGAAGAAGAGGTTTCATGGCAGGATCCATCCTTGGGTGAAACTTCAGTACGGTGCGGAAGCGGGGCGCGGCGCGATTTGCGCCGGCGAGAAATCGTTTTCCGCAGGCGTTGCCATTGTATAGCGATATCCCCGGCCGGGTTCAGCCTGATTTAATCTGTTGGCGGTCATACTGTCATCGATGCGCGTGCTGCTTGTGGAAGACGAAGTTCGGCTGGCGGACAATCTGGCCGCGGCGCTGCGGGACGGCCCCGGGTTTGCGGTGGATTGTGCGCCCGACGGCCTGGCCGGCGACGATATGGCCGGCAACCGCTGTTACGACCTGATCGTTCTCGACCTGATGCTGCCCAGGCTCGACGGACTGGGAGTCTTGAAGCGGCTGCGCGCGCGCGAAGACCCCACGCCCGTGCTGGTCCTCACAGCCAGGGAAGGAAAAGAGCCGATCGTGGAGCTGCTGAACGCGGGCGCGGACGATTACCTGGCCAAGCCCTTCGACCTGGGCGAGTTGATCGCGCGGGCGAAGGCCCTGATCCGGCGGGGCAAGGGCGCGGCGCATCCAACGCTGACGGCGCTCGACCTGGAGGTGAACACGCTGGAGCAGACGGTGCGGCGCAACGGGATGCTGGTGGACCTTTCTCCGACGGAGTACCGCATTCTCGAATACATGATCCACCACCCGCGGCGCATCTTCTCGAAACAGCAGCTCCTCGAGCACCTTTACGACTACAACTGGGAGCATCACTCGAACGTGATCGAGGCGCATGTTTCGAATTTGCGCAAGAAGCTGGATGCGGCGGCGCCCAACGCCGATCCGGTGATCGAGACGCTGCGCGGAAGGGGCTATCGCCTGTTTCCCGAGCAGGAGTCATGAGCGCAGCCAGACGAAGCATCGCATTCCGGCTCATCACCGCCGTGCTCGCAGTGGAGCTGCTGTCGTCGCTGCTGGTCGGTTTTCTGTCGCTGGGTTACGAACGGCACATTCACTTTGAGGCATTTGAAGTGATGCTGCGCGGACGCGCGGATACCGTGCTGGGCGCGGTGGAAGATGCGGAGGACCCCTCGGACAACGTGATCCTCAATCGCGCCGATCTGCATCTGCCCAAGGACGACGTGTATGAGGCATACGACGACCGTGGACGTCTGCTGGGACGGTCTCAAAACTGGCAGGGTACGGACGGCCCTCCCGCCGAGAAGCACAAGATGCTGCACCTGGTGATCAACGGCCGGCATTACGCGCTGGTGGTGCGGCATGGCGTGCGCACCACCGATCCCAATGAACATGGCGGCGGCAAGATACACAGGATCACGGTGCTCTATGGAGGCTCGACGGAGCGGGTATGGCACGCGATCAACGGCGCGGTGGAGTTCTATGCCCTGGGCAGCGTGCTGCTTTTGCTGGTGACGGGTCCGCTGATTGCCTGGCTGCTGCACCGGGGGCTGCTGCCGCTGCGGCAACTGGCCGCGCTGGCTGCGCACGTCTCGGTCGACTCGTGGCAGTTTTCGCCGCCGGCAAGTGCGCGCGCCACGCCGGAGCTGGCGCCGCTGACCCATGCGGTGGAAAGTGTGCTGCAACGGCTGGAACGGTCGTTTACGCAGCAGCGGGTGTTTGTCTCGGACGCGGCGCATGAACTGAAGACCGCGGTGGCCGTGGTGAAGTCGTCGCTGCAACTGCTGGGGCTGCGGCCGCGATCGCCGTCGGAGTACCAGGCCGGCATCGAGCGCACTCTGGCCGATACGCAGCGGCTGGAAGAGCTGGTGGCAAAGATGCTTACCCTGGCAAGGGTGGAGAACAGCGCCGCCGGCGGGGCCGCGCCGGTCGAGACCGACCTGGCTGAATGCCTGAAGCGGGCCGTCGAGGAGCTTGGGACGGTGGCTGAGCTGCGTCGGGTGAAGACCAAGGTGGATGCGCCGGCGGGCGAGTGCCGCGTGGGGCTCACGGAGGAGGACTGCTCGCTGCTGCTCTCGAACCTGCTGCTCAATGCGCTGCAGCACAGCCCGCTCGAGTCGAATGTGAACCTGAGGCTTGCGGTCAAGCCCGAAGAGAAGCCCGTGGCGGAGCTGATCGTGGAAGATCACGGCGACGGGATCGATGCATCGGCGCTGCCTCACATCTTTGACCGGTTCTACCGCGGCGATCCCTCGCGGACGCGCTCAACCGGCGGAGCGGGGCTGGGACTGGCGATCTGCAAAGCCATCGTTGAGCGGGCCGGCGGAACGATCGCGATTACGAGCCGCCTCGGAGAAGGTGCTACAGTTACGGTGATATTCCCGCTCATGGCCCCAACCGTTATCGAGGAACAGAGCCCTTAGAAATTGCTTCACACGCCAGCCGAACAAGTTTTGCCGTTTCCCGCTACAATGTGAGCCGTGCCAACGAGCCTCTTCGACCTGTACAAGATCGGCGTAGGGCCTTCGAGTTCGCATACCATGGGCCCGATGCGAGCGGCGTGCCGTTTTGCGCGCGCGCTTGATGAGCGCGGGCTGCTCGACCACGTTGCGCGCGTGCAGGCGGAATTATATGGGTCGCTGGCGCTCACCGGATCAGGCCATGCCACCGATCGGGCAGTGCTGCTGGGGCTTGCCGGCAATGAGCCCGCAACGATCGATCCTGCGTCGATGGAGCCGGCGGTGTCGCGGATTCGTTCCGGGAAACGCATCGAGCTTGCGGGATTACGGCCGATCGTCTTCGAAGAGGCGCGCGACCTGCTCTTTCAACGCGGGCAGATGTATCCGCCGGGAGCGCGGAGGCAGCATCCCAATGGATTGCGGTTGACGGCCTTCGACGCATTAGGCGGGGTTGTCGATGAGCGAACGTTCTTCTCGATCGGAGGCGGATTCATTGTGGAGGACGCAGCCCTCGATGCGCGTGAAGGTCAACTGCGCGACGAGAAGAGCGCCAAGGCAATTCCCTTTCCATTCCACAGTGCGGCGGAACTGCTTGCGGAGGCTCATGCCAATGAGCTTTCGATCAGCCAGCTCATGCTCGAGAACGAGTGCGCGCTGGTCGAACGCGAACAGGAACGCGCGCCGGTTGAGGTGGTGCGCGAAGAGATCGATCGCATCTGGAGCGCGATGCAGGCGTGCGTGGAGCGCGGCATCGAGGCCGAAGGCATCTTGCCCGGGGGATTGAATGTGCGCCGGCGCGCACACAGGCTGGCCGCGCGGCTGCGCGAGCGCGAAGCAACGGGACTGCATGGCGACCCGCTTGCGCCGCTCGAATGGATCACCGTCTATGCGATGGCCGTAAACGAAGAGAACGCCGCCGGCGGACGCGTGGTGACCGCACCGACGAACGGCGCGGCCGGCGTGGTGCCGGCTGTGGCTCTCTACTATGACCGCCTCGTTCCCGATTCGGACCACGAGGGCATTGTGCGCTTCTTTCTTACTTCGGCGGCGATCGGCATTCTCTACAAGGAGAACGCATCGATCAGCGGCGCCGAGGTCGGATGCCAGGGCGAGGTGGGGGTGGCGTGCTCGATGGCCGCGGCCGGACTGACGGCGGCGCTGGGCGGGACGAACGGACAGATCGAACACGCCGCGGAGATTGCGATGGAGCACAACCTGGGCATGACCTGCGACCCGATCGGCGGGCTGGTGCAGATTCCCTGCATCGAACGCAATGCCATGGGCGCGGTGAAGGCCGTGCACGCCTCGCGCATCGCGCTGAACGAGTCCGAGGCGCACAAGGTTTCCCTCGACCAGGTGATCCGCACGATGTACCTCACCGGCCTCGACATGCAATCGCGTTACAAGGAGACGAGCCAGGCTGGACTCGCGCTCAATGTGATCGAGTGCTGAGCGCGCAGGCGTCGGCGATGCGAAATCACCGCGATTTTACAGGAGATTTCGCATGAGCAGAATTCGTGAGCGCCGTTCGATCGAAGTTGGGCTCCGCGCTCGCGCATTGGAACTCGGACAAGAGCGAAAAAATGTTGCTCATTTTTCCACTCTTATGTCGTTTTTCTCTTGACATGGATGCAACATGAATCTATACATTCTTCAACTGCAATATATATTGCAGCCTCGATGCAACCCATCGAAAAGGGAGAATAGGCAAAATGGCAACGAAGAAAGCAGCCAAGAAGGCACCCGCGAAGAAAGCCGCCAAGAAGGCGGCGAAGAAGAAGTAACGGGCAACCAACCAAAAAGGCAACACTCGAGGGGGACGCTACAAAGCGCCCCCTCGGTGTTTTTGCGCGAGAATACTGAGAGGAATGAGGGAGCCGAGCCATGACGCGCCGCCGCTGGATTGCCGAGCATTGGGATGAAGCCACCGCGACACTGACCGCCGCGCAGGCCGAGCACATGGCGCGCGTGCTGCGCGCGCGGCCGGGGATGGAAGCCGACGTTGTGGCGGGCGGACACGTATTCCACGCGGAGGTAGCCGCGGTGAAGCTCGACGGCGAGCGCAGCGAGGTGCGCTTCAATCTGATCGCCGAACTGGAAGCCGATCCGGCGCTGCCGGTGACGCTGGCTCTCTCGATCTATAAGTTCGATGCGATGGAATGGGCGATTGAGAAGGCGACAGAACTGGGTGTGGCGGCTCTGGCGCCGATGATTGCGCGCCGGACTGAAAAGCATCTGGCCCAGGCTGTGCAAAAACGCGCGGAACGCTGGAGGCGCATTGCCCACGAGGCGTCACAACAGGCGCGGCGGTCGGACGTGCCGGCGGTTTACGATCCCGTACCGCTGGCTGAGCGCGTGCGGGCAAGCTCTCCAGCGCATCGCATCGTGCTTGCCGAGCAGGAGCGATCGACGACGCTGCGCAGTGCGATCGGTGCAGCAGCCGAAGCGGCGGGCGAGGAGATGCCGGCGCTCGAGATCGCGATTGGGCCGGAAGGCGGATGGGCGCCGGACGAGGAAGCGCTCTTTGATGCCAGCGGCTGGCGGGCCGCAACGCTGGGACCGCGCATCCTGCGTGCGGAGACGGCGGCCATTGCGGCGCTCGCGGTGATTGCTTCATGCCTTGAATAAGCCCAACCCCGCACTTTCGGCAAAGAGCGCTGAAAGGTGAGGCAGCCGCTTGGTTATGAATACAAGCTGTCGCAGCGCTACAGCGAGACGCCGCGCTTCCAGGGGATGAAATCGATCTGGCCGCGGAGCTCGGCCCTGGTGCGATGCTCACCGCTGGCGACGGCGATGGAGAGCTCGAGGAGCCTTTCGCCGCACTCGGCTACGGTTGCAGCACCCGTGACGATAGGGCCGGCGTCGAAGTCGATAATGTCGCTCATGCGGCCGGCCATGGTTGAGTTGGTCGCGATTTTGACCACGGGAGCAATGGGGTTGCCGGTGGGCGTGCCGAGTCCGGTGGTGAAGAGCACGAGGTTCGCGCCCGCGCCCACCTGCGCGGTGACGCTCTCGACGTCGTTGCCCGGCGTGCATTGGAGATTGAGCCCCGGCACCGACACGTACTCGGGATAATCGAGCACGCCGCGTATGGGCGACAGGCCGCCTTTGCGCGCAGCGCCCGCGGACTTGATGGCGTCGGTGATGAGCCCTTCGCGAATGTTGCCCGGGGAGGGATTGAAGTCGAAGCCCGACTGCACGGATTGAGCGCGCGCGGCGTAGTCCTGCATAAGGCTCGCGAACTTTTCCGCGAGTTCGTCGCTGGCACAGCGGTCGATGAGGGTCTGCTCGACGCCGTGGAGCTCGGGAAACTCGGAGAGGATGGTCTTGCCGCCGAGGCCGGCGACCAGGTCGGAGACGTAGCCGACGGTGGGGTTGGCGGAGATGCCGCTGAATCCATCGGAACCGCCGCATTGCATGGCCAGGGTGAGCGCGGAGAGCGGCGCGGGGGCGCGCTGGAGCGCGCTGGCCTGGGCGAGCGCGGCGAAGGTCTGATCGATGGCCTGCTCCATCAACGAAGACTCAAGACCGGACTTCTGCTGATCGACGAGGATCAACGGCTTGGTCATCCCGGCATCGCGCGCGCGCAGCTCTTCCATGAGCAGAGCAGCCTGCGCGTTCTGGCAGCCGAGGCTGAGGACGGTGGCACCGGCGACGTTGGGATGATGAATGTAGCCGGCGAGAAGGCCGCAGAGAGCGCGGGCGTCCTGGCGCGTGCCGCCGCAGCCGAGCTGATGGGTGATGAAGCGGACGCCATCGAGGCCGGGAAAGACGCGCTGTGCGGGCGGGGCCGGGGACTCGGCAGAGCCGTGGCCGTTGGCATGGCCGCGAACGAGCGCACGCACGCGCTGGCGATAGGCGGAGTTGGCGCGCCCGTAGCCGAGCTCTTCTTCGAGGGCTTCGCGCATCTGTTCGATGTTGCGGTTTTCGCAGAAGACAAGAGGCAGCACAATCCAGTAGTTGCGGGTGCCCACCTGGCCGTCGGCGCGGTGGTAGCCCATGAAGGTGCGGCCGCCCCAGGGCGAGGGATCGGGCGGCGTAAAGGAACTGGGGCGGCGCGCCGCGGAATAAGCGCCGGCGCGGTGGCGCACGTTGTGCGTGGTGAGGAGTCCTCCGCGGGGAATCACTGCGACGACCTCGCCCACGATCATGCCGTACATACGCACCAGGTCACCGGGGCGCAGATCGACGAGCGCCATCTTGTGCTTGGCGGGAATGGTCTGAGTGACGGTGCAGGAGAAGTTCGAGGAAGACGGAAGAGTTACGGTTGCGCCCAGGTCGAGAGTGGCGAGCGCGACCAATACGTTGTCATTGGGATCGAGTTGCAGGACAGGAGCCGGCATCAATAATCCTCGATTGCGGCGCAGAAACTGCGATCAAGAGGCAAGGATACAACCGGGACACGGAGCGGGTATAGAACCAGACCGTCAGAGACGTGCGTAGCGCAACAGGAGCCCGGCCAGTACGGCGCCGACAAGATCGCCAATGAGCGGCAACGGCGCATAACTCCAGTTCGATGCGCCTTTGCCGGGAATGGGCAGGATGGTGTGCGCCAGCCGCGGGCCCAGGTCGCGCGCGGGATTGATGGCGTAGCCCGTCGTGCCGCCGAGCGAAAGGCCGATGCCCCAGACCAGGCTGCCGACCAGCCACGGCCCCAGGCCGGCGGCGGGACCGCTCATCGAAACTCCATGCGAGAAGATGGCCGTGGCCACCAGGACGAGAACTGCCGTGCCGATGGCCTCGCTGGCGATGTTGGCAAGAGGACTGCGAACGGCCGCGTCAGTGCAAAAGACACCGAGCTTGGCCGCGGGGTCGGGCGTGGGCCCCCAGTGGGGCGCGTAGTGCAAGGCCATCAGCGTGGCGCCGGCCATCGCGCCGAGGAACTGCGCCGGCCAGTAGACCAGCAACTGCGAGAAGTTGCCGCTGACAACGGAGGAAGCGAGTGTGACCGCGGGATTGATATTGGCGCCTGGGCTGCCGAAGGCCTGCGCGACTACCACGCCGCAGAGCACCGCCAGCGCCCAGCCGGTGGCGATCACCATCCAGCCCGCGCCTTCCGCGTAGGACTTGCGCAGCGTCACGCCGGCGTTAACGCCGGTACCAAGGAGCACCAGAATCAGCGTTCCCATGAATTCGCCCATCCACACTGAGTGCATCTAAACCCCTTCGGGGCGCGGCGCCCGCTAAAGAAAGACGAAGCGCACGGCGCGAAATTGAGCGGGACCAGAGCATTGTCCCCCCTCGGGCCTGTCTTCGCCAAGAAGCATTTCAGCCGCGCAGACGAAGTCGCCCAGGGCGATGGAACTAAAATGTCGTTGGGAGGGGGTGATGGAGGATGAGCGATGGCGCGTGGCGTTTTTGTAGGACTCTCGACAATCGACATTGTTTACGCAGTCGACAAGTTTCCGGCTCCGAACTCGAAGATAACGGCGCGGAGCCAGGATGTATTTGTCGGAGGGCCGGCCACCAACGCGGCCATCGCCTTTGCGCACCTTGAGGGCGGCGCAACCCTGGCAACGGCCGTCGGCCGCCACTCGCTGGGTGAAACCATCCGGCGGGAACTGGAAAACCACTTTGTCCAGTTCATCGACCTTACCCCCGGCTTCGAAGAGATGCCCGCAATCTCGTCGGTCACGGTCGACAAAGCCGGCCGGCGCAATGTGGTCTCCGCCAATGCCATACGCATGGCTGCGCCTTCGGTCGAGATCCATGCCAAGGCGCTGGAACAGGCGCGCATCGTGCTTGTCGATGGCCATTCGATGCCTGCCTGCCAGGCCTGGGCCGCCGCGGCGCGTGCCCGCAAGATTCCTGTCGTGTTCGACGGTGGAAGCTGGAAGGACGGAACCGCGGATCTGCTGATGAACGTGGATGCCGTCATCTGCTCGGCAGACTTTGCGCCGCCCGGCTGCGCGAACGAAGACGAGACGCTGCGCTATCTCAAGGATGCCGGAGTGCGGGAGATCGCGATCACGCACGGCGGCGATCCGGTGCGGTTCGAAGCAGGCCAGAGCTCGGGGACGCTGCGCGTGCCGCCCGTCGAAGCCGTGGATACGATGGGCGCCGGCGATATTCTGCATGGGGCCTATTGCTACTTTGCGTCCATGGGCCGCGGATTCATCGAAGCGCTGGCGGAGGCGGCCGAGATTGCGTCGCAATCGTGCTGCTACCCCGGGACACGCGCCTGGATGAAGCATGTGGCGCGCGCCACCCCGGCCTGAGCCAGACGCGCGAGAAAGCGCTCCCACGGCGACGGCAATCAGGCAGCCACGTTCGGCCTAAATGATTTTCTTGCCGAAGGCGGAGCAGGCCAGTTCCACGGCGAGGTCGGCGGTACGATTGTGTTCGTCGATGACGGGGTTGACTTCGACGATCTCGAAGCTGAGCAGGCGGCCGTGGTCGGCAAGGATCTCCATGGCGAGATGGGCTTCGCGATAAGTGGCCCCGCCGCGGACAGGCGTACCGACGCCAGGCGCATCCTCGGGGTCGATCCAGTCCATATCGAGCGAGACGTGGTAGCCCGCGGTTCCGCTGCCGGCGGCACGCAGCGCGTCTTCCATCACGGTCCTCATGCCGCGCTCGTCGATGTCGCGCATGGTATAGATTTCGGTGAGGCCGGCGCGGCGGAGGTTTTCGCGCTCGGCGGCATCGATGTCGCGGATGCCGATGAGGACTGTGTTCCCGGGCGCAACTTTGGGCGCATAGCCGAAGAGCGTGGACAGCGGCTCGGGGCCGAGACCGAGCAGAGCGGCGAGGGGCATCCCGTGCACGTTGCCTGAAGGCGAAGTCTCGGGCGTGTTGATGTCGGTGTGGGCATCCATCCAGAGGAGACCGATCTTCACGCCCTTCCGCCGATAGAACTCCGCCACGCCGGATAGAGAGCCGGCCGCGAGAGAGTGATCGCCGCCGAGTACGAGGGGGGTGGATCCCTCCTCGAGGGTTTCCAGGACGGCGTTTGCCGTGTGGGCGCAGGTTTCGGAGATCTCGGCGAGGTAATGGGCATTCCTGCTGCCCGAAGAACGGGTTTCGGCGACCTCGACGCGGATGTTTCCGCCGTCGGTGACTTGATGCCCGAGGGCTTCGAGCCGCGCCTGCAGCCCGGCCACACGCATGGCCGAGGGGCCCATGTCCACACCGCGGCGGCTGGCGCCCATATCGAGCGGAACGCCAAGGATCCGTATGCGGCGAGCGGGCTGTGCCTGGGCGTCGGCCCGGCGCATAGAAAGAGCGACGGGACTCTTGATGGAATTCATCACGGAATAGATTCCCACATCGGGCGCCCGGTTTGCTTGAGAAGCCGGAAGCAAGAAGAGAACTGGGCGGATGGGGCGTGGTGGCGGGGGGGTCCGGCGGACCACCTGTCTCCCACCAAAAGGTGATCAAAACAGACTCATCCCGGAGTAGGATGGCTTGATGGAATTTAACCAGACTGGGCTTGGTCGGAGATTGCCGGCTAACGGGGGGCGCTGGCATCAATTGGACAGCAAAGCTGCCGATAAAAGCCTGGGGGGCCGTACGGGAGCATAGCGCTCGAACGGACGGGTCCGTGATGACACGAAGCGTTGCAGAAGCCGCGATGATCCTGGCGTGGACCATGGCCGCAGGGGCGGCTGCGCCGGCGCCGTTGATCACTTTGCGCGCGGTGGCCGCGCTCACCAACGAGCAGGTGGAGCAGGGCCTGCCTGTATCCTTCCAGGCCACGGTTACGTACTTCCGCTCCGTAGACAAACTTCTGTTTGTGCAGGACGGGAATGCAGCCATTTATGTGCACACGGACACGAGGCTCAAGCTCACTCCCGGCGATCGCATTCTGGTGCGAGGAATCATGCACCCGAGTTTCAGGCCCTACGTCACTGACGCGGTCATTGTTCCGCTGGGGCACGGGGCGCTGCCGGCGCCGGAGCAAGCCACTTTCCAGGAAATGATCCGGGGAGAAGCCGATTGCAGGTATGTCACCGTGCGCGCCCTGGTCCGCTCCGCCGACATGGTGCCGGAAGCGAATTTGCCCGCGCCGTCCATCTATCTCCAGACGGTTGTGGATGGGGGCCAGGTCGACGCGGACATCGACAGCAACGATGCGAACGCACTCGAGGGCCTGCTCGACGCGGAGGTTCAGATCACCGGCGTAGTGTCTGGACATTTCGACAACAAAATGGAGCAGACCGGTGTGCTCTTCCACGTGCAATCGCTGTCCGGAGTCAAGATTCTCAGGGCCGCCGATGCCAATCCCTGGTCGCTACCCCTCACGCGGATGGACCGCATTATCACCGGTTATCACATGATCGATGGCACAGAGCGGATGCGCGTCCGGGGAACGATTACCTACTATCAGCCGGGTGCGGCGCTGGTGCTCGAGGACGGCCCCAGGAGCCTGTGGATCGAAACCCACGCTGACAGCCCGCTGCGGATCGGTGACCTGGCAACCGCCATCGGGTTCCCAGAGGTGCAGAACGGCTTTCTGGCCCTGACGCGCAGCGAGGTCCACGACAGCTCGGTGGAAGCGCCCATCGCGCCATCTCTGCTTACCTGGCGGGAATTGGCGGCGGGGGGCAACAGCGGCCGCGGTCATAGCTTCGATCTGGTTTCGATTGAAGGAACGGTGGTTACAGAGGTGCGGCAGGCCACTCAGGATGAGTACGTCCTGGAGACCCGAGGACACTTGTTCTCGGCCATCTTTCGCCATCCCGACCTGTTCGACCGCATCCCTCTTCCGCCGATGAAGCGCGTCCCGGTGGGCTCACGAGTACGCGTCACCGGCATCTGCATGCTGGCAGTGGCTGATCCTTTCAACGGCGACGTACAGTTCAACATCCTGCTTCGGTCGTTCGCCGACGTCGAAGTGATGGCGCAGCCCTCCCCTCTGAACGTCCGCAATCTGCTGCTCGTCATCGGACTGCTGGCGGCGGCCATTCTTGCCGTCGGGGTCAGGAGCCTGCTGTTCGAGCGCAAGGTGCGGCGCGAAACAGCGGCTCTGGCCTATCTTGAGCGCCGGCGCAGCCGCATCCTGGAGCAGATTAACAATGCGAGGCCGCTCGAAGATATCGTCGAGCAGATCACCGAAGTGGTGTCGTTCAAGCTTCGCGGGGCACCGTGCTGGTGCGAGGTTCGCGGGAGCGGCTGCATCGGCAACAAGCCGCCCAAGATCACTTCGCAGCAGATTATCAGCCGGGAGATATCGGGCCGCCGGGGAGACGGATTGGGCGCGATTCATGCTGCGGTCGACTCGCTTGCTAAGCCCGGAGCAGACGAGCAAGCGGCACTGGCGCTGGGCGCGGGATTGACCGAGCTGGCGATGGAGACCTCGCGGCTTTACTCCGATCTTGTGCACCGCTCGGAGTACGACCTGCTCACGGATATCCAGAACCGCTTCTCGTTCGAACGGGTGCTCGACAACTTCATTCGGGAGGCGGGTGAGCCGCACAAAATCTTCGGACTGATCTATATCGACCTGAATGAGTTCAAACAGGTGAACGACGTATACGGCCACCAGGTGGGCGACCAGTACCTGCAGGAGGTGGCGCGGCGCATGAAGCGCCAACTACGACCGGGCGACATGCTGGCGCGCCTGGGCGGCGACGAGTTTGCCGCAATCATTTCCGATGTGAGCGGGCGCGCCGACGTGAACGAGATCGCAGTGCGGCTGGATGGCTGCTTTGCCGAGCCGTTTGCCGCGGAGGGTTGCGTGGTGCGCGGCTCGGCCAGCATTGGCGTGGCGCTGTATCCCGAGGACGGCACGACCAGAGACTCGCTGTTGAGCGCCGCGGACGCCGCGATGTACGTGACGAAGCAGGCTGCGCAGGAAAAACAGGGAGGGGTGCGGGACCGCGGGACCGCCGGCCCCGGATCGAAGTCGCACAAATAAGAAGGCCCGGCTCGCGCCGGGCCCTTACCAACCGATGGATGAATGAGCGGCCGCGATACTCCGCTACTCGGCCGCCATCTCTTCGGCTTCGCCTTCCTGCCGCATGAGCTCGAGCTCGCGCTCGGCGGCTTCGATCTCGGCGTGAACCTCCTGCTGCACCCGCGCCGCCGCTTCTTCCAGTTCGGGCGAGAGCTGCACGTTGCGGTAGTACTCGAGGCCCGTGCCGGCCGGAATAAGACGGCCGACGATGACGTTCTCCTTGAGGCCGCGCAGGTTGTCCACCATGCCGTTGATGCTGGCCTCGGTGAGAACGCGCGTGGTCTCCTGGAAGCTGGCGGCGGAGATGAAGCTCTCCGTCGAAAGCGATGCCTTGGTGATGCCCAGCAGCAGCGGACGGCCGATGGCCGGACGGCCGCCGTCCGCAAGCACGCGCTCGTTCTCTTCGCGGAAGCGGAAGCGGTCGACCTGCTGCTCGAGCAGGAAGTTGGTATCGCCGACCTCGTCGATGCGCACCCAGCGCAGCATTTGGCGCACAATGACTTCGATGTGCTTGTCGCTGATGGCCACGCCCTGGAGGCGGTAGACCTCCTGGATTTCGTTCACCAGGTAAGCCTGCAGCTCCTTTTCGCCCAGCACGGCGAGAATGTCGTGCGGGTTCAAGGGGCCATCCATAAGAGGATCGCCGGCGCGCAGCCGCTCGCCCTCCTGGACGTTGACGTGGATGCCGCGGGGAACCGAATACTCCCTCTCGTCGCCATTGTCTGCGGCAACGTAGATCTTGCGCTGGCCCTTGGTGACTTCGCCAAAGCGAACCACGCCGTCGATCTCGCTGATGATGGCCGTCTCGCGGGGCTTGCGGGCCTCGAACAGCTCGACCACGCGCGGCAGACCGCCGGTGATGTCCTTGGTGCGCGTCGACTCCTTGGGAATCTTCGCGAGCACATCGCCAGGACCGACCTCGTCGCCTTCCTGAATCATCAGGTGAGCGCCGCGCGGCAGCAGGTAGCGCTTGTTGGCCTTCGCATTCTTGATCACGAAAGCGGGCTGGCGCTTCTCATCGGGTGAGTCGGCAACCACCCAGCGCGAGAGGCCGGTGACTTCGTCGACTTCCTCGTTGAGCGTGATGCCTTCCTGCAGGTCCTTGAAGCCGACCGTGCCGCCGATCTCGGTGAGAATCGCATAGGTGTACGGGTCCCACTCGGCCAGCAGTTCACCCAGCTTGACCGTCTCGCCGTCTTTGACGCGCAGGCGCGCCC
>DATJMU010000125.1:0-31288 GCA_035508555.1 Occallatibacter sp. | reverse complement strand
GAGATGGGGATTGAGCTGTCGATTGACGACTTCGACGCGATCTCGAAGCGCACTCCGTATATCTGCGATCTGACGCCGGCGGGCAAGTATGTGGCTTCGGATTACCAGGCGGCGGGTGGGTCGCGCCTCTTGGCGAAGCGCATGATCGATGCGGGACATGCGGATGGATCGGCTCTTACGATCAGCGGAAGGACGCTGGCCGAGGAAGCCGCGCTGGCGAAGGAGACGCCGGGGCAGGATGTGATTCATACCTTCGAGAAGCCCATTAAGGCGAATGGCGGGCTGGTGATCCTGAAAGGTAATCTGGCGCCTGAAGGGTGCGTGATGAAGATTGCCGCGGCGGGTAAGTACGAGCATCGCGGGCCGGCGCGGGTCTTCGATTGCGAAGAGGATTGCTTCAAGGTTGTGCAGGCGGGCGGCATCAAGCCAGGCGACGTGGTGGTGATCCGCTACGAGGGGCCGAAGGGCGGGCCGGGGATGCGCGAGATGCTGCAGGTGACGGCGGCCATCAGCTCGAATGCGGAGCTGAGCGCACAGGTGGCTCTGCTTACAGATGGGCGGTTCAGCGGCGCGACGCGGGGATTCACGGCGGGCCACGTGGCGCCGGAGGCGTTTGTGGGCGGGCCGATTGCGGCGGTGCGCGAGGGCGACATCATCGCGTTCGATATTGCCAGGCGGACGCTGAATGTGGAGATCAGCGACGCGGAAATGGCGGCGCGGCTCAAGGACTTTAGGCCGCCGGCGATGCGGTGGCCGAAGGGCGTGTTCAGGAAGTATGTGGATCGGGTGAAGTCGGCGTCAGAGGGAGCAACAACGTAACACCAGGGATCAGGAAAGCCGATGACGACTAGAGCGGAAGGAGTTGCTATGGGGACCAAGGAAACAACGCAATTGTGTAATGCACATTTGACGACGCCGACGCGGCTGACCGGCGCAGAGATTCTGTGGGCCACGCTGGTGGGCGAGGGCGTGACGGAGGTCTTCGGGTATCCGGGCGGGGCGATTCTGCCGGCCTACGATGCGCTGCGCAAGTTTCCCATCCGGCATGTGCTGGTACGGCACGAGCAGGGCGCGGCGCACATGGCCGATGGCTATGCGCGGGCCTCGGGCAAGGTGGGCGTCGCGGTCGCCACCAGCGGGCCGGGCGCAACGAATCTTGTGACCGGCATTGCCACGGCGATGCTGGACTCAATTCCGATGGTCTGCATTACGGGCAATGTATCGAGCAAGGTGCTGGGCACGGATGCGTTTCAGGAAGTGGACATCACGGGCGTGACGCTGCCGGTGACGAAGCACAACTTTCTCGTGAGCCGGACCGAAGACCTGGCGGCGACACTGCGCCATGCATTCCAGATTGCGCGGTCGGGAAGGCCGGGGCCGGTGCTGGTGGACATCACGAAGGATGCGCAGCAGGGGACGGCGGACTTCAACTTTGAGGCGGCGAAGCCGCGCGAGTACCGGCCGCACCCGATGCTGCATGTGGCCGACTCAGGGCTGGATCATGCGGCGGAGCTGATTCGCAGTGCGAAGCGGCCGGTGATTCTGGCCGGGCACGGTATTTCGGAGTCCGGGGCGATGGAGCAGGTGCGCACACTGGCCGAGCGGGCGCAGATTCCGGTGGCGCTCACGCTGCTGGGCCTGGGGGCGTTTCCGGCGTCACACCCGTTGAACCTGGGCATGATGGGAATGCACGGCGAGGCGTGGGTGAACAACGCCATCCAGGAGGCCGATCTGCTGATCGCGTGCGGGATGCGGTTTGACGACCGCGTGACGGGCACTACTTCGACGTATGCGCCCAAGGCCAAGAAGATTCACATCGAGGTAGACCCGGCGGAGATCAACAAAAATATTAAAGTCGATGTGGCGCTGGTGGGCGACCTGCGCGAGGTGCTCGAGGAACTGCTGCCGCGGGTTCCGGGACGCGATGGGGCGGCGTGGCTGAAGACGATTGATGGGATGAAGGGCGAGGTCGCGGTGCGCGATATCAAGAACCTGCCCGAAACTGGCCATCTCTACGCAGCGCACGTGATGCACGATCTGTGGCGGATCACCGGCGGCGATGCGGTGATTGTGACCGATGTGGGCCAGCACCAAATGTGGGAGGCGCAGTACTTCCGGCATGAGGAGCCGCGTACGCTGATCACTTCAGGGGGCCTTGGGACGATGGGGTTTGCGCTGCCGGCGGCGATCGGCGCCAAGATGGCCTGCCCGGAGAAGGAAGTGTGGGTGATTGCCGGAGATGGCGGGTTCCAGATGACGGCAGCCGAACTGGCGACCATCGTGCAGGAGAAGCTCAAGATCAACATCGCGATCATCAACAACGGCTACCTGGGGATGGTGCGGCAGTGGCAGGAGTTTTTCTACGAGCGCAACTACGAGGCCACGCCGCTGGTGAGCCCTGATTTTGTAAAGCTGGCCGATGCGCACGGGATTGCGGGGCGCGCGGTGCGCACGCGCAGCGAAGTGGCCGATGCGGTGAACGAAGCGCGGTCGGCGCCGGGAGCGTTTCTGCTGAACTTCCTGGTGGAGAAGGAAGACTCGGTGTATCCGATGATTCCGGCCGGTAGCGCGCTGCACGAGATGATTCGGCGGCCGGGCAAAGACCCGCTGGAAGAGCGCGCGGACGATAAGTAAACAGAGAACAGAGAACAGAGAACAGAGAACAGAGAACAGAGAACAGAGAACAGAGAACAGAGAACAGAGAACAGAGAACACGGGCGAGGAGTCGAGAGAGATGGCTCAATCATTTCGAGAGCTGCTGATGTGGCAAAGAGCGATGCAGTTGACCGCAAAGATATACCGGCTGACTCAAGGTTTCCCCCGCGAAGAAATATTTGGCCTGACCAGCCAGATCCGAAGGGCGGCGGTTTCATTGCCAAGTAACATTGCTGAAGGACATGGAAGACTGAATACGAAGGAATTCCGGCAATTCTTGGGCATCGCTCGGGCATCCAATTGCGAATTACAAACGCAACTGGAAATTGCCCGGATGCTCGAGATAGGGAATTCGGAGCAGATCGACGAAGCAGAAAAGCTCTCTCACGAGGTCGGAAAGATGATTTAGGCAACTCTCGGGAGACTCAACAGCTAGACCTGTTTTGCTCTCTGCCCTCTGTTCTCTGCTCTCTGTTCTCTGAAAGGTGCTTTTATGCTGCACACGTTTGTTGCTTATGTGGAAGACTTGCCGGGCGTGCTGACGCGCGTGGCTTCGTTGTTCCGGCGTTTGAACATCAACATCAACTCGCTCACCGTGGGCAGGAGCGAGCGCGAGGGGCTGTCGCGGCTGACGCTGGTGTGCGACGCCTCGGCCGAGGCTGGGCACCGCATCCGCGCGAGCCTGTTCAAGCTCGAGAATGTCGTCGATGTGGACGACATTACGCAGGCGGCGGCGGTGACGCGGGAGCTGGCGCTCATCAAAGTCGCAGCCACGCCGCAAAGCCGCTCGCAGATCTTCGAGCTGGTGGAGGTTTTCCGCGCGCGGATTGTGGATCTGGCGCCGGAGTCGCTGATGATCGAGATGACGGGCGTGGAGAGCAAGATTGAAGGGCTGATCCAGGTGCTGCACGAGGGCGATGGGAAGATCCTCGAGATCTGCCGCAGCGGCAAGATGACGATGCGGCGGGGGCACCACACGAGCAGCGTGCTGAAGGCGATGGGCGCGGGCGTGGAGGCGGCGAATGGGACGCGCGCGGAGGCAATTCAAGACACGGCCCCGATCGAGCAGCCATAATCAATGCAGGGCTCGCCATTCCAGGCAGGGTTCGTGTACATGAGCGCTCCGAAGCGACTCCATACTCACTGAAGAGACAAAGGAAAAAGAAGAATCATGGCGAAGACGTACTACGATCACGATGCGGACCTGACGCTGATTCAGGCCAAGAAGGTGGCCATCATCGGCTACGGCTCGCAGGGGCACGCCCACGCGCTTAACCTGAAGGACTCGGGCGTCGAGGTGAGGGTGGGGCTGGCGGCGGGTTCGAAGTCCATTGCCAAGGCGCAGAAGGCGGGCCTGGAAGTGGCTACGCCGGCGGAGGCGACGAAGTGGGCCGACGTGGTGATGATGCTGGTTCCCGATCAGACGCAGGCCAAATTGTATGCCGAAGAGATTGGGCCGAACCTCAGCGCCGGCAAACTGCTGATGTTCGCGCACGGCTTCAATATTCACTTCAAGACGATCGTTCCGGCGGCGGGCATCGATGTGGGCATGGCCGCGCCCAAGGCGCCGGGGCATCGCGTGCGCGAAGTGTTTGTCGAGGGCGGCGGCGTGCCGGGGCTGATCGCCGTGCACCAGGACGCAACCGGCAAGGCACACGCGCTGTGCCTGAGCTACCTGAAGGGCATTGGCTGCACGCGAGCCGGGGTGCTGGAGACGACGTTCAAGGAAGAGACCGAGACCGACCTCTTCGGTGAGCAGAGCGTGCTCTGCGGCGGCGTGAGCGCGCTGATCAAGGCGGGTTTTGAGACGCTGGTCGAGGCCGGGTATCAGCCCGAGAGCGCCTACTTCGAGTGCCTGCACGAGCTGAAGCTGATCGTGGACCTGATCTATCGCGGGGGCCTCGCGTACATGCGCTACTCGATCTCGGATACGGCGGAGTGGGGCGACTACGTGAGCGGGCCGCGGGTGATCAACGAGGAGAGCCGCAAGGCGATGAAGCAGATCCTGGCCGAGATCCAGGACGGCTCGTTTGCGAAGAGATTTCTCGCCGACCAGAACTCCGGGCGGAAGGAGTTTCTGGCCTTTCGCGAGGCCGAGGCGAAGCATCCGGTGGAGATTGTGGGCAAGGAGCTCAGGGCGCAGATGCCATTCCTCGATCCGGTGACGGTGGAGGAAGTGGCGAAGACGCGGTAAGAACCTGGCTAGATTCCGAGTAACCTTTTTATATCTGGCCCCCAATTCTGTCCGCCATAGTAGATGCGGAGAATCTCTACCGAATCTTCCCCAACGCGAAACAGAACGGTTGCCCGGCGCTCGAAGCCCATCGTACGTAACCCAGACATCTTTGAAGCGATGGCTGTTCCCCGCAGGGGAACAGCCATGAGCGAGAGGCAAGCCTTTTCAATCCGCACAATGTAATTTGCGGCGATCTTTGGACCGGCTTGCTTTGCAATGTAGCGGTAAAGGGAGATGAGATCCTTCCGTGCTCGTGGCCGGAAAAGCACCTCATACTTTTTCAACGCGTCTCCCGGATGGTTTTCCGATGAATCGCGCGTAACTCCCGGAATACCTCCGTTGCCGGAATACTTGGCTCGGGATCGGCGAGGGACTCTTCCGCCTGCTGGGTGAGCCAGTCGTTCAACATGGCTTCCTGGCGTTCCAGAGCGTGCAAGCCAGCCTGAATCACTTCATCCGGTGAGGCGTAGGCGCCAGACTTGACTCTCTCCTCGACTGCCTGCCGAAGTGGACCCAAGTCCACGACCACCGTGTTTTGTGGGGTTCCCATGGGGCCTCCGTAGCCATCATTGTATCCCTGAATGCGAGAGGCATTATTCTCTCCGTCGAATCCTTCACTTCGCTAAATCCGTAGCTCGATTGGCGGCAGGCATGAAGAGCCGGCTCATCGCTCGTCGCATTTCGGACTCCCCACTGCGAACGCAGCGGGGAAATCCGGGCATCGGAGATTACGGCTGCACGTCGCTCAGCGAGGGCGGCGCGTCGCCGGGTGCGGCGCCCCAGGATTCGTCAGGATTCGTTCCGACGGCGACGCTCAGCGTGCCGCCGGCAGAGATGGCCTTGAACGAGATCCAGTTCTTTTCATGCGGCTGGCCGTTGAGGGTCACGCTCTGGATGTAGGCGGCGTCGGGCGCGGCGCCGGAGGCTTCGATCGTAAACTCCTTGCCGGCGTAGGGCTCGCGCAGGTGGATAACGGCCTTGGGGAAGACCGGGCCGACCATCTCGTAGGCGAGGCTGGCGGGGTCCACACTGTAGATGCCCAACATGCTCATTACCGCCCAGGAGGACATCTCGCCGCAGTCGTCGTTTCCGGGGATGCCGTCGGGCGAGGCGGTGTAGTTCTCATTGAGCACGCGGCGGACGACGCGCTGGGTCTCCCAGGGGCGGCCGGAGAAGTTGAACATGAAGGGGGTTTCGAGGTCGGTCTCGTTGTAGGGATTGTAGTACTGGCCGTACCAGCCGGGGATGGGGTAGTTGAAGAATTCGGTGAGGCGTTTGTTGAAGAGGTCGCGGCCCGTGGCGTTGACGACCCAGGCCATGTCGGCCGGCTCCAGCCACTGGTAGTGCCAGCCGGTGCCTTCGATGAAGCCGTGATTCTCCTGGACGGGGTCGAAGTGGGGCACCCACTGGCCGTCGGCGTCGCGGGGGCGGAAGAAGTGATCGTCGTGGTCGAAGACGTTGCGGTAGTAGAGGGAGCGGTTGTAGAGGGTCTTGGCGTCATCCGTTTTGCCGAGGCCGACGGCGAGGCGGTAGAGCGAGGCGTAGGCGACGGTGTCTTCCTGGAGCTGCGAGACGGAGCCGTAGCTGACCTTGTCGTCGGGGACGTAGTGGAGCTTGTTGATCCAGTCCATGCCCTCTTCGCCCTGGTAGGGATGGCCGGACGGGGCGGCTTCGGTTGCGTCCTTATACATGCCTTCCCAGCCGGCGTTCATGTCGAAGCCGTGGAGGCCGTCGAGCCAGGCGGTGGCAAGGCCGACGGTGAGGGGGCTGCCGGCCATGACGTTGGTGTAGAGGTTGATCTGGGGCCAGCGGCCTATCCAGCCGCCCTGCTGGTACATGAGGACGACGGACTGGGCCATGTCCTCCATGCGCGCAGGCTCGATCATGGCCAGCAGCGGGAGCTCGCTGCGGTAGATGTCCCAGCCCGACCAGTTGGCGTAGATGAGATGGCCGGGGTCGACGTGATGAATCTGGCCGTCGAAGCCGAGGTAGCGGCCGTCGGCGTCGCTGAAGATGCTGGGCATGAGCAGGGAGTGATAGAGCGCGGTGTAAAAGACGGTGCGTTCTTCGGCTGTTCCGCCGCTGACGTCGATGACGCCGAGGGCCTTGTTCCATGCGGCTTCGGCGTCGCTGCGGATGGTGGAGAAGTCTTTACCGGCGGACTCGGTCTTGAGGTTGTTTTCGGCGCCGGCGGGATCGACGTAGGAGATGGCGATCTTGGCGGTGACGGTCTGGGGGCTGGATTCGGGGGCCCAGGTGGCGTAGGCGCCGGTCCACTGGTCGTGGCCGGTCTGCTCGGCGCTGCGGCTGTCCGCAACGATGGTTCCGGGTCCGCCGTATCGCTTGCCGGTCCAGGTGCCGAAGGAGGAGAAGGGCTTGCTGAAGGTCATGACGAAGTAGACCTTGTAGCTCTGCTGGTTGCCGCAGAAGGCGCGGTTCTCGACGTAGCCCTGGAGCCGGTTATCGCCGACGATCTGGACAGAGGCGGCGGTGGTGTAGTTGAGGGTGTGGCTCAAGGGGAGCAGGATGTTGGCGGGCTTGCCGGCGGGGAAGGTGAAGCGGGCGATGCCGGTGCGGTCGGTGGCGCTGAGCTCGGCGTCGATGTCCCAGGCGAGCAGGCGCACCTGGTAGAAGCCGGGGTGGGCGGACTCCATCGCGTGCGAGTAGGGCGACTGGAAGTCGTCACCGGTGGTGTGGATGGGGCCGGTGGTGGCGGTAAAGAAGACCTCGCCCTCGTTGGCGCAGCCGGGGCCGCTCATGTGGGTCATGCTGAAGCCCTGAATGGTGGGGTCGTAGTAGTGGTAGCCGTAGTTGTGGTCTTCGGTGTCGGGGCTGAGCTGGACCATGCCGAAGGGCATGGCGGCGCCGGGGAAGAGATTGATGCTGTCGCCGGGGCCGCGGCCGGTGCCAATGATGGGGTTCACCTCGGAGACGAGGCCGGAGTTTGAGGGGGACTGGGCAACCGAGACGCAGGCGATGGACAGGAGGCCAAGCAGCGCGCAGGGCAACGGAAGGAGGGAATGCTTCATGATGGGCACCTCATTGGCGAACGTTACCATTCTAGCTCCGGCGTTTGGGCAGACCGGGGCGCATGGCCTGTAAAATCAAGCTAAATCTCGGGTCAATTCCGGTAGTGTCCAAATTCGATCAGGACCTTCCCTGAGCTAAAACCGGTTCAATAGGACTGGCGCTTACGGCGTGACTCAAGAGGTTGCGGAAAAAGGGAGAGTGACGGGTGAATCGGCGTGGAAGCATCCCGCAGGGGCTAAAGCCCGTCTTTCATTTTGTTGCGTTTTCGGCCCGACTGAAGTCGTGCCCTTTTACAAAACCTCCGCCGCAGCCGGTTTTCTGCAATCTTTGAAGTCGTGCCCTTTCAAACACGAGGGCAAATTTGGACGCTACCCTCGATCCGGTTTCAATCATGCATCGGAGGCTTCTTGCTCTACTGGCTGCTCTACGAAAAGCTGTTTCCGTTCTTTCACCCGTTCCGGATCTTCCGCTACCTGACGTTTCGCACGGCGTTCGCGTCGCTGACGGCTCTGATGATCGCGCTGTTCATCGGGCCCTACGTGATCCAGAAGCTGCGCGAGTTCCAGATCGGGCAGTTCATCCGCGAGGACGGGCCGCAGTCGCACCAGAAGAAGTCGGGCACGCCGACGATGGGCGGGGTGCTGATCGTGATCGCGATCCTGCTGCCGACGGTGCTGTGGTCGGATCCGGCGAATCCGCTGGTGTGGGTCACGGTTTTTTCTACATTCGCGTTCGCGGCGATCGGGTTTGCCGACGATTACATCAAGGTGGTGCAGAGGCGGAGCCTGGGGCTGACGGCGCGGGCCAAGCTCTTCTGGCAGGGGCTCACCGGCGTGCTGGTGGCCGCGGCGCTGGTGGCGCTCGAAGAGTTCAAGATGTTCTCGACGCAGCTGACGGTGCCGTTCTTCAAGTCGCAACGGTGGGACCTGCTGTGGCACTGGTGGCCGAGCACGGTGCCGCACCTGGGTCTGCTCATGTTTCTGCCGTTCGTAGGCTTTGTCGTGTTCGTGTTGATGGGCGCGTCGAACGCAGTGAACCTGACCGACGGGCTGGACGGGCTGGCCATCGGCTGCACGCTGATTGCGGCCTGCGCACTCACGCTGCTCGCGTACCTGAGCGGGCACGTGGTCTTCTCCGGCTACCTGGATATGCGCTGGAACCCGCTGGCCGGGGAGCTGACGGTGTTTTGCGGGTCGATGGTGGGGGCGTCGATCGGGTTTCTCTGGTACAACGCGCACCCGGCGGAGATCTTCATGGGCGACGTGGGGTCGCTGGCGCTGGGCGGGGCCATCGGGACGGTAGCGGTGGTGATCGGGCAGGAGCTGCTGCTGCCGTTTATAGGCGGCGTGTTCATTCTGGAGGCGCTCTCCGTGTTGCTGCAGGTGGGCAGCTACAAGCTGCGCAAGAAGCGTATCTTCAAGATGGCGCCGCTGCACCACCACTTTGAGCAGCTGGGATGGAGCGAGTCGAAGGTGATTGTCCGCTTCTGGATCGCGGCGCTGGTGTTTGCACTGTTTGCACTTACGACGTTGAAACTGCGCTAAAGCCGCGCGGGCGCGCAGCGGGCGGTGCACAATTATTGAAGAGAGCCGGGCAAGATCGCCGCAAAGGGCACGAGGGATCCGATGATGGAAGTGAAGGGCAAACGGGTGCTGGTGGTGGGGCTGGGCAAATCGGGCCTGGCCGCGGCGCTTTTTCTTCGCCGGCGCGGCGCGCAGGTGACGGTGTCGGACGTGCGCTCGGCGGAGGCCCTGGCCAAGGAGATTCCGGCGCTGCTGGAAGAAGGGATCATGGTGGAGGCGGGCGGCCATGGTCTGCTGACGTTCCGGCGCCAGGACCTGATCGTGGTCAGTCCCGGGGTTCCGCTGGACACGCCCGAGCTGGTGCAGGTGAAGAGCTTCGGCATGACGGTGATCGGCGAGCTGGAGCTGGCGGCGCGGTTCATGCAGGGAAAGATCGCGGCGATTACCGGCTCGAACGGCAAGACCACGACCACGGCGCTGCTGGGGGCGATCCTCCAGGCCTCGGGGATGCCGACGCTGGTGGGCGGCAACATCGGCGTGCCGGTGGTTTCGCTGATCGAGGAGAGCACGCCGGAGACGTGGTCGGTGCTGGAGGTATCGAGCTTCCAGTTGGAGAGCACGGTCGAGTTTCATCCGCGCATCGCGGTGATCCTGAACATCACGCCGGACCACCTGGACCGGCACGGGACGTTCGAGAACTACGCGCTGGCCAAGGAGCGGATCTTCGCGGCGCAGGACGCGGACGACTCCGTGATATTGAACGCCGACAACGTGCGGGCGGCGGCGGCCGCGGCGCGATCGAAGGCGCATGTGTACTGGTTCTCGATGGAGCACGCGGTGGAGCGGGGCGCGTGGGTGGAAGAGGGCTACGTGGTCTACCGCGGTGAGGCCGGAGCGGCGGAAGAGACGGTGATGCCACTGGCGGGAATCCCGCTGAAGGGCGAGCACAACGTGGAGAACGTGCTGGCGGCGGTGTGCGCGGCGCGGCTGGCCGGGGTGGCGGCAGACACGATCCGCAAGGCGGTGGAGAGCTTCCAGGCGGTCGAGCACCGGCTGGAGTACGTGGCTACGGTCAACGGCGTGGAGTACTACAACGACTCGAAGGCCACCAATGTGGACGCTACCGTAAAGGCAATCGCGGCGTTTGCCGGGGGCGTTCACCTGATCCTGGGCGGCAAGGACAAGGGCTCGGATTACACGGTGCTGACCGACCTGCTGCGGACGCGGGTGCGCGCCGTGTACACCATCGGATCGGCAGCGGCCAAGATCGAGTCGCAGCTGCGGGGGGTGGTTTCGATGCACTCGTGCGAGACGCTGGATGCGGCAGTGAACGCGGCGGCGTGCGCGGCGCGGCCGGGCGACGTGGTGCTGCTGGCGCCGGCCTGCTCCAGCTTCGACCAGTTCGAGAACTACGAGCACCGCGGACGGGTCTTCAAGGAACTCGTGAACGAGCGGCGGAGCTGGAACGTATGGCAAAGCGCGTAGGCGCCGACAAGTGGATCTTCTTCACCGCGCTGCTGCTCACGGTGGTGGGGCTGGTGATGGTCTTCTCGGCGTCGGCGGTGGTGGCCGAGGAGCGGTTCCACTCGCCGTATTCGCTGGTGATCAAGCAGGCGCTGTATGCCCTGGCCGGGGTGCTGGCGATGGTAGGGCTGATGCGCGTGGACTATCGCGTCTACAACTCGCCGCGGTTCATCTATCCGGCGCTGTGCGGGACCACGCTGCTGCTGGTGATGGTCTTCTTCTTTCCCGGCCTGCACAATACGCACCGCTGGATTCACTTCGGGCGTTTCGACTTCGAGCCCTCCGAGGTGGCCAAGCCGATGCTGGTGCTGTTTCTGGCCTGGTTCCTGCACACGCGGCTGGACGCGATGCGGGACTTAAGGAACACGCTGGCGCGCGCAGCCATCATGCCCGTGATCTTCATGATCCTGGTGGTGCGGCAGCCGGACCTGGGCACGGCGCTGGTGCTGGCCGGGGTGACGGCGCTGATGCTGATCTTCGCGGGAATGGAGTGGAAGTACCTGCTGGGCGCGATCGGCGTGGCGCTGCCGTTCCTGGCCGGGCTGCTGCTGCTGGTTCCCTGGCGGCGCGAGCGCATGCTGGTTTTTCTCAATCCGCTGGCCGATCCCATGGGCGCGGGTTACCACATCACGCAGTCGCTGATCGCGGTGGGCACGGGCGGGCTGACAGGCCGGGGCTATATGGAAGGGATTCAGAAGCTGTTCTTTCTGCCCGAGGCGGCCACCGACTTTATCTTCGCCAACATCGCCGAGGAGCTTGGATTCCTGGGCTCGATGTTCATCGTTGCACTCTTCGTGGTGCTGGGCGTGCGCGGGATGCGCGCGGCCTTCCGTTCGCCCGACGCCTTTGCCCGCATGGCGGCCTTCGGAATCACCGCAACTATTTTGCTGCAGGCGTTTTTCAATATGAGCGTGGTGTTGTCGCTGGTGCCGGCCAAGGGAATTCCGCTGCCCATGATCTCGTACGGGGGCACATCGATCTTTTGCACTCTGGCCAGCATCGGCATCCTATTGAATATCACGCGTAAGGCCGATTGACGGCGGAGACGCCGGCGCAGGCCTGACCGTCATCGCGGAAATCTTGGTAAGATAGCTTCAGGCTGACGGCAGATGGCCGCAAGTGGCGTTCCCAAAGGCTTTCCTCCCTGCATTTGCGAATGAAAGGCAAAAGCTTGACGGAACTAAAGGTTTTGATAGCCGGTGGCGGCACCGGCGGACATATTATCCCGGCGCTGGCCGTAGCGCGGGAGCTTGAGGTCCGTCACAACGCCGAGGTTCTCTTCGTGGGCACGGCGCGCGGCATGGAGATCCGGCTGGTTCCGGAGGCCGGCTACGCGCTGCGGCTGATCGATGTAGGCCCGCTGAAGAGCGTTTCGCTGGCGACGCGCCTGAATACCCTGTTGCAGCTCCCCCGCAGCATCTCCGAGTGCAAGCGGCTGATCCGTGAGTTCCAGCCCGACGTAGTGTTTGGTGTGGGCGGCTACGCGTCGGGACCGGGGATGGCAGCGGCCCTGCAGATGCACATCCCCACGATGGCCTTTGAACCCAATGCCATGCCGGGGCTGGCGAACCGCCTGGTGGGCAAACGCGTGCAGGCCGCAGCGCTGAACTTTCCCTCGGCGACCGCGTGGTTCCAGAACAGCGAGGTGACGGGCATCCCCGTGCGGCCGGGGTTCTTCAAGCTGGAACCGCCTGACGACGGGCCGCCGCACCTGCTGGTCTTCGGAGGATCGCAGGGAGCGCGGATCTTCAACAACGAGCTGCCTAAAGCCATTGGCGCGCTGCTGGACGCGGTGCCGGGGCTGACGGTGCTGCACCAGAGCGGCGCACGCCACGCGGCGGCGACAGAGGCGGCCTATGCCGCCAGCCGGGCCGATCGGGAGCGCTGGCAGGTGCGGCCGTTCCTGGACGACATGCCGGCGCGCTTTGCCCAGGCGCACCTGGTATTGTCGCGCAGCGGGGCCTCGACGGTGGCGGAACTGGCCGCGGCTGGCAAACCCGCGCTGCTGGTGCCTTTTGCAGCGGCGACCGATGAGCACCAGAAGCGCAACGCCGAAGCCATGGTGAACGCAGGGGCGGCTGTCATGCTTGAGGAATCTGGACTGGTCGCGCCGGGCAGGCTGGTTGAGACGCTGGTGGGGCTGCTGACGGCGCCGGAGCGGCTGGCGCGGATGGCTGCCGCGGCGCGCACCCAGGCGCATCCCGGAGCGGCGGAGCGGATTGCCGACCTGCTGGCCTCGCTGGGGCCCAAACCAACGACGGTGCTGCGCCGCGCGGGTTGAGACGGGGCGGCTGCTGCGACCACACTTACCCCCTGGGGTTTGAGCCGGAGATTGAAGTACGCACCAACAAAAAGCCCGTCTGCCGATGCAGACGGGCTTTTTGGTTGATTCTGGCCGGCTTACCTGCGGCCGCCGCCTCCGCCATGGAAGCCGCCACCACCGTGGAAACCGCCGCCGCCTCCGCCATGGAAGCCGCCACCACCGTGGAAACCGCCGCCGCCACCGTGGAAGCCGCCGCCACCGAATCCGCCGACGTGGCCGCCGCTATATCCGCCGTGGAATCCACCGCCCGCGTAACCCCGGGCAACCGGAGCGCCGCCACGGTATCCGCCTCCGCCGACAAAGCCGCGCGCTGCGGGTGGTCCACCATGATAGCCGCCAGCGTAAGGAGCACGCCCACCATACCCGCCGCGGAAGCCGTAGCCACCGTGATAACCATAGCCACCACGATAGCCGTAGCCGCCCCTGTAGCCGTAGCCCCAGCCGTGGCGCCATCCCCAGCCGTACCACGGTCCGGCGCCGATGAAGAGGCCGCCGACGAACCAGCTGGGTCCGTAATATCCATAGGGAGCGCAAGCGTAGGGATAATAAGAGTAGTAGCCCCATTCGCAATCCGGGGGACCATAATAGCCGTAGTAGCCCGGCGCGACCACAGCCGGCCCGACGCCGACTCCTACCGCAACCTGGGCGTTGGCCGTAACCGCAAAGGGTAGGGCCAAGAGCACCGTAAACAACACCGAGCGGAACTTCCGCATGACATCCTCCTTGTGCCGGCCCCCGTCCGCCGTTGCGGAACGTGGACTCCGGAGTCGCCCCCGGCCTCGACACTTGCCGGCCACTCCGATTCCTGGCCGACCGTCAATTATTAAGACAAAGTTGCTGACGTTTAGTTGCGCTCGTTTTTCAAGAATCCCCGAGCGGTATGCATCCTGGCAAGTGAATTCTCTGCGGCCAGTGCGCCTGTTGAAAGATGCGGCCTCTGCGATCTTCGGAGAGGCCGCCGGGCAGGAGGTTTTCTGTCGAATAATTACCTGCGGAAGTGGTCATAGCCGCGGTCCGGGCCCACGCGCCGCGCAATCACCGGGCCGCGGTCGAAGACGACGCGGCCGCGCACCACCGGGACACCCACGCGGACGCCTATGAAGTTCCAGTAGCCGGGAACCCAGTAGCCGTTGGCGTAGTAGCCGGCCACCCATACGTATCCGGCTCCGGGGCAGGGCGGAACATAAGCCGGTCCGCCCACAACAACTCCCACGCGGACCGCTGCGTTTGCCGGAGCCGCTGCCAGGCCCAGGCCGCCAATTGCCAACGCCGCTGCAAGCATCCACTTCTTCATGCTGACCATAGATTCTCCAATCCAGCGGGCCGCATGTTTTCGATCGCCAGCGGCCGCTCCGGCTGTTTCTCCGCGGGAGGCTTTTTTGCTGCCGCCTCCGCGGCGCCGGTTATGTCCCGATTGAACAGCGGCGCAAAAGAAAGGTTGCGGCGCACGCGCGAAAATAAAGTGACGCAACTTTTGCCGTTGAAGTGAATCGGAGTGCGGCTCGGCAACATACAATTCTTTTCTATGCAACCGCGCACGATGGCTCTCGCCGTTTTCACACTGCTGGCGCCGCTTTTGGCCGCGCAATCCAAGGAGATGCTCATGGCTCATCAGGCACACGGAACGTTCACCGTGAAGGTTCAACCACTGACGCCGCCGCCCGCCGAAGGGCTGGCGCGCTACTCGATCGATAAGGTGATTCACGGCGATCTGGAGGCGACGACCAAAGGCGAGATGTATACGGCCGGCGATCCGAAGCAGGGCGCGGCCGGATACGTAGCGATCGAGATGGTGACCGGCACGCTCAATGGCAAGCATGGAAGTTTCGTGCTCGAGCATATGGCCACCATCGATAAGAATGGTCCGTGGATGAAGGTGATGGTCGTGCCCGGCTCCGGCACGGGCGACTTAAAAGGCCTCGAGGGCACGTTCACGATCAGCATCGAGAACGGGCAGCACTTCTACGACCTCGAGTACACGCTGCCGGAGTGAGAACTCAGTGGCCAGTGATCAGTGGCTTCTGGTTCCGGGCTTCTGACAAATCGGTGAGTGTTACATTGGACTTTACCCTGCATGTTTGCGACCTCCCAGCACGTACACTTCATTGGTATCGGCGGCATCGGCATGAGCGGCATCGCCGAGATTCTGCTCACGCTGGAGATGAAGGTGTCGGGGTCGGACTTGCGGCGGAGCCCGGTCACCGATCGACTGGAGCGGCTGGGCGCCACCGTCTACGAGGGCCACGACGCGAAGAACGTCGCCGGGGCGACGGTGGTAGTGACGAGCTCCGCAGTGAGCCGCAGGAATCCTGAAGTGCTGGAGGCGCAGGCGCGCAAGATTCCGGTGATCCAGCGCGCGGAGATGCTGGCCGAGCTGATGCGGCTCAAGTACGGCATCGCCATTGCCGGGATGCATGGCAAGACGACTACGACCTCGATGGTGGCCGCAGTGCTGGCGGCCGGCGGGCTCGATCCCACCGTGGTGGTGGGCGGGCGCGTGGACGCGCTGGGCTCGAACGCGAAGCTGGGCAGCTCGCGCTATCTTGTCGCCGAAGCCGACGAGAGCGATCGCTCTTTTCTGAAGCTCTCGCCGATCCTGAGTGTGGTGACGAATCTCGACCGCGAGCACATGGACTGCTATCGCGACATGGACGACGTGGAGCAGGCCTTTCTCGAGTTCATGGACCGCGTGCCGTTCTACGGCGCGGTGACGGCCTGCGCCGACGATACGCGGCTGAAGGGCATCCTGCCGCAGGCACACCGGAGGGTGTTCACCTACGGGACCGACGCGGAGGCCTGCTACCGGCTCGAGTTTCTTGAAACGGGGCAGGGAAGCTTTCACTCGCGGTTTCAGGTGGCTGCGTTATCCGGCGTGCTGGGCCCATTCGAACTGCACGTGCCGGGACGGCATAATGTGCTGAATGCAACGGCCGCGGTGGCCATTGCGCATCAGCTGGAAGTGCCCGCTGAAAAGATCGCCGAGGGGCTGAGGCAGTTCCGCGGTGTGGACCGGCGGTTCCAGAAGCACGGCGAAGCGCGCGGCGTCGCGGTGGTGGACGACTATGGGCACCACCCCACCGAGATCCGCGCCACGCTGGCCGCGGCGCGGGCTTGCGGGTACCGGAGGATTTTCGTAGTCTTCCAGCCTCACCGGTACACGCGCACTCAGGACTTACTGGACGAATTCGCCGGCGCATTTCGCGATGCCGATTCGGTTGTGGTGCTGCCGATTTACGCGGCCAGCGAGGAGCCGATTCCCGGCGTTACCGCGGAGCGTCTGGCTGAGCGGATTCAGGGCCCGCGCGTTGCCTTTGCTCCCGATATCCCCACCGCCGTGGCCGCGGTCGTAACAGCGGCCCAGCCCGGCGATCTGATCATGACCCTCGGCGCGGGCAGTGTGAGCCAGCTGGCGCCGCAGATACTCTCGGCGCTGGCGAGCGATGCTTACGCGGACGGGCCTGGAGGCGGCCGCGTGCGATGCGGCGGGTTATCGAGGGGTCTTTGAAGCGCGAGAGCCAGAGGGAGCGAACGAGGCAAGGAGGCGTGTCCGGGAGGGGTGAAATTCGGGCTTAAATTCACCGGGGTGGTCGCACTGACCGCGGCGCTGGCGTGGGTGGGGCTTTGCTCCGGCCGCGGCGCGGGGCATCTGCGGCCGTGCTGGCTCGCGCGGACCGGGCGCGACGCAATTCTGCCGGAGATTCCAACCAGAGCGGCCTCTCGGCTGCTCGAGCGCCGACCTTTCTCCTTGCCATACCACCCGGCGGGATAGATACTGGAGCCCGCGAGGAGAACCAAATGGCCGATGCGCTTCACGACGACCTTCGCCATACCATCCGCCTGTGCTGGAAGAGCCTGCGCGGCCAGGAGGTCTTCAAGGCTATCCAGGTGAACCAGGAGCTTGCGGCCATGTGCCCGGAGGAGTTTTCGGTGCGCGGCCAGATTACGGCGACCTTGTCGTGCGGCAGCAGCGCCAACCGCCTGTGCGAGATCCTGGTAGGCAAGGAGCTGAGCGACTATGTGAAGAGCCCCGACGCGATCGATGCGGGCGACTCCGACAAGCTGTCCAAGGCCATGCTCGCGATGAAGCAGGCCGACGGCTACGTGCTGGTGCGCATCAACGTGATGGGCGGCGGCGCCGGGCACAGCTATGTCTGGGTCTCCAGGGAGCGCCATGCCAACGGCGATCTGAAGGGCTATATCTACCAGACCAACGTGGGCTGCCACAAGGACAGCGCCTTCGACCTGATCATGTGGATCGACGACGAGAAGTCGGAGGTCGAGGTCGATCTGGCGAAGCATTTTTCGGAGATCGTGAAAGGCTTTCAGTTAGCCCCCGGGTTCACCTACCAGGAGAAATACATGCTCTCCGACAAGGCCCTCAAGCAAGATGAGCTGGCCGACTTGAAGGCGAAGTCCAAGGGGTCCGATGCCGCCAACTTCCGCGTCATGTGGTCGCCGGTGGTTCTGACCAAGGCGCTGGCCAACCTCCTTGCCATCCGGCAGCTTTTGCCGGCGGAAAAAGCAGCTGCGAAGAAGTTCGCTTAGGCTCGATTTCAGAATCCGCGTTCTCACCGTAACGGCGCGGATTCCCCCTGCTTGATGCGCGCAGGATTCGATCCCGGGGCCGGGCTATAGTGAAAGCTGGCGACTCTCACGACCCTGCTCAGGCGTGACGAATCAAGGCAGTGATCGATCCCGGCCTCTCGTGTGGGAGGATGAAACGCCCGCGGAGCCACGCTTGCGGCGCAGGCAGGCGGGTACGCCCTATGACGGGCGCGTTCGTCCGGCCGCTGCGGGCCGGCGCGGCGGACCGGGTATGCCGCTCGAGGTGGAAGACCCGGACGATCCCGATGTGCTGCCCTTCGGGGCGGCGCGTCCGAAGTGGAGCCCCGCCGCTGCCCCCGGCAGGCCCTGGTGGCGGCCCAAGAGCACCTTCGGGCGCGTGGTGCTGCTGGTGGGCGCCATGATCGTGCTGGGCTCGTTCACGGCGGCGACGCTATGGATGAAGACCTATCTCGAGCGCGACGCGCGCTTTCGCATCACCAGCTCCAGCGACATTCAGGCAAGCGGGATGACGCAGGTGAGCCGCACCGAGATCCTGCCCGTCTTCGGCGAGGACATCGGGCGCAACATCTTTTTTGTCCCTTTGAATCAGCGCCGCAAAGAGCTCGAGGCGATCCCTTGGATCGAGCACGCCACGGTGATGCGCCTGCTGCCCGATCAGATTCGCGTGTCGGTGGTGGAGCGCGAGCCGGTGGCCTTTACCCGCATCGGCTCGCAGATTGGCCTGGTCGACGCCAACGGCGTGCTGCTCTCGATGGCGCCGGCGGCGATGGCGGCGCATCACTACTCGTTTCCGGTGCTGACGGGGATCGATCCGGGCGATCCGCTGGCGGCGCGCCGGATGCGCATGGCTCTGTATATGCGGCTGATGGCCGATCTGGATTCGACCGGCCAGCACTACTCGCGGAATATCTCGGAGATCGACCTCACCGACCCGGAGGACGCGCGTGTGTTGATGCCGGAGCCGGGCCGCGACATCCTTGCGCACTTCGGCGAGGATCACTTCCTAGAGCGCTACCTGCGCTACCGCGCGCATATCGCGGAGTGGCGCCAGCAGTATCCGCGGCTGGCCGCCGTGGATCTGCGCTACCAGCAGCAGGTGGTGCTGGAGATGGCTTCGGGAGCGCAGGCTTCGACGGCGCCCGCTGGCGCGGATGCGCCGGCCAGCGAAGCCAAGCCTTCGGCCGACGGGCGCGTGGAGGGCGCGGCGCCCCGGCATTCGTCGAAGAGCAGAAGCCACAGGATTGGCAAGTCCGCCCGGGATCGGGCGAGGGCTGCTCGTGAAAAGGCAGCCCGGGAGAGAGCGGCCGAAGATTGGCGCAGGGAGGAAGAAGAGCATGGCGCCGCACGGGATGAAGTGGCGGCGCAGCCCTTCGCGGCGGGAAGCCGGTTAGGCGCGGAGTCATGGGGGCGGGGATGAGCCAGCGGCAGGAAAGTCTCCTCGTTGTTCTCGACATCGGCAGTGCGTGGACACGCGTGCTGGCCGCGGAACTGCATGAGAACTCGATGCGCTATCGCGGTCACGGCATTGTGGAGTCCATGGGCATGCGCAAGGGGCTGATCGCCGAGCTGGCGCCGGCGGCCAGGGCGGTGCGCGCCGCCAACGAGCAGGCCGAGCACTCGGCCCGCGCCAACATCGACGAGTGCGTGGTGGGCGTGGGCGGGCCGCATGTTCGCGGGCTCAATACCAACGGAGGCTTCCAGCTGGGCAGCCGCATGCGCGAGATTACGCGCGAGGATGTGCGCACTGCTGTGGAGCGCGCCCGCGCCGTGGAGAGGCCGCCCGACCGCGAGATTCTTCATCTGCTGCCGCGGCAGTTTATCGTCGACGGCCACGAAGGCATCTTCGATCCTGTGGGCATGGTGGGCGCGCGCCTCGAGGTGGACCTGCACATCGCCACCTGCTCGGGGAGCGCGCTGCAGAGCACGGTGACCTGCGCCAATCGCGCCGGCGTCGAAGTTTCAGAGGCCGTGCTCGAGTCGATCGCCGCGGCCGAAGGCACGCTTTCGGCCGATGAGCGCGAGCTGGGCGTTTGTCTGCTCGACATCGGAGCGCATTCCTCCGATCTGGTCGTCTTCTTCGAGGGCGCGGTGGCGCATACGGCCTCGGTGCCCATCGGCGGCGCGCACTTTACCAACGACCTGGCCGTGGGGCTGCAGATGCCCGTGGCGCGGGCCGAGGAGCTGAAGCGCCAGTACGGCAACGCCGTGGTGACCGCGGTGCCGCAATCGGCGGAGATCGAGATCGCCAATCCGCAGCCGCAGATTCTGCCGCTGCGCACGGTGGCCGAGATTCTGGAGCCGCGCGCGCGCGAACTTTTGTATTTTGTAAAGGAGAGCCTGCGCCAGGGCGGGGTGGTGGACGCGCTGGGCGCCGGCTGCGTGCTCACCGGCGGCGGCGCGATGCTGCCGGGCATGCTCGATGTGACCGAGAGCCAGTTGCGGGTGCCGGCGCGGACGGGAATGCCCGTGCGCCTGTCGCACATGCCCGGCGAACTGGTGCATCCAAGTCTCTCTGTCGCCATCGGGATGCTGCTCTACGCGCATCGCACGCGGGCTTCGCGTGCAGCCGAGAGCACGTCACTCGGATCGAAGCTGCGGGCGATGTTCGCGGCAAGTTTTTAGCGCATTTTCGTCCCTGCGCGTCGAACAGGGAGAGGACGAAAGGCACGAAGAGTTCAGTAAGTCGAGTTCAAGAGGAATCGAGGAGCCCCAACCATGACGGAACAACCGAAGAACGAAGCCGGAGAGATGCGGATTCAATATCACGACGAGAGCGTGCGCGGCGCGCACATCAAGGTGATCGGCGTAGGCGGCGGAGGAGGCAACGCCGTCAACCGCATGATCCAGGCGCGCATGGAGGGCGTTGAGTTTATCGCCGCCAACACGGATGTGCAGGCGCTCAAGCTTTCGCAGGCCCCGGTGAAGCTGCAGCTCGGCGTGCGTCTTACCTCTGGTCTGGGCGCGGGCGCCAACCCCGACGTGGGCCGCCGCGCCGCGCTCGAAGACTCCGAGAAGATCATCGAGGCGCTGGAAGGCGCCGACATGGTCTTTGTCACCGCGGGCCTGGGCGGCGGCACGGGCACGGGCGCCGCGCCGGTGATCGCGTCGCTGGCCAGCGAGATGGGCATTCTCACCGTGGCTGTGATCACCAAGCCTTTCGGCTTTGAGGGCAAGCGCCGCCAGCAGCAGGCCGAGCGCGGCCTCAAGGAGCTGCTCGACAGCGTGGACACGATGATCGTGATCCCCAACGAAAAGCTGCTGGCGGTGGCCAAGGACGCCGGCTTCTTCGAGAGTTTCCGTATCGCCGACGACGTGCTGCGCCAGGGGGTGCAGGGCATCAGCGACATCATTACCATTCCCGGCATCATCAACCGCGACTTTGCCGACGTGAAGACGACCATGGCCGGTATGGGCCACGCGGTGATGGGCACGGCGGTGCGCTCGGGCTCGAGCCGCGCGGTGGAAGCGGCGCAGGCGGCCATGGCGTCGCCGCTGCTCGAGGCGGGCGCCATCGACGGGGCGCGCGGCATCCTGATCAACATCACCGGATCGAGCACACTCAAGCTCTCCGAGGTCAACGAAGCCTCGTCGCTGATCCAGTCGGCCGCGCACGAGGACGCCAACATCATCTTCGGCGCGGTGCTCGACGAGAAGATGGGCGAAGAGGTCAAGATCACGGTGATTGCCACGGGCTTCCGCGACCAGATGCCGGAGCGCCGGGCGCGCATGTTGACGGTGGAGGAGGCGCCGGTGGTTTCGGTTCCCGTGGTGGCGGCCGAAACCTGGCTGCGCGAGGCCGAACCCGAGCCCGCGCGGCAGCCCGCGCCGGCGCGCTTTATGAGCGAGGATGAGGACGACGAGCCGGTGAAGCGCGATGAGCCGCTGGTCTACTCGGCGGCTTCGCCTACGGTGGCTACGGCGGTGAACGTCGTCTCCGCGCCCGCCAGGAGCGCCGAGGCGACGCCGGTTGAGAGGCAAGTCGTGCACGAGATGGACGATATGCCGGCCCGGCCACAGTTTCAGGAGCTTGCCGAAGAGCCAGCCGATGCGGCGTTCCCTAACGATTTTGCGCAGGAGTTTCCCGAGGTTCAGCGGGGGGCTGCGGTTGAGGAGCCCCGGGTCGAGGCGTCGCCGTCGCTCTTCCCGGAGACGAACGGTGAGGCGGAGCGTGACCTGGACGTTCCCGCTTTCCTGCGCCGCTTGAGATTTTAGAGGGGTTTGCGGGGCCGCGCAGCTTGTTCCAAATCGGGTCGGTGGTGCGGGAAAGAGAGCCGGAAAGAAACGAAAGTTGTAGCCGGGCCGCTGATTGATTGCACCAATGGGGTACGTTTTCGGATATTGTAGGATTAACCAACACGGTCAGGGCGCCAGCCGTACCCCCAGGCCGGGCGGCGGGCGCATCGGGCAGGCAAGGGCGGAAAGCGCAAGACCGCCGTTCCATCTCCGCGAGCATCAGGTTTCGCGGAACGTTTGCAGAGATACCGCGTTTCGGAGAGGGCGCGGCAGAAGATCGCATGGAGAGGACTTTTTCTGGATGAAGTTGTCTTGCGTTTTGGCTTTTGGATTGGCATGGGGACTGGCCGGGGCGGGTGCCGCGAGCGCAGCTGGAGTTGACACGCCGCAGTCCACGCAGACGGCGGCCAGAAAGACCTCCCACCTGACAACGACCCATCGCGTGGTGCATCACCGGTACGCATCGCATGAGCGCCATGCGGCTGCCGCGCACTCCACCGCCGTGCATCGCTCGCCGACGACACACACTGTTGCGCACAGAGCCGCAACGGCGCACAGGTCGGCTCATCATGTTGTGGCCAGGACAGCGGTGCGAAGGAGGGCGACGGTCCGCCGCGTCTCTTACCGTTATTCCCGGCACCGCTACTATGAGCGCTTCACCACGAGCTCCATCGCCAGCCCCGACATCTTCGCCGGCGACGTAACGGCGGGCGAAGATCCCGTGGTGCGCCAGGCGGCCATCGACGCGCTGGACGGGCTCAACGGCACGGTGGTGGTGATCAATCCCGATAATGGGCGCATCGTGGCCATGGTCAACCAGAAGATGGCGCTCTCGCCGGGCGTCGAGCCCTGCTCCACGATCAAGCTCACCGTCGCCTTTGCCGCGCTCTCAGAGGGCATCGTCACGCGCGACACCATGGTGCAGCTTCCCGGCTTCCGCATGGACATGACCGAGGCGCTGGCCCACAGCAACAACCTCTACTTCGAAGAGCTGGGCCGCGAGCTGGGATTTGAGCGCGTGCGTCACTACGCCACCGAGTTCGGCCTGGGCGAGCTGGCCGGCTATCACATTGCCGGCGAGCAGCTGGGCGAGTACCCCGATGCGGCGATCCCCGCCTCCGAAGGCGGCGTGGGCCGGATGTGCAGCTTCGGGCAGGGTGTGTCGCTGACGCCGCTGCAGCTGGGCGCCTTTGTGGCTGCTATCGCCAATGGCGGAACCCTTTACTATCTGCAGCATCCCACCACCCCGGAAGAGGCGGCCCACTTTGAGCCGCGCATCAAGCGCACGCTCAATATCGGCCGGTACATTCCCGATGTGGAAGACGGTATGGCTGGCGCGGTCGAGTACGGCACCGCCCGCAGCCTGCGCACCAACTTCCAGCAGTTCCCGGTCTTCGGCAAGACGGGCACCTGTTCGAACGACGGCACGCGCTTCGGCTGGTTCGCCTCCTTCGGCGATGGGCCGCAGGGCAAGTTGGTGACGGTCTTCCTGCTGGAAGGCGACCGGGCGGTCTACGGTCCTCGCGCCGCCGATCTGACCGGCCAGTTCTACAAGAACCTCTGGGACCACAACTACTTCGTGTCGAAGCATGCTCCGGGCGACCAGACAGCTTCAGCGGAGACGGCCCCGCGAAGCTCCGCCGAGTAACCCCCTCGGTTGCCGGGACCCTAGCGTTCAGGGTCCTCCGGGAGCATCCGGGGGTGCCATTTGCACCCAATCCGGCCTAAAATCATCCCATAGGAAGGGGCGCGGGCGTCTTCTCCTCCATTTGGGCGGAAGAGACGGCCCGCCGGACTTCCCCGCGAGAGATCGCGTTATCGCTTCCTATGGCGCTGCCCACACACATTCTGCTTACGTACGGCTACCTGCTGCTCTTCGCCTGGGTGATGGTGGAGCAGCTGGGTGTTCCGCTGCCCTCCGCGCCGATCGTGCTCGCCGCCGGCGCGCTCTCCGCCGAGCACAAGATGAGCTTCTTCCTCGCACTATTCGCGGGGACCCTGGGCTCGCTCCTCGCCGACGGCACCTGGTACTGCGTCGGCCGCAGGTACGGCCATCACGTTCTGGGGATTCTCTGCAAGCTCTCGCTGGAGCCGGGGACGTGCGTGCGCAAGACCCAGGATTCGTTTGACCGCCGGCGGAAACTCACCCTGGTCATCGCCAAGTTCGTGCCCGCCCTCTCCACCCTGGCCCCGGCCGTGGCGGGCCAGAACTGCATGGACCTGGTGCCATTCGTCTTCTACGACGGGATCGGTTCGGGGCTTTATGTCGGCGCGGTACTGGCCATCGGCCGCTTCTTCGGCGACCTGCTGAAACGGAACCCGGACATGCTCAACTGGGCTGGCCGGTTCTGGCTGGCGCTGATCTTACTTGGCATCATTCTGTTTTTTCTGGGCCGCCTGGCGCGCCGGCGCATGTTTCTGCGCGAGCTTGCCGCCGCGCGGCTGGAGCCGGAAGAGCTGAAGCGCCAGCTCGATGCCGGAGAAAAGATCTATATCGTCGACCTGCGGCATCCGCTCGAGCTGCTGCCCGATCCCTTCACGCTGCCGGGCGCAGTGCACTTCTCGCCGGAGTCGCTGGCGGCGCGCCAGCGGGAAATTCCGCGCGACTGCGACATCGTGCTTTACTGCACATGCCCCAGCGAAGCGACATCAGCCAAGGTGGCGATGACGCTGCACAAGCTGGGCATCGAGCGCGTGCGTCCGCTGCGCGGCGGCTTCGACGAGTGGAAGCGGCTCGGGTTCCCCCTTGTCGCGGTAGAGCCCGGCATCACCATGGTGACGGCTATCGCGCCTGCGAACTGACCGCGGGTGCGTGGACGAACAGCGCGGCGATGCCCGCGCCGAGGGGTGAACCGATGCCGCTGCAGGGGTCGGGGCCCACGGCGGCGTTGTAAAAGCCGTTGCCGCCCACAGTAATGTCGTTGAAGGCCTTCTGGTTTTCCCAGAGCGTAGGAGTCACAAAGCCGAGCTTGGTGCCGAAGGCAGCGAACAGCCCCGCGTAGAGCGGCGCAACGGCGCTGGTGCCGCCGATTACGGTTTCAGAACCCAGCACGAAGATGTTGTAGCCGGTGTTGGGATCGGCGTCGCCGGTGACGTCGGGGACCATCCGGCCCGTGCCGTACTGGGTGTCGGCAGGCGGGGGCGGAGCGCCGATCTGGAAGGATTGCACAGGGAAGATCGTCGAGTAGCCGCCGCCGGTTCCTTCGCCATCGGTTTCGCCGGGGTTGTCGTTCCACACCGTTTCGGAGGTTGCGGTTTTGTTGGTGCCGCCGCAGCCGATTACGTGCGGGCACGAGGCGGGCACATCGACGTTGGCCGGCGTCGAACCGCCGTCGCTCGAGTCGTTGTCGCCAGCGGCAGCCAACACGATCATGCCCGCGGCAGTCGCGGCAGTCGCAGCCGACTCCATCTGATCGGCGGCTGTCGTGCCCCAGTTGGCCTCGTCGGCGCCCCAGGAGATGGAGCAGACGTCGCATCCGTCGCTGGTCGCCTTTTCTACGGCCGAGGCGATGTCCTGCGACCAGTACACACGGATGGTGGCTGCCTTGCCCGTGGCCACGTAGTAAGCTGCTGCGGAGACCTCGATGTCCAGCGCAACTTCGTAGTCGGCGTCGTCGGACGAGCCGCCGCCCTGGCCTGGCGAGTTCGTTGTACCGTCGACGGAGACGTCGGTGATCGAGGGTGTGGGCTGGCCGATCGACTGGAAGAACGAGTTGATGTCGGACTGCACCCATCCGCCGCCCAGCTCGACGATGGCGATCACGCCTCCGCCCGGCAGGTTCGTGGGCCAGTCGTAAGCCGTGCACAGGTCGGGCAGGTTCCACGAGGTTTCAACGGGTGCGGCGGCAGGTACCACTCCGGCCGGCCTTTTCTTCTTCAATTTGAAGTCCGGCTTGATGCCGATGTGTTTGTGGTGGAGTTTGAAGTAGGGATGGCACCCGTAGGGGAGATGCTTGCTCATGGGAAATCTCCTTTGTGACAACGCGAGGATGGCACAACCTGCCTGTGGAAGGCAATGGCGGGCCGTACGCCGCGGCGCGAAGCCTTAGTATGAGTGAGGTACGGTACCTACCGCACGGAGCACGCACCCTTGGCCTACGACGATCTGCGCGACTGGATCAAAGCTCTTGAGAAGCACGGCGAATTGAAGCGCATCACGGAAGAGGTCTCACCGGAGCTCGAGATCACCGAGATCACCGACCGCGTATCAAAAATCGGTTCGGGCGCGGGCGCAAAGACAGCAGGCAGCTACGCGCCAGGTGGACCGGCGCTGCTGTTCGAGAACGTCAAGGGCCACCCCGGCCACAAGGTCTTGATCAACCAGTTCGGCAGCGAGCGGCGCATGGCGCTGGCGCTCGGCGTCGAGCGCGTTGACCAGATTGCTGAGCGCATCCAGGGGCTGATGAACGTCAAAGCGCCGGAGGGTCTCTTCGACAAGCTCAAGATGCTCCCTCAGCTTGGCGCCCTGGCAAGCGCGTTTCCGAAGACCGTGAGCGGCAAGGATGCGCCGTGCAAACAGGTGATCCTGCGCGAGGGGTTCGACCTGAATGCGTTTCCGATTCTCAAGTGCTGGCCGCATGACGGCGGGCGCTTTATTACGCTGCCCTGCGTGCACACGCGCGATCCTCGAAGCGGGGAGGGAACCGGCAAGCGCAACATCGGCATGTACCGGATGCAGGTCTACGACGGCCGGACCACCGGGATGCACTGGCAGCGGCAGAAGGTGGCGGCCGAGCACTATCGCGAGGCGCTGCGCAATGCCGTCACCGCCAGTGAAGCCGTCCATGAGGTATACGGCCCGAAAGGCGCGCGCGTGGCCGTGATGGCCGAGTCGGCGGGAGGCGCTGCAGCCATCCCCGATGGCCCCATCGGCGGCCTGCCGCAAGTCACGCTTGGCCAGGTGAACGGCTCCCGGCTTGAAGTCGCTGTCGCCATCGGAACAGATCCGGCCACAACATTTTCCGCCATCGTTCCCGCGCCGCCCGAAGTGGAAGAGTTTCTCATCGCCGGCTTTCTGCGCGGCAAGCCGGTCGAGATCGTCAAGTGCGAGACGGTCGATCTTGAAGTGCCGGCCCACGCCGAGATCGTCCTTGAAGGTTATGTCGAGCTGGGCGAGCTGCGCGCTGAAGGCCCCTTCGGCGACCACACCGGCTTCTACACGCTTACCGACGACTACCCGGTCTTCCACCTCACCTGCATCACGCATCGCCGCGACCCCATCTACGCGGCCACCATCGTGGGCAAGCCGCCCATGGAGGACGCATGGATGGGCAAGGCCGTGGGCCGCATCTTTCTGCCCGCGATGAAGATGACCATCCCGGAGCTGGTCGATGTGAACCTGCCCGTTGAAGCCGTCTTCCACAATTTGATGATCGTGTCGATCCGCAAAAGCTACCCAGGGCAGGCGCGCAAGGTGATGAGCGCCATCTGGTCGCTGGGCCAGGCCATGTTCACCAAGTGCATCGTGGTGGTGGACGAGGACTGCGACGTGCAGAACATGGCCGAAGTGGTGCTGCGCGTTGCCAACAACATCGACCCTGAGCGCGACATCCAGTTCACGCTGGGGCCGGTGGATTCGCTCGATCACGCTTCAAGGCTGCCGAACTACGGGTCGAAGATGGGCATAGACGCCACGCGCAAATGGAAGGCCGAAGGCTTCGAGCGCCCCTGGCCGGCGATGATCGAAATGGACCGCGGAACGAAGGCAAAGGTGGATGCGATCTGGGAGAAGCTGGGACTGTAGGGTCTTAAGTTACTTACCGCTGGCGCCAGCGCGAACAAGCTGAAAGCTAAAAGCTGTGAGCTGTTTCTATTGATTCACTCCGCTCGCCAAAAATCCTCCATCGACCGCCAGCGTCTGGCCGGTCACAAACGAGGCGCTGTCCGAGGCGAGAAAAATCGCCGCCCCGATCAGCTCCTCGGTCTTGCCGAAGCGTCCCATGGGCGTGCGCATCAGCAGCTCCTGGCCGCGCGGCGTGCTGTTGAGCAAATTGGCGTTCAGTTCCGTGAGGAAAACGCCGGGCGCGATAGCGTTCACGGTCACGCCCTTCTTCGACCATTCCACGGCCAGCGAGCGCGTGAGCGACACCACGCCGGCCTTGCTGGCGGCGTAAGCGGCTACTTCCGTGAGCGCGACGAAGCTGTTGAGCGAGGCGATGTTGATGATGCGTCCATAGCCGCGCTCGAGCATGTGTTTACCGAAGACCTGGCAGGCGCGCAGCGTGCCGGTCAGGTTGGTGTTGAGGATGTTGTTCCACTCTTCTTCGGAGAGTGTGAGCGTGGGCGTGCGGCGGATCATGCCCGCGCAGTTGACGAGAATGTCGACCTTGCCGAAGGTCTCCATTACGGCAGCGGCCAGCGCTTCGAGCGAGGCGCGGTCGCAAACATCCGAAGCCAGGCGGAGGGCCTTGCGCCCGCGTGCTTCAATCTCCGCCGCGGCCCCGTCCACCTGCTCCTGGCGCCGCGCCGTAGCCACCACGTCCGCTCCCGCTTCGGCCAGGCCAAGGCTCAACGCGCGCCCAATGCCGGTGGTCCCCCCCGTTACAACTGCTGTCTTTCCCTCCAGGCTGAGAAGCTCAGTCCCCATCGTTTCTCCAATCAGGTAAATCGGAATGATGCCCTATAAAACAGCCGCGCCCTGCGATGTGTGGGGAGGTGCAGGGCGCAGCCTTACAGCCGGCTGCGATGCGCCCACAGCCCCAGTCCCGGATTCGCCACAAAAAAGATCTCCTCGCCGTCCACGGTATTGTAACCGTGCTTGAGCTTGGCTGGATCGTAGCGCTTGGTCATCTCGCCCAGATCGCCGTACTCGAAGGCCACGCTTTCCACCTCTTCTTTGCTTAAGTGTCCAGGGCACCACGTAATCGTAAACCGCCCTTCAGACGAGCCGTGGATGAGGTGCGCCGCCGCGCTCAGGTCGCTGGCGAGGTCAGGGTTGTCGCGCACGGCCGCCAGCGTGGCCGGCGTGCCGCGGTAGCCGTACTTGCGGATCAGCTTGTCGATGCCCTTGTCCTCGCCGAACTCGTGCACACCCGGCGCCAGGATGATCAGATGGCCGCCGTCGGCCAGCGCCATGCGCGTGCGATAGACCGCCTTGTTGCCGATCCACGTCGAGTGAAACTCCGATGGATCGAGGAAGACTACGGCTTTCTTGATCGGTTCCTCGACCATCTCGAAGTTCACCTTCAGGCTCAGCTCCGCCGCCTTGAGGAAAACTTGGATGTCGTCGCCGATGAACAGGCCGCGCACCGCGAGGCCGCCCGCCGGCTTGCGGCCCACCACGGTATGCACATAGACGATGGGAAAGTTGCGCAGGAACTTTTCAGCGGCATGGTTGAGCACGGTGCGCACCGGGTTCTCGGCGTGGCCCATGATGCGCTCCATGCCGTAGACCGCACCCAGGTAATGGCTGCGGTTGATGCCCTCGCGTCCGCCTGTGCCGATGAGGATGTTCTTGGTGTAGTTGGCCATGCCGATCACTTCGTGCGGCACCACCTGGCCGATGGAAAGCACCAGATCGAAGCCGCCCTGCGAGATGAGCTTGTTCACCTGTGCCGGCCACGAGTACTCGAGCTTGCCCTCGGACTGCTCGCGGATGAACTCCGGCGGCAGCTCGCCCAGCGTCTCGATGTCGGTGCGCCAATTGTGCGCGTGGAAGAGCTCCAGCGGCACGGCGCCGAACATGTGTTCGATCTGGTCGGGCCGCATGGGCGTGTGCGTGCCGATCGCCGGCAGCACGGCCTTCAGCTTCTCGCCGTAGTACTCCCACGTGTAGCGGGTCAGCTCGCCGGCGCGCGAGTGCTCACGGCTTTGATCGGGAGGCACTGCCAGAACTTTCTTCCTCTCGCCCAGTTTGGCCAGGCTTTCACTCAATAGCTGTTTCAACTGCGGGCCCGTGAGGTCCGTATCCACACTTCCGGTACTGCAATAGAGACTCATGCGGCTAACTCCGCCTTTCTTAATCCTGGAGCAAGCAAAGTGATCAGGACCCATGCAATCAGGTACGCGCTGGCGGCGATGAAAAACAACGGCGCATAGGTGTGCATGTATTGGAGAATGAGGCCCGCGGCAGCGGCAATGAGCGCTCCGCCGATGGCGCCGGCGGTGCCGCCGATGCCCGTCACCGATGCGACTTCAGTGCGCGGGAACATATCCGAGACGGTGGTGAAGAGATTCGCGGACCACCCCTGGTGTGCAGCAGTAGCCAGACTCAAGAGGCCTACGGAGGCCCACTCGCTGTGGGTATAGGCAGTAAGCAGGATGGGGATCACCGCGCAGGCACAGAAGAGCATTGCCGCCATGCGCGCCCGCGTCACCGGCATGCCGAGCCTGATGAAGGGCGCCGGGAGCCATCCGCCGAAGATGCTGCCCACGGTGGCGGCTGAGTAGACGATGACGAGCGGCAGCCCGATTGTGGAGAGCGTGAGGTGGAACCTGGTAGTGAAGAACGAGGGCAGCCAGAAAAGATAGAACCACCAGATGGGGTCGGTGAGGAACTTGCCCATGACGAATGCCCATGCCTGCCGGTGCTGAAACAATTTGAGCCACGGCGTGGAGGGCTTAAGCGGATCCGTCATGCCCTCGTTGATGTATGCGAGCTCGGCCCGGCCGAGCTTGGGATGCTCGGTAGGCTTGTGGTAATACACGAACCACAACACGACCCAGGCCGTGCTGAAGACCCCGGTAATCAGAAAGCCCGCGTGCCAGTTGCCGTGGAAGAGGTGCACGATCCAGGGCACGGCGATCGGAGCGAGGAGAGCCCCCAGGTTCGTGCCTGAATTGAAGATGCCCGTGGCCAGCGAGCGCTCTCTTTGCGGGAACCACTCGGCAACAGTCTTGATGGCTACGGGGAAGTTGCCGGACTCGCCCAGGCCGAGGCAGAAACGGGCGATGCCGAACTCCAATACCGAGTTGGCGAGCGCGTGGCCCCACGCCGAGAGGCTCCAGACACACATCACAACCAGGTAGCCGATGCGTGTGCCTACCCTGTCGATGAATCGGCCCATGACCAGCATGCCTACGGCGTAAGCGATCTGAAACGCGACCACTACGTAGCCATATCCGGATTCGCTCATGCCGATGCTGTGCTGGATGGTGGGCTTGAGCAGGCCGAGCACCATGCGGTCCATGTAATTGAGGGTGGTCGCGGCAAAAAGCAGCGCGCAAACTGTCCAGCGCACGCCGCCGATCCGCTCGCCC
>DATJMU010000124.1:0-50332 GCA_035508555.1 Occallatibacter sp. | reverse complement strand
GGAAGCTCGGACCGGCCCCCAGGGCAGAAATTATGCGCTTCTGGTACCCAGAGCGCAAGCACATTCCAGGCCCTGGTCAAATTGGGAAGTTACCACCTCTTCGTCTCGGTTTATGCGAATCGTCGAGGCGCTCATCGAGGCTGATTAGTCCCCAAATGTCGGCAAGTGTCCGCCGATCGAACTGCGCGTAACTTTCGGTTGACGCGTACAGCCCGAGGCACTCATCCAGCCTTGCAGAAGTCCAAATATTCTGGTTCCGGTCGTATCGTGCCAAGCGGGAAGTTTTGCGATTCCGGGACAAGCCGGCGGCCCTTGTCTCCGCATTCGGCCCTCCGGTCAGAAGGTGTCAGTCGATTCGATCCTCCGGTCTCGGTGCTTCTCCGCCTTTACGATTCAGGATGCGCCGAAACGCCTTGCGATCCGCACGGCCTTTCCGCTCGGCAAAGAACCGCTCCGTCTCCATCGCAGCCATCTTCTCCGCCGCGGCCACCACCAGGAACTGGTTCAGGCTGGTACCGTCGCGCTTGCTGATTTCTTCAAGAGCGGCCTTCATCGAGACCGGCAGACGCAGAGGAAATGTAGAAACTCGCGTCGTCATTTCTTGATCCTCCTCAGGGCTTCGCCAGGGCGAATGACTTCAACTCCGAACTTACGTGCTTCGCGCAGATCGCTTTCGTTGAAGGTGACGATGGCATCGGCCTGCCCGTTCACCGCCGCCTCCAGCACCATTTCGTCGCCCGGATCGCGCAATTGCGGGCGCCAACGCCAGGACGCCTTCACCGGCTCCGCCATTCCGATCAGGCCATCTACGTAGATGCCCGCTTCCACGGCACTGAGTCCCGATGCCAATCGGTGCTCGGCCAGGGTGCAGATGGCCTCGTACTCGAGCGCCAGCGCCACGGTCAGCAACATCACAGCGGCGCCGCCATCGATGCGACGCAGCAACTCGGCCGATCCACCGGTCGGGCTGCGCATCGCAGCAACCGCTGCGTCGGCGTCGAGCACCAGCCTCACATTGAGAATGATATCACATCACGGGCGATATCATAAACTTCGCTGCAGGCGATGCTGAGCGGAATGGTCTCTGCCCATAAAATCAGCCGAAACGGCCCGTCTTTGGCCAAACCCCGGAAGGACGAGAGCGTCCAGCCGGCCCGCTGCTGGTTGTCCGTAGCGGGTCCGCGTCTCAGAACCCCATGATGTTGTACCCGCAGTCCACGTAGATGGTCTCGCCGGTGATCGCCGCGGCCAGCGGACTGGCCAGGAACAGCGCCGTCCCGCCCACCTCGAGCTGGTCCACGTTGCGGTGCAGTGGCGCGCGGTCCGCGTGGGCCTTGAGCATGTCGCCCAGGGCGCCGATCCCGCGCGCCGCCAGCGTCTTGATCGGCCCGGCCGAGATCGCGTTCACGCGAATGTTCTGCGGGCCCAGATCCCACGCTAGGTAGCGCACCGCCGACTCAAGCGAAGCTTTGGCCAGCGCCATCACGTTGTAGTTGGGCACCACTTTTTCCGCCGCGTAGTAGGTCATGGTCATGATGCTGCCGCCCTCGATCATCAGGGGCGCCGCGGCGCGGCTCACCGCAATCAGCGAGTACACGCTTACGTCGTGCGCAATCCGGAACCCCTCCCGGCTGGTGTTGATGAACTGGCCTCTCAGGTCCTCGGCGGGCGCAAAAGCCACCGCGTGCACCAGCACATCGAGCTTCCCGTACTTCTCCTTGAGCGCCGCAAACAGCGCGTCGATCTCCGCGTCGTTCGAGACATCGCACTGGAAGCCGCTGGCCCCCGGCAGCTCGTCGATCAGGCTCTGCGCCTCGGCCTTCATGCGCTCGTTCTGGTAGCAGATGGCCAGCGCCGCGCCGGCCTCGTGCAGCTTCTGCGCAATGCCCCAGGCAATGGAACGCTTATTGGCAAGGCCGAAGACCACGGCCGTTTTGCCCGCCAGATCGATCATGCTCGGTTGGTTCCTCCGTGATGCGCGCCGCGCCCGCTCGGGGAAGAAGACAGCGCAGCCATGGATCAGAATATCAGCCGCCCAAGTCGATCAGGTCCACGCGTCCCACCGGCCGCCCCAGAAACCGCGACCCCAATCGCTCGAACTTCTCCACCGAATCCGTCGCAAAACAGCAGATCTCCGTCTCTGCCGGCGTCTCGGCAGCCGCGGCCGCAGCCCGCCCGTTGAACAGGTGAATCGCCGCCTCCGCCGCGGCCTCCGCCGAGTCGATCACCCGCATCCCCTCCGGCACGGCCCGCTCCAGCAGAGGCCGCAGCAGCGGATAGTGCGTACACCCCAGCACCAGCGTGTCCGGCTTGAGCCCCTTCGCCGCCGCGTCCGCCAGCAGCTCGGCAAGATAGACGCGGATCACCTCGGCCGTCACCGCGTGCTCCGTCCATCCCTCTTCCACCAGCGGCACCAGCAGCGGGCAGGCCTTCTCGATCACCCGCAACCCCCGCGCCCGGCACGCCCCCGCGTACGCATGGCTCTGCACCGTGGCGTCGGTCGCGATCACCAGCACGTCGCCGGTGCGCGAAGCCGCGCGCGCCGCCTGCGCCCCCGGCTCGATCACTCCCAGCACCGGAACCGTCACTGCTTCCTCGATCGCGTCGAGCGCCAGCGCGCTGGCCGTGTTGCAGGCGATCACCAGAAACTCCGCGCCCTGCTCCCGCACCAGGAACTGCGCGCTCTCGGCCGCGTACCGCGCAATCGTGCGCCGCGACTTCGACCCGTAAGGCAGCCGCGCCGTGTCGCCCACAAACGCGAACCGCGCCCGCGGCATCCGCTCCACCAACGCCCGCAGCACCGTCAGCCCGCCAAAGCCCGAATCGAATACGCCGATAGTTGGAGTCATGGCTGCGACGAACCCTCCATGCGTCGTGCGGCATCCAGAGCCGCAAAACACAATGCCTTGAAGACGCTGGCGGCGTAGAGATTGTGCGTGCCCGCCTCGGCCAGGATTTTGCCGGTCTGGCTCTCCACGACGCTATAGGCTGCCACCATTCCTGGCACCGGTGGGGCATCTCTGAATGCGAAGGCATTCCGGAGTTCGCTCAGTAGCCCTTCTACCGTGCCGAGGTGAATGTTGGGATCGGAGCCATCAAGATCGCTCAATGACTTTTGCAGCCGCCGCGGAGTGGATTCCCATAGGAACCATGTGTGCCGCTTAGGATGCAATTTGGCCCAGGTAATCGTGAGCCCGAGCTCCAGCGGCATGTTGAAGCGCGGCGTTGCCGGCGGAGTCCCGCTCAGTTCGACGCGCGAGAGATCGTGGATGGAATAGCGGCAGCTTTGGATCAGAGCCAGTATCCTGTCGAGCCGCCGCTCCCCGCCCGCCAGTCCTGAAGAGATAAACGGCACCAGGCGGAGTTGGTAGAGTCCGACAATATAGGCGAGATAGAGTTTCTGGAACTCTTCGTCGTAGGGAATATTCAGGAAGACGGCATCCGGATCAATCGGCGGCAGAGGCATTCTTGAGCTTCTCTTCGGGCACGATCGCAGCGCCTGACGAGGCCCGCTTCTTCGCTTCCAGTTCCGCCCATGCCTCGTCCATGATGGCCCGCAACCGCTTCTGGCGGGCTTTAGGCATCTGCAGCTGCTCGATCAACGATTCGACCGATGGCCGCGGGGTCGGAAGCTGCACTGAGCGTGGCATGGCGTCTCCACTATCATACTGCGGTTTCAGTTGGGATGAAAACGAGATCGGCGGCGCCTTCTACGGCTGCCCGCCGCTCTGCGCCGCCCCCGCATCCGTCGCCAGATAAGTTCGCGTCAAATCCGCATGTCCCGCCAGCGTCGCCCGTTGCTGCCCGTCCACCAGGAACCGCACCTCGCTCACCTGCGGCAGATTCGCATGCAGCGTCGCGCAGATCGAGAGCAGCGTCAGCGTCTCCGTCTCGATCCCCGAAGGATGACTGTTGGCAAACGCGCTGGTCAAGTTCACGACCGCCATTTCCGCCCCGCCCGCCGTCTGCTCCGATGCTCCCGCTCCCGCACTCGTCCCCGCGCCGCCCGCAACCGGCATCAGAAACACCTGCGTAATCGAACTCGCCCCGCCAGGCACCGGATGCGCCGCGCCCGGCGCCGCGTAAAGATCCAGCAGCTTGCCCAATATCGCCCGCGCCCGCTCGTTCGCGCTCGATGGCAGCGGCAGGGCCAGCGCCTGCGGCGTCAGCGAGTCATCCGCGTCGCTCGCTACCATCAGCGTGGCCTGCACCTCGGGCGCCACCTGCGGCGCCGCCGTCGGCGTCGTCACCTCGCCCGCCAGCAGCCGCTGGTGCGCCCGCTCGCGCAACTGCCACAGCACCGCGCCCATCGCGATCGATGCCGCCAGCAGCACAAAGAACAGGATCGTCTGGTAGCGCGGAATCACAGTTGCCCGCCCTCCGCGCGCCACTCCAGCAGCGCGCCCGCCAGCGCATCCGCCACCTGCGACTGGTAGCTGTCGTCGCTCAGGCTGTTCGCCCCCGCCGGCGACGGCGCAATCTCCACCGCCACCGCCGGGCACGTCATGCTGTCCAGCGTCGTCAGCTCCGTGCGACCCATCGTCACATGCAGCCCCGCGTGCCCCAGCGCCGAGTTCAGTACGCCCTCCAGCGCCACGCTGCGCGTCTCCCACGCGGCCTGCGCCGTCTTCCACGGCTCAAACACCGCCGGCTGCGCAGCCGCCAGCGACGTCGTAAACAGGTGCACCCCGAACCCGCTCTCCGTTGCGTGCAGAATCAGGCAGGCCTGCGCCCGCGCGTGGTCGGCCACCTGTGCGCGCTGCTCGGCGTCCACCGTTGCATCGCTCTCGCGCGTCGTCACCACGCTGATTCCCCGCGCCTCCAGCAGCGACCGCAGCCGCACGCTCAGCGCCAGCGTGTACGCCTTCTCCGGCTGTCCGTTCAGATTGGCTCCCGCATCGTCGCCGCCGTGCGCCGCGTCCAGCACCACCACGAACCGCGCCTGCGGTGCCGCCGGCGCTGCCGGAGCCTGCGCTATCGCCGTGCCCAGCGCCGCGGCCCCCAGCGCCGCGCCCAGCGCCATCTTCCGCCATTCCGGCTTGAACCGGCTCCGTTCGCGCAAAAGCAACGCTATAGGTCGGTACACTCTACTCCAGCGCATAGATCGCCAGACCGCTCAGCAGCTTCGGATAGAAATCGGTCGACTTCTGCGGCATCACGTCCCCGGCAAACGCCACCTCGCGAAGCTGCTCCATCGTCACCGGCTTAGTCAGGAACGCCACGTCCGCCTCGCCCCGCCGCACCTGCTCCACCGCCTCGCCCGCGTCCCGCAGGTAGCGCAGATTTGTCTGCTCCCGCACCTTATCGGCGTCCAGCCCCAGCAGCTTATCCAGCACCAGCGCGTGCAGATGCGTCAAATCGAGCTGCCTCTGTCTCTCCGGCACGCCCGCCAGCGCCGCCGTCTCCTGTCTCGACCGCAGCAGAAACGCCCCCGTGCGCGTGACCGCCACAAAGGCCGGCCCCCGCTCGTCTCCGAGCCTTGCAACCAGGTCAGCCGCACCGCCCTCCGCCAGCGCCTCCACCGTAAAGAACGGCTCCGCGGCGCTCGCAAAGCCCGCCGCATCGAATGCCGCCAGGCCGTGCACCACGCGATGCGTCGGCAGAATCACCAGCCCGTCCGCGTCCATATTCACGAACGTCATCATCGCCGCGGCCTCCGGATACGCCGGATGCGGCAGCGGCAGCGCGTTGGTCTCCGTAGCCGCCGTCTTCGCCGGCGCGTGCTCCTTGGCGTAGTTCAGCGCCGTCTCGTAGCGATGGTGCCCGTCGGCGATAATCAGCTTCTTGTCGGCCATCGCCGTCGCCAGCAGCCGGATCGTCGCGGCGTCGTCAATCCGCCAGATCCGGTGCGCCACCCCGTACTCGTCCGTCACCTCCGCATCGGCCGCCCCGCTGCCCTCGTACAGGATCTTCTCCACGCTCCCCGCCGGGTCCGAATACAGCATGAAGATCTGCCCGAAGTGCGCCCGCGTCGCCCTCAGCAGGTTCAGCCGGTCGCTCTTCGGCTTCGACAGCGTCTGCTCGTGCCGGAACACCACCCGCTCCGCATACTCGTACAGCTTCCCCAGCGCGATAAACCCCCGCCGCTCCTTCTCCACACCCGTTCCCGGAACCCGGAAATGCTGCGAATACGCAAAAATACACGGGCTCTTCTCCTGAACCAGCACCCCCCGGTCCCGCCACGCCTTAAAGTCCCGCGCCGCCCGCGTATAGACGCTTTCTCCCTTTTCGGCGTCAAATAACTCTGGAAGACCCAGTATGATGCGCACCAGGTTATACGGGCTCCGCTGGTAATAACCCTGTTGCATCGCAGGCGTGATCTTGTCGTAGGGCTGAGTCGCTACCTCGTCCAGTCGCACCGCCGGCAGACTGTAACGCCAGGCGCGAAACGGATAGATGCGGGCCATGAACCGAGTCGTACTCCCGTTGGAAGAGTCAATCGCGCGCGCTTTCCCCACTGCTTTCGGCCAACGGATGAGGCTGCGCTACGGCTCGATTGTATCGCAGTGACCGGATCGGTCATGGGTTCCGGTCGCGGAACTTGGGAGTGCCGCAACCCGAAGTCGGCTGCGCCGGACCTGTGTATTCCGTGCTACTATCGCCTTCAATCCCCAAGGTGCCGCGGATGATCGCCTCTCATACAACTCGACTTACAAATGAGAAGTTACCGGCTCGGCGCATGACTCGTTCCCCCGCTCGCTGGGCCGCCCTTTGCGCCATTGCACTCTTCGTTGCCGGTCTCGCCTCCGCGCGTCTTCGCGCCCAGGACGATCCTCTCAACAACGTGCACGTCCAGCCCCCGTCCAGCTCCACCCCCAGCACCGCCGAGCCCTCCGGCGCGGAGGCCCCGCCCGAGACCGGCGCCGCCTCCCTGCGCATCCACCCCGGCTCCTTCATCCGTCTCAACACCGACCTCGTCCTCGTTCCCGTCACCGTCACCGATCCCATGAACCGCCTCGTCACCGGCCTCGAGAAGGCCGACTTCCAGGTCTTCGATAACAACAACCAGCAGGAGATCACCAGCTTCGCCTCCGACGACGCCCCCGTTTCCATCGGCATCGTCTTCGATCTCTCCGGCTCCATGACCTCCAAGCTCGTCCGCGCCAAGGACTCCATCCTCGAGTTCATCAAGACCGCCAACCCCCAGGACGAGTTCTTCGTCATCGGCTTCAACGACCGCCCCGAGCTCATTGAGGACTTCACCAGCTCCGTCGACGACATCGAGGCCCGCCTCGCCACCGTCCACGCCGGCCATCGCACCGCCCTGCTCGACGCAATTTACTATGGAATTGTGAAGATGCGTCAGGCCAGGCACCAGCGCAAAGCGCTGCTCATCGTCTCCGACGGCGGCGACAACCGCTCCCGCTACACCGAGAGCGAGGTCAAGTCCCTGGTCCGCGAGTCCGATGTCGAGATCTTCGCCATGGGCATCTTCGATCCCTATGCCCCCACGCCCGAAGAGCGCACGGGCCCCGAACTCCTCAACGACATCTGCAACGCCACCGGCGGCCGCATGTTCCGCGTCGACGACGTCGACGAGCTGAGCGACATCGCCGAGAAGATCTCCACCGAGCTCCGTAACCAGTACGTCATCGGCTACCGTCCCACGGACCTGACCCGCGACGGCAAGTGGCGTAAGGTGAGGGTCAAAGTCAATCCGCCGCCGGGACTGCCTCCTCTCACCGTCTACGCCCGTTCCGGATACTATGCGCCCTTACAATAAACGGCTCTTCGCACTTCTCTTTGCGGCGGCGGCTTGGCCGCTCTTTGCTCGAACCCCGGCGGTTTCGGCCGGCCAAAACCCCTCCGCCCAGGCCGCATCCCAGACCGCGCCCCTCACCGTCGACCAGGACCCCGTCCGCTCCCCCGACACCTCTGCACCTTCTGAGGCCGGCGCACCCCTCAAGAAACAGGGTGGCGGCTACGTCCTCAAGACCAACGTCGAGGAGGTCGTCCTCAACGCCACCGTCCTCGAAGGCAACCGCCTCGTCCCGGACCTCAAGGAGGGCGACTTCGAGGTCTACGAGGACGGCGTTCAGCAGAAGATCATCAGCTTCCAGCACACCGACCTGCCCGTCTCCATGGGCCTCGTCATCGACAACTCCGGCTCCATGTACAAAAAGCGCCCCGCCGTCAACGAAGCCGCCCTCGACCTTGTCCAGTCCTCCAACCCCGAAGACCAGGCCTTCGTCGTCAACTTCTCTGATGAAGCCTTTCTCGATCAGGACTTCACCTCCAGCATCGCCCAGCTCCGCCAGGGCCTCTCCCATATCGACTCCCGCGGCGGCACCGCCCTCTACGATGCCGTCGCCGCCTCCGCCGACCACCTCGTCGAACAGGGCAAGCGCCCCAAGCAGGTCCTCGTCGTCATCACCGACGGCGACGACAACGCCTCCACCCTCACCCTCGAGCAGACCATCCGCCGCGTCCAGCAGCTCTCCGGCCCCGTCATCTACTGCATCGGCCTCCTCTACGGCGACGAGATGAGCCGCGAAGAGATCCGCCACGCTCACAACGCCCTCGAAATGCTTGCCACCGAGACCGGCGGCATCGCCTTCTTTCCCAAATCCCTCAACCAGGTCGACGAGATCGCCGCCGAAGTCGCCCAGGACATCCGCAACCAGTACACCATCGGCTACCGCTCCACCCGCCCCATGACCGATCCCGGCTTCCGCACCATCAAGGTGCTCGCCGCCGCCAGGGGCATGGGCAAGCTCACCGTCCGCACCCGCACCGGCTACTTCCCCTCCGTCCCCGGCGCCGGCAAATCCACCCTCACCACCTCCGGCAACTAATCCCCTGAGCCTGAGCTCCCGGACAGAACACCCAGCCCCCCCGTCGAAACCACTCCGTGTACCCCACTCTCCGTGTACCCCACTCTCCGTGTACCCCACTCTCCGTGTACCCCACCCTCCGTGTACCCCACTCTCCGGGTGCCCCACTCTCCGGGTGCCCCACCCTCGCGGGGTCTTTGTTTTTCCCGCTAGGGTGGGATAACCCACCGCCCAGCCGCCCCAGTCGTCTCCACTCTCCGGGTGCCCCACCCTCGCCGCGTTTTTGTTTTTGCGGCTAGGGTGGGATAACCCACCGCCCAGCCGCCCCAGTCGTCTCCACTCTCCGGGTGCCCCACCCTCGCGGGGTCTTTGTTTTTCCCGCTAGGGTGGGGTAACCCACCGCCCAGCCGCCCCGGTCGTCTCCACCCTCCGGGTTTCGATGTTCGAGACCCGGGAGACCACCAAACCGACGCCCGCGGCCGCCCCGTATACTGCCTCCATGCCCCCCGTCGCCATCGTGGCCACCGTCCTCAATGAGGCCCACGACATCGGCCGCATGGTATCGAGCCTCCTCGCCCAATCCCCTCCCCCCGCCGAGATCGTCATCGTCGACGGCGGTTCCACCGACGGCACCTGGGAGTGGCTCGCCGCCGAGCAGCTCCGCAACCCCATCCTCCACCCCATCCGCGATGAGTCCTGCAGCCTCAAATTCTGCCCCGGCCCCGTCTCCCGCGGCCGCAACGTCGCCATCGCCGCCGCCACTTCCCCAATCATCGCCACCGCCGACGCCGGCTGCACCTACGCCCCCGACTGGCTCGCCAACCTCACCGCCCCCATCGCCGCCGGCCGGGCCGAGTACGCCCTCGGCGGCACCTGTCTCGACCCCGCCTGCCACTCCCTCTGGGATCTCGCCTCCGCGCCCTTCTTCAGCATCCGCCTCGCCCAGTCCCAGCCCACCAAGTCCTGCACCGCCCGCTCCATGGCCTTCACCCGCAGCCTCTGGCAGCGCATCGGCGGATTCCCCGAAGACGTCCTCGTCGGCGAAGACACCCTCTTCGATCTTGCCGCCCGCCGCCTCACCCCTCCCGCCTTCCCCCTCTACGCCAAGGCCCTCTACGGCCCCCACAACACCTTCCGCTCCGCCGCGCACCAGCTCGCCCGCTACGCCTTCAGTGACGGCATGACCGGCGTCCGGCTCACCCGCCTCCTCCGCAACGCCGCCCGCTGCCTGCTCCAGCTCGCCGCCCTTGCCCTCGCGCCCATCACCCTCCTGCCCCTCGCCGCCGTCTTCCTTCTCGAGTGCTGGTACGCCTACAAGCGCGACGGCCGCTTTCTTCTCCGCTACGGCCCTCGTGCTCTAGCTGCCCGCTTTCTCTTCTCGGTAGCCGTCCCCTGGATCGTCGCCGTCAACCAGATCCACGGCCGCCTCGCTCCCCAGGCCCAGACCAACCGCCAGAACCTCAGCGCCTGACCCGCCGCGCCCCTTCCCGCCGCGCACGCCCCTTTCAATGGATCTTCATCCCCGTCCACACCGGAAGTCGCTATACTCCCGCCCAGGAGGTCCCCGCCGCCATGCCGAAGCACGACAAGCATTCCGCCAAGCACCACCACCCGGAGCCCGAATCCACCCACACCCACGGCTCCGGTCACCACCCCAAACACGGGAGCGGCGGAAATCCGGTCACGCCGCCCCCCACCCGCGCCGCCGGCGACCCCGTCTTCGGTCAGCCCACCCCTTCGCCCGATCCCACCAGCTTCAAGGACCCCGTCACCGACGCCAAGGAGCCCGACGTGGCCGGCGTCCAGCCCGTGCCCCCGCCCGCCACCACCGCCGCCGAGCCCGTCCTCACCCTCGCCCAGGTCTACGGCAGCCGCGGCGCCGCCGTCGACCTGGCCATCCAGACCGCCGGCAAGATCGTCTTCCACAGCGTCGGCGACACCGGCAGCGTCAAGGGCCCCTCCACCCAGTCCCTGGTCGCCGACAAGATGATCACCGACTTCAGCGAAGCCGACCCCGCCGACGCCCCCTCCTTCTACTACCACCTCGGCGACGTCGTCTATTACTTCGGCGAGAGCGAGTACTACTACGACCAGTTCTTCGAACCCTACCGGCTCTATCCCGGCCCCATCCTCGGCATCCCCGGCAACCACGACGGCATCGTCTATCCCAGCGACCCCGAGACCACCCTGGCCGGCTACCTGCGCAACTTCTGCGCCCCCTCCTTCGCCCCCTCGCCCGACGCCGGCGGCCTCGACCGCACCACCATGATCCAGCCCGGCGTCTACTACACCTTCGACGCCCCCTTCGTCCGCATCCTCGGCCTCTACTCGAACGTCCTCGAAGACCCCGGCGTCATCTCCGACCAGAACGGCACCTATCCCACCCTCGACCAGCGCCAGCTCGCCTTCCTCACCGCCGCCCTCCAGCGCGTCAAGAGCCAGAACTACCAGGGCGCCCTCGTCATCGCCACCCATCACCCCCCGTTCACCGGCGGCTCCGATCACGGCGCCAGCCCCCTCATGCTCCAGGACATCGACAACGCCTGCACCGCCGCCGGCGTCTGGCCCCACGCCTTCCTCTCCGGCCACGCCCACAACTACCAGCGCTACACCCGCACCGTCAGCGGCTACCAGATCCCCTACATCGTCGCCGGCTGCGGCGGACACTCCCCGCTCAGCAAGATCCGATCCACCCTCCGCACTCCCTATCAGATCGACAGCACCCTCACCCTCGAAAGCTACGACGACACCGACTACGGCTACCTGCGCATCGTGGTCGACGCCACCACCATGACCATCGAGTTCCATCCCGAGTCCGACCAGGGCACGACCAAAACCCCCGACGACACCGTAACCATCAACCTGGCCGCCCGCACCGCCAGCTAAACCGCCAGCCAATCTCCCCGGCTTCCCCACTCTCCGGGTGCCCCACCCTCGCCGCGTCTTTGTTTTTGCGGCTAGGGTGGGGTTGGCCCAAAGCCTCAGGGTGCCCCAGGTCTCGATTCTGAGACCTGGGAGCGATGCTCCCATCTCCACAGACCCCGGGTGCCCCACCCTCGCGGGGTCTTTGGTTTTCCCGCTAGGGTGGGGTAACCCACCGCCCCCATCCAACCTCCACCCGGGCCGGGTCCAACTCCCCCTCTCCCACACCTTCACTCTGTGTAGTGATTTGAATCACAGCGTCCCAGGAAACTACACGGCACACTACGTTCACTGTTGAGCGGTGAAATATGGGCTCCTCCGGCGGGTTCGCCGACTCCCTGGGCCAGGCTTCTCCGCGCCTTCGGTACGCTCCCTCGCGAGCATCGTAAAAGGAGTACCCCCATGTTCGCCGCTACGTTCGAATCCGCCGCCCCCGTCTTCGCCGCACCCACCTCCGCCGATATGCGCTCCATCAGCCTCAACGTCGCCGAGGAAGAGCTGGCCCGCCTCCGCTTCGCCGTCCTCCTCACCGCCCGCTGGGAAGCCACCGGCGGCGAGAGCCCCGAGCAGCGCAAAGAGCTCCTCCAGGAGCTCCGCGACCTCCGCCACATCTACGGCGACAAGATCGACGAGATCGCCATGACCTACGGCGTCGCCGAGGCCATGCGCGCCAAGGAAGAGGTCGAGCGCACCGTCACCCTCCCCTCCGAGACCTTCCCGTCCGAACCCGCCCGCGTCGACGACGGCCTCTGCTTCTGAGCAACCTCCGCGGGAGCCAATGTTTCGAAGGCCGGGCGCCCCACCCTCGCAAGGCTCTTGCTTTTCCCGCAAGGGTTGGGCTGAGCGGGTGCCCCTGTCTTGGGATGTTTGAGGGTGCCCCAGGTCTCGATTCTGAGACCTGGGAGCGATGCTCCCATCTCCACACACCCCGGGTGCCCCACCCTCGCGGGGTCTTTGTTTTTACCGCTAGGGTGGGGTAACCCACCGCCCAGCCGCCCCAGTCGTCTCCACACCCCGGGTGCCCCACCCTAGCCGCGTCTTTGTTTTTGCGGCTAGGGTGGGGTAACCCACCGCCCAGCCGTCCCAGTCGTCTCCACTCTCCGGGTGCCCCACCCTCGCGGGGTCTTTGTTTTTCCCGCTAGGGTGGGGTAACCCACCGCCCAGCCGCCCCGGTCGTCTCCACTCTCCGGGTGCCCCACCCTCGCGGGGTCTTTGTTTTTCCCGCTAGGGTGGGGTAATCCACCGCCCAGCCGCCCCGCTCGTCTCCACACTCCGTGTACCCCACCCTCGCGGGGTCTTTGTTTTTCCCGCTAGGGTGGGGTAACCCACCGCCCAGGCGCATCGATCTCTACCACCCCGGGTGGCGGGCGCCCCAGGCTTTGGATTGTTTGCACCACTCCCATGATGGGTTCCCAGGTCCCCCGCACTCTGGAGACCCGGGAATCACGAAAGCCCCAGTCCGGAAGATCGCTCCCCAGCCCGTTCCCCCCTCTTTTGCCAATCATTACCCCTTTTGCGCGCACAATATTCGCAGGAGCCAGACCATCTCCGACCACTCCCTGCGAACTCGAACAGCCAAAAAAGAAAAAGCAGGATGGAAAGCGAGGGGGGGAGGGGGAGGGCCCCCGCAATTTGCATGCCTTTGCTGCATTTTCGGGCAGCGATTTGTTGGAAACAAACAAGTTATCCAAAATAATTCGGTAACCAGTCAGTTACCGAATTCACATTTCTTTCACATTCGATCCTCCGAAGGTGAAATGCCCGCTTCACCGCCGCCGATGTATCCCTGCTCACGGCGCACCTGCCGCGCCGGTGCTACGATAAAGACGATCGCGATCTCTGCCGCCCTCTCGAACTCCGCCCTCCCACCAGAACGGCTGTAACGACCGGACGGCCCGGGAATCGAACCCGAAAAGGAGAGTTCTTATGCCTCTTGTGACTGCGCGGCAGCTCCTCGACGAGGCCGCCAAGGGCGGATACGGCGTCGGCGCCTTCAACGTCAACAACATGGAACAGATTCAGGCCATCATGGCCGCGGCCGTCGCAACCCGCTCGCCCGTCATCATCCAGGCCAGCCGCGGCGCCCGCGCCTACTCCGAGGACCTCTACCTCTTCCACCTCATCCTCGCCGCCAGCGAGCTCCATCCCGAGATTCCCATCGCCATGCACCAGGACCACGGTAATGGCTTCGAGACCTGCAAGAGCGCCATCGAGCTCGGCTTCACCTCGGTCATGATGGATGGCTCCCTGCGCGAGGACGGCAAGACTCCCTCCACATTCGAGGAGAACGTCGAGGTCACCCGCCGCGTCGTCGATTATGCCCATGAACGCGGCGTCTCCGTCGAAGGCGAGATCGGCGTCCTCGGCGGCGTCGAAGACGGCCACGGCGCCGGCGGCTCCGGCCTCGAGCACGTCACCGACCCCGACCAGGCCGTCGAGTTCGCCGAGCGCACCGGCGTCGACTCCCTCGCCCTCGCCATCGGCACCAGCCACGGCGCCTACAAGTTCACCAGGAAGCCCGACGGCTCCGTCCTCAAGATGGACATCCTTATCGAGATCCACAAGCGCCTGCCCCACACCCACCTGGTCATGCACGGCAGCTCCTCGGTCCCCAAGGACCTCCAGGACATCGTCAACCAGTACGGCGGCAAGCTCAAGCCCACCTGGGGCGTGCCCATCGAAGAGATCCAGCTCGGCATCCGCAACGGCGTCCGCAAGATCAACGTCGATACCGACAGCCGCCTCGCCATCACCGGTGCCATCCGCAAGGTCTTCGCCGAATCGCCCGAGAAGTTCGATCCCCGCGACTACCTCAAGCCCGCCCGCGAGGCCATGCAGAAGGTCGTAGCCGCGCGCATGACCGAGTTCGGCCAGGCCGGCCACGCCGGCGACTACACCGCCATCTCCCTCAAGGAGATGGCCAAAGGCTACCAGAGCGGCGCCCTCGACACCCGCCCCTCCCTCGCCGCGGCCCGCTGACCGTCCGGCTCGGCCGCGCCCCTGCCAGCCCCACAAGAGAAGGGCCGCTCCACCCGGAGCGGCCCTTCTTGCTTCAGCCGACTCCGCGCCCTACATTCCCAGCACCGCCCGCTGCGCCGCGAAGATCTCCTTCAGCCCCGTCTCGGCCATATCCAGCAGCCCGTTGAGCTGCGCCCGCGAGTAGCTACCCTTCTCCGCCGTCGCCTGCGTCTCCACCAGCCCGCCATCGGCCGTCATCACCACGTTCATATCCACCTCGGCCTGCGAGTCCTCCTCGTAGCACAGGTCCAGCAGCGCCGTGCCGTCCACGATCCCCACCGACGTAGCCGCCACCAGCTGCTTCAGCGGCGACTTCTTCAGCGTCCCCGCCGCTACCAGCGCATTGAGCGCCAGGGCCAGCGCCACCGCCGCCCCCGTGATCGCCGCCGTCCGCGTCCCGCCGTCCGCCTGGATCACGTCGCAGTCCAGGATCACCGTCCGCTCCCCCAGCCCTTGCATGTCCACCGCCGACCGCAGGCTCCGCCCGATCAGCCTCTGGATCTCGTGGGTCCGCCCGCCGATCTTCCCCCGCTCGCTCTCCCGCGGCGTCCGCGTCACCGTCGACCGCGGCAGCATGGCGTACTCGGCCGTCACCCATCCCCGCCCGGCGTTCCGCAGCCACCCCGGCACGCCCTGCTCGATCGTGGCGCAGGTCAGCACCCGTGTGTTCCCCAGCGCCACCATCACCGACCCCTCGGCCGTCTGCACGTACCCCGGCGTCAGCGTCAGCGGCCGCAGCTCGCCAGCCCCCCTGCCCCCCGGCCTGAAAAATCCGTCCCGCATACCCGGATTGTACGGGAGCCCCTCAGCCGGTAAGGGAAATTGAGACCATCAGCCGCTCCCGGAGTGGGAAAGGCCTCCATTTTGGGACTTGCGCCCAGAATCAACTCATATCCGCATCCCCAATCAATGACTTGCGAAATTCCGGCGGGCAACTCCAGTTCCGATTCGGGATAAACAGTCTCGCGCTCCGGCGTTCCCCGGCCGCCGGCCCTTTAACTTATCCAATTGTCTTATCAACCACTTAGTCAAACTGTCCGACTTTGGCACAAGACGTGTACTAAACATGGACAAGCCCGCAACACAAAAGCAGAAATGGGAAATGACAGAACCGGGACTCAGGACAAAATCGTCGATCTCGTCTCACCAGCAACACCGGGTCCCCCACAAGTCGGACCAAAGCCAAGAGGAGCCGCGATGAATCAGACAGTCAAGCACATCGGAATTTGGACCGGGCCGGACGGCGCGGAGCGCGGACGCGTCGAGGCCGTGGTAGAGACGCTGGCCGAACTGCAGAGAGACGGGGAAACCCTGGCTGCAGTGGCCCACGACGCCCGCAATATGGTCACTGCGCTGGACCTCTACTGCGACCTGCTGGACGGCCCGGGCGTGCTCGCGGCTCCCTTTGCCCACTACGGCAGCGAGCTGCGCCTGGTGGCCGCCGCAAGCCGGCGCCTTGTCGAGAAGCTGGTTGCGCTCGACAGACAGGCCCCCCGCACCGCCGGTGCAGACGGCAGAACGATGCGAAGGGTCCCACCGGCCGCCGCTCCCACGCCCGTACCGATGCCCATATCGATGCCCATACCGATCGAAGACCGTTGGGATGTGCTCCCCACCCTGCCGATCGCGAACCTGGCGGAAGAGCTGATCGCCAACCGCAATCTTCTCGCTGCCCTGGCCGGCCCGGCCGTCGCCGTCACTGTCGACGCCGAGGGCGCCGCGCGTTCCGTGCGGCTCACTGCCGAGGACCTCACGCGGATTCTTGTCAACCTCGTCAAGAACGCAGCCGAAGCCATGCCAGCGGGCGGACGCATCCGCATCGCCCTCCGCGAACTGCCGGCGGTCGTGGGCACCGCGGAGTGGCTCTCCCTCGCCGTAGAAGACAGCGGCCCGGGGATTCCGCCGCACGCCCTGGAAAGGATCTTCGACGCCGGATACACCACGCGAACAGGCACGCCGGCTCCGTCGAACGGCTGGCCCGCCGCGCATCGCGGGCTCGGGCTCGCCATTACCAGGTCCATCGTCGAAGCCGCCGGGGGCCGGATCTTCGCCGCCAACCGCCCCGAATCCGGCGCACGGCTTGTCATCGAGCTCCCGGTGTGGAGGCGCTGAGTCCCGGCGCCTTGAGACAGCAGGGAGAACTTACAGCAAAAACGCAGGTACAAAATCACAGACGAGGCGAATACAATGCTGGATACTGTTTTCAACACCCGGGCAATGGATCTGATCCCTCAACTCGCAGAGCCGGCCGTGCGCCTGCACCTTTTGGTGCTCGATCCCGATCTGGCTGTCCGCTCCGCCTGCGCCGAGATCGCGGCCACCCTCGGCTACGCGGTCGAGAGCACCGGCGATATGTCCCAGGCTCGCAGCCTGCTGCGCGGCCGCGCAGCCGACATCCTGCTAGTGAACCTTCCCGCCGGCTCGAACCAGGGATTGGAGCTGATCTCCGAGGTCAAGCTGCTCTATCCGGATACTGCCGTCATCGCCATGACCGCCTCGGGCTCGGTGAATGCAGCCGTGGAGGCCATGCGCTGCGGCGCGTCCGACTATCTCACCAAGCCCTTCGCCATCGACGAGCTCTCGACGGTCCTCGACCGCGCCGCCACCAGCCGGGCCACTGAAACCATGACCCGCCAGTTGCGCGAGCGTCTGCGCCTCTCCCAGGGACTCGGCGCCATGATCGGCCGCTCCCCGGAGATGGAGAAGCTCTACCGCATCCTCTCCAAGGTCGCCCTCAGCTCCCACCCGGTTCTGGTGCTGGGTGAGAGCGGCACGGGCAAGGAGCTGGTCGCCCGCACTATTCACGCCTACGGTCCGAATGCACAAAAGCCCTTTCTGCCCGTCGACTGCGGCTCGCTGGTGCCCACCCTCATCGAGAGTGAGCTCTTCGGCTACGTCAAGGGCGCGTTCACCGGAGCCAACCGCTCCAAAGACGGGTTGCTGGTCTCGGCTGAAAGCGGCACCGTCTTCCTCGACGAGATCGGTGAGCTCCCCCTCGACCTCCAGGCCAAGCTCCTCCGCGCCCTGCAGGAGAGAGAGGTCCGTCCCGTCGGCGCCACCCACCGCGTACCCATCAAGGCGCGCATCGTGGCCGCCACTAATCGCGATCTCGCCGCCATGGTCGAGAAGGGGACCTTTCGCAAGGACCTTTTCTACCGCATCAACGTCGTCAACCTGCGCCTGCCGGCCCTGCGCGACCGCCGCGAGGACATTCCGCTGCTGGCCGCTCACTTCCTTGACCGCATCAGCCGCGAGTACGGGCGCAAGTTCACCCTCAGTGACGAAGTCCTGCGCATCATGATGCGCCACGACTGGCCCGGCAACGTGCGCGAGCTCGAGAACTCCATCGAACGCGCCTGCGCCCTCTCTTCCGGCCCCGTCCTGCACCTCGGCGACCTGCCCACCCAGCTCCAGCAGCAGGGTCTTCACGCCCAGCGCGCGGCCCTTGCCGATGGCGAGCCGACGGCGCCTGCGGGCGCGCCCGAGGTCAAACCTCTCGCCGACCTCGAGCGCGAGGCCATTCTTGCCGCCATCCGCACCCTCCACGGCGACAAGCTGCAGGCCGCCCGGATGCTGGGCATCGGCAAAACCACTCTCTATCGAAAACTCAAGGAGTACGGCATCGCCGACCCGATGCACGACGAGTAACGAACAGCTTTCAGCTTTCGGCTGTCAGCTCGTTCGCCGCCGTGCCGCCGCGGTCGTCCGTCGTAGTCGTCTTCCGCAATCGCCAGGACATGAAGTCGCTGAAAGCTGACGGCTGAATGCTGACAGCTCGGAGCTTTAAACGAGGAGAACAAAATGAGCATTCTGATGGTTACCGGGATCGAAGGAGCAAAGAACTGCGCGGATGTCGTGGGAGCGCAGCTGGGAATGGAAGTGGAAGTGGCGGAGGGCCGGAAGCAGGCCCTGGCGGCGCTGCGCCGGCGCGAGTTCGCCGCCGTGGTGGTCGACCAGACCCTGGCCGGCTGCGATCCGGCCGCGGCCGAGACCATCTGGGATCATGCCGGGCTGGCCATTCCCCTCGAGATCAACTTCGCCGTCTCCGGAGCGGCCCGGCTCATCCGCGAGGTTCGAGCCGCGCTGCGCCGGCGGGAGCGCGAGCAGTTGCTGGCCCGGCGCGCCGCAGCCGCGGCCATCGAGAACGAACTCAAGGGCACGGTGGCTGGACTGCTCCTGCACTCCGAACTGGCCCTCTCCGGCGCTCAGGTTCCCGCGCCCGTAGCCGATAAGCTCCGTGTAGTCGCCGGTCTGGCCGGCGACCTGCGCCGCCAGTTGGGCTCCTGACCTCCGCACCGCCTCAACCGCGTAGCGGATTCCGAAACAGGAACGTGCCCGGCTCTGAAACAGGAAGTGGGCGGGTTCTGAAACTGGAACGTGGCAGACTCTGAAGCACGAAGGTGGCGGATTGGCAGCTACGAACGCGGCGCATTATCAGCTACGAACGCGGCGCATTATCAGGCCCGAACGCGGCGCATTATGAAGCAGAAACTTTGATTGCGTTGCACGCGCATCGCCGGGGCCCTTTGCCCCGGCGTCTTTTTGCCCCCGCCAACCCTCGCATCCGGTCTGCCCGCCCCGACGACTCCTTGATCTGCCGGCAAAACCGCTCCTCCGGCTCCGCGAGGGGTAACCGGCGCCAGCGTGGGACTGGTATGGATCAGGGCCACCACGGGAGGATGGTCGACGGGCAAGGGAACGGCCTTTCGTCTGCGCAGGTGCAGCGGCCTCGTCCAGCCGTCGGGCCCAACCCGGTGCTCACCGGATATAGCGCACCGGCGCCGGTTATACGAGCGGCGCAGCCGCCCTGTGCAAAATTCCGGCCAACGGAATCGCCGGTCCGGAGCCTGCCGCCCGCGTATCGCCTTCCCGTGGATCCCGCTACCGCCCGGAGCCGCCAGCCATCCGGGGACACTCTCCGGCCTGTCCCTCCCGGCCATCTCCCGCAACCGGCGCCTTGCTTCTCTCCCCGTCCAGTTCCGGTTCCCGCCAGCCGCCGCCTCGTTCCGCTTCCACGGGTGCGGCCCGGTTACGAACAGGAAACGATTCCCAATTTTCACGGCAGTTTAATCGTCACAATTATCGATAACGTTCTAAATTGGACCAGCGATCAAAGAGAGGGTTCTCAAGCGCCCGTAAAATGAGCGCTTGACGGAGCTGTGTTCGCGTGGCAAAATTCCACACCATCATCGATTTCATGTCCGTTGAGAGATCGTTCATCAGCTACCCGGTCAGCTTTCTTGAGCACCACCACATGTTTCTATGCCGGATCTTCTTCCACTTGCCGCGGCGAATGCTTCCCTTCTCCAGATGAGAAACTCAGGGCCCTTCCAAACCTCAGGTAGCAGGAAAGGTCACACTCGATTCTCCACGATTGCACTCGCAGACTTGTTCGCTCGTTCCTTGGTGCCGTAGCAAAACCAGAGCACGCAGTCTCTTAGGGCTCCATGCCAGGTTCGTCCGGCCGGCTTCGACCGGCGGCCGCGCCCGAAGCCCCCAAAGGGCGCGTAAATCTGGTTTGACCGTGATCTCATGCGTGCCCGCGCGTTCGCGTGCCCGGGCGTAGGTTTTACGTGTGTCGGCGTCACTCCGGCACAATTTGCGGCTCTCTACAGGAGGCAGGATGAAACACCCAGTGTATTGGCTCAGTCAGGTATCGGCGCGCATCGTTTCCGTCGCCGGTATTCTCTCCATCTCCGCGCTGCTGTTCTTCAGTTCCCCGCGCGCTTTCGCCCAGAACGACGTCGGCACCATCGTGGGCTTCGTCACCGACCAGACCGGCGCCGTCGTCCCCGACGCCACGGTGACCATCGTCAATGAAGGCACCGGCGAAACCCGCACCGTCACCACCGATGCCGCCGGCCACTTCGCCGTCCCCAACCTCCCGCCCGCTATCTACACCATGACCGCCGAGGCCAAGGGATTCCAGAAGTTTGTGAGCAGCCACAACACCCTGGCGTCGAACACCACCGTGCAGATCAGCGCCAAGCTCGCCGTCGGCGAGGCCTCCCAGACCGTCCAGGTCTCCGACACCGCTGACGTCCTCCAGACCCAGTCGGCCGCCATCCAGAGCGAAGTCAATGGAACCCAAATCCAGAAGGAAGAGCTTAACGGCCGCAATCCCCTTTACATGGCACAGTTGCTCCCAGGCGTGGTGAGCACAACCACCATGGCCGACCTCAACTTCGGCTTCAACAGCGGCGACTCCTTCGAGGTGAACGGCGCGCGGCAGAATGACACCAAGTACACCATCGACGGCGCCATGGCCTCCCGCACCCGCGGCGACAGCCAGATCATCGCCGGCGCCAACGTCGATTCCGTGCAGGAGATGCAGGTCCTTACCGGCGACTACTCCGCCGAGTACGGCAGCGCCTCCGGCGCCCAGATCCGCGTCATCACCAAGAGCGGCACCCGCGATTTTCATGGCGCTCTCTACGAGTACGTGCGCAACGCCGACCTGAACGCCAACACCTGGTCGCTCAACCACGCCGATCAGCCCCGGCAGCAGTTCACCTACAACAACTTCGGCTTCGCCGTGGGCGGACCCGTCTGGGCCCCCAAGGTGCCGGCTCTCGACAAGTGGCGCGACAAGTTCTTCTTCTTTGTCAACGAGGATTGGGTCATCTTCCATCAGTCCATCCAGCAGCTCATGGCGGTGCCTACAGCCAGGATGCGGACCGGCGACTTCAGCGAGCTTCTCAGTTCCAACCCGTGGTACAAAACCGGAACCGTGGTCATCGACCCCGCCACCGGCCAGCAGGCGGACTACAACGGCCAGCCCAACGTCCTCCCCCCCGGCGAGCTGAGCGCCAATGGCCTTGCCATTATGAGCACCTACCCGTCGCCGACTCCTGGTTTCCTGCAAGGCACAGACAACTGGTCGGGAACCGCGGACCAGCCGCAGAACCAGCGCAAGGGGCAGGTCAATGGCGACCTGATCCTCGGAAACCACCACCTCGAGTTCCGGCGCTCCGACGACTCCTACACCGAAACCGCCCCCTACAACCAGAGCAACCCGGACGTGCCGCTCAGTTGGAGCCGGCCCAACCAGGACAACTCCCTGGGCTGGGTGTGGACCATCACTCCCACCATGGTCAACGAAGCGCACACCAGCATGAGCATCGACGACGTCTACATCAACGTCGATCCGGTGGGCATCGGGTACAACCGGAGCAACTTCGGGATCAACTTCCCGTACATCATCCCCGGCCCCAAGGCTTCGGAACAGAAGATTCCCACTGCCAACCTGAACGACTCCTTCTCTAGCATCCAGGGCGGACCCTATCCGTCTCACTCCTCGGGCATCATCTACCAGGACTCCGACAGCTTGACGAAGGTCTGGAAGAACCACACCTTCAAAGGCGGATTCTTCCTTACCTATTGGGGAGAGAACGACAACGACCAGATCAATGTGAGCACGGTTCCGGGCGGCGCCAGCAACCAGAACGGCACGTTTACGTTGAGTGACAACCACGGCGGTTTGCCCGGCGGCAGCGGCGTCTCCCTGGCCAATCTCGCCCTTGGCCTCGCTGACAGCTACACCGAGATCGGCACCAAGGCCTTCACCATGTGGCGCGGCTGGGTCTTCGAATACTTCGGCCAGGATAGCTGGCAGGTGACGCCCAAGCTCAACGTGAGTTATGGCGTCCGCATCACGTCGACAATTCCCGAGCACGCCATGTGGGGCAACGCCGATTACTTCGACCCAGCCTCATATTCGGCATCGAGCGCTCCCACGGTCAATCCCACCACCGGCAACATAACCCTGGGCACGGGCAATGCCTACGACGGCATCGTCATTCCGGGTTTCAGCTCCTTCCCGGGCTCGGCTGTCCAGCACGGCGTGGCGGCGGCCACTGCCTCGAACAACCTCTGCGCCGGCGCGCCCTGCAACAGCCTCTTCGCACCCAATCTGCCCAAGCAATATATCGCCTCGACCACGCAGCCCCAGCCGCGCCTCGGCTTCGCCTACCAGCTCTATCCAACCATGGTGGTGCGTGCCGGAGTCGGGAGCTTCGTAAGCACCAAAGGGCTCCTCGACAACGTATTTCCCGGCGGCAACTCGCCCTTCCAGCCCACCGAGACGACGAGCAGCAGCGGCAGCACCGACCTGGTCGACAATCCCGGCGTGACGGTCACCACGGGAGTTGAGCCGGCACTCACCATCACCTCCCTCAACCGGCATCTCGTCCCCCCCACCCGCTGGAACTGGAACCTGACCATCGAGCAGGAGATCCCGCAGGCGCAGTCGGTCTTCCAGATTGCCTACGTGGGAGCCCACGGCTATCACAACTGGGATGTCGTCGACATCAACCAGGTACCGGCCGGAACCCTGCAGGCCAATCCCGGCATCAATGTCAACTATCTCCGCCCCTACAAGGGCCTCACTTCCATCCAGCAGGAGCAGAGCGGCGTCAGCTCCAACTACAACGCCCTCCAGGTCTCCTGGAACAGCCGCTTCCGCGGCGGGTCCCTCATAGGTGTCTCCTATACCTGGTCGCAGAGCCGGGATCAAAGCTCCAACTACCGCGACATCGTGCCCGACAGCTACAACATGAGCAACCTGTGGGGACCCTCCGAGTACGACATCCCCCAGGCATTCACGCTCAACTACCTCTGGGCCGAGCCCTTCTTTGCCAACAAGCACAACCTCCTGGGCGAAGTCGCCGGCGGCTGGCAGCTCGCCGGTAACGTCCAGGCACAGAAGGGCGAGCCCTGCGGCATCGGCGCCAGCACCGACTATGCCGGAGTTTCAAGCCTCGATTTGGGGAGCTTTGGCTGCGGCAGCGAGGGCCAGTTCTGGGTCAAGAACGGCAACCCCCAGCACCTCGGTCACTTCGCCGGATACGCCCCCAGCGGGGAAAATTGCAGCAATACTCCCAGCCTTTGCTACTTCACCACCAGCGTCTTCTCCAAACCCACTGCCGGGACCTTCAACCTGCAGAAGGGCGTGCGCGACGACATCCGCCAGACCGGCATCGAGAACTGGAATCTCTCCATGATCAAGAGCTTCCCGATGACCGAGAGCACGGGCTTCGAGTTCCGTGCCGAGGCCTACAACTTCATCAACCACCCCAACTGGTCGAATCCCCAGCTCAATCCCACCTCCGGCAGCTTCGGCGAGGTCACCGGCAAAAACGGCAACAACCGCAACCTCCAGCTCGGGCTCCGCTTCCATTTCTAACCCGCTCGCGGCTGGAGCGGAAACCCAATCCGCTCCGGCCGCCTTCGCCTGAAGTTGGCCTCTCTCCTCGCGGCCGCATCGCAGCACCCGCTGCCCTGCGGCCGTCTTCTTTTCCCCTCAACAGCCTCCCCAACTCCCGCGTGTAGGATTATTCTCATTCGGAAGTTCTCTCTGCGGAGGTTCCCTCTCATGCTTGCTCTCCCTCGGACCGTGGCCCGTCTTGCCGCGTTCCTCGCTGTTGCCTTCACCGCCTTCATCCCATCCGCCCTCGAAGCCCAATCCGAAGCCCGGCTCCTCCGCTTCCCCGACATCCACGGCAACCAGGTCGTCTTCAGCTACGCCGGCGATCTCTGGCTCGCCACCACCGACGGCGGCATGGCCCGCCGCATCACCACCAGCCCCGGCCTTGAGCTCTTCCCCCACTTCTCGCCCGACGGCAAGTGGATCGCCTTCACCGGCCAGTACGACGGCAACTTCAACGTCTACGTCATCCCCGCCGAAGGCGGCCAGCCCCGCCAGCTTACTTATGTTCCCGACATCGGCCCCGTCCCCGAGCGCATGGGCCCCAACAACGAAGTCATCGCCTGGACCCCCGACTCCAAAAGCATCGTCTTCCTCTCCCGCCGCAATACCTATAACGACTGGTTCGGCCAGCTCTGGACGGTCAGCATCGACGGCGGCCTGCCCACCCGTCTCGACATCGACCGCGGCGGCCTCCTCGCCTTCAACGCCGACGGCACCCAGATGGTCTACAACCGCATCTTCCGCAACTTCCGCACCTGGAAGAAGTACACCGGCGGCATGGCCCAGAAGCTCTCCCTCTGGAACTTCAAGACCCACCAGTACCAGCAGCTCACCAACGACGAGTGGACCGACACCTTCCCCATGTGGTCCGGCGACACCATCTACTTCGTCTCCGACCGCGGCCCCGACCATCGCCTCAACCTCTACTCCATGGACCTGAACTCCCACGATGTCCGCCAGCTCACCCACTACTCCGACTTTGACGTCGAGTGGCCCTCGCTCAACGGCGACCAGATCGTCTACCAGTACGGCGGCTGGCTCTACCTCTACGACACCAAAACCGGCCAGGACCATAAGCTCGACATCCTCATCGACGGCGACCTCGACCAGGCCCGCGACCACTGGGACTCCACCGAGAAGCTCATCCGCTCCTTCGACATCTCCCCTGACGGCAACCGCGCCGTCTTCGGCGCCCGCGGCGATGTCTACACCGTCCCCGCCGAGCACGGCGCCACGCGCAACATCACCAACACCCCAGGCATCCGCGAGCAGTACGTCGCCTGGTCCCCCGACGGCCGCTGGATCGCCTACGTCAGCGACCGCACCGGCGAGCAGGCCCTCTACATCCGTCCCCAGGACGGCCTCGGCCCCGAGCAGCAGATCACCACCGGCGGCGACGAGTTTCTCATGCAGCCCGTCTGGTCCCCCGACAGCACCAAGCTCGCCTGGGCCGACAGCTCCTGCACCCTCCACTACATCGACATCCACGACAAAAAACCCGTAGAAATCGACCACTCCAAGTACGCCGAGATCACCAACTACTCCTGGTCACCCGACTCCAAGTGGCTCGCCTACGACTGGACCCCCGAAAACACCTACCCGGTCGTCAAGCTCTACTCGCTCGACTCCAAAGCCATCACCCCCGTCACCACCGACTTTTATCCCTCCCTCAGTCCCGTCTTCGACCCCGCTGGCAAGTACCTCTACTTTGTCTCCTTCCGCACCTACAACGAGGTCATCGGCGTCTACGACGAAGACTTTGCCAACCCCCAGGCCGCCAAAGTCTACGCCGTCACCCTCCGCGCCGACGAGCCCTCGCCCTTCGCCCCGCAAAGCGACGAAGTCGTCATAAAACCCGCGGCCGCCTCCGACACTAGCGGCGCTCAATCTTCCGCTCCCTCCGAAAAATCCCCCTCCGCCGCCAGCTCTTCCGCCGAAAAGAAGGAAGAAAAAACCGAAAAGAAAGAGCCCTTCCGCATCGACCTCGCCGGCATTCAAAACCGCGTCGTCGCCCTGCCCACCCCGCCCGCCAACATCAACAGCCTCGCCGCCGCCGACGGCCGCGTCTTCTACTCCACCACGCCCACGGAGGGCCTCTCCGGCCCGCTTCCCGGCCTCGCCCCTGAAATCCACGTCTACGACCTCGACAAGCGCAAAGACTCCGTCCTCGTCGCTGGCGCCTCCAGCTTCGCGCTCTCCTTCGACGGCAAAAAGCTCCTCTACCAGGGCCCCGATCAGAAGTACGGCATCGTCGACGCCACACCCCCCGCCAGCCCCCACCACATCGGCGACGGCGCCCTCAATCTCGCCGGCCTTAGCGCCGATATCGATCCCCGCGCCGAGTGGAAGCAAATCTTCAACGAAGCCTGGCGCCAGGAGCGCACCTACTTCTACAACAAATCCATGAACGGCCTCGACTGGGCCGCCCTCCGCGACAAATACGCCGCCCTGCTCCCCTACGTCGCCGACCGCTACGACCTCACCTACCTCATCGGCGAGATGTTCGGCGAGCTTTCCAACTCCCACATGTACGTCGGCGGCGGCGACTCCCCCGACCTCCACCCCGTCAACGTGGGCATGTTGGGTGTCGACTTCGCCCTCGACTCCGGCAGCGGCCGCTACAAGTTCGCCCGTATCCTCCCCGGCGACAACTGGAACCCCGCTCTCCGCTCCCCGCTCACCGAGCCCGGCGTCGACGTCCACCAGGGCGACTATCTCCTTGCCGTCAACGGCCAGGATCTCAAGGCCCCTGGGAACCCCTACGCCCTCTTCGTCAACACCGCCGGCCAGAATGTCACCCTCACCGTCAACTCCAAACCCACCATGGACGGCGCCCGCGAAGTCACCGTCCAACCCCTCGCCAACGAGCTCCAGCTCCGCGAGCTCGACTGGATCAGTACCAACCGCGAAAAGGTCGACAAGCTCAGCGACGGCAAAATCGGCTACGTCTACCTGCCCGACATGGAGGGCGACGGCCTCAACGAGTTCGTCCGCCAGTTCTTCCCGCAGATCCGCAAAGAAGGCATCGTCTTCGACGTCCGCTACAACGGCGGCGGCTTCGTCGACCAGATGATCCTCGAGCGCCTCCGCCGCATCCTCGCCGGCATGGAGTCGGCCCGCAACTGGGCCCCCGGCACCATCCCCGCCAACGTCTTCTACGGCTACATGGACTGCGTCACCAACCACTACGCCGCCTCCGACGGCGACATCTTCACCTACTACTTCAAGTGGTACAAGCTCGGGCCCGTCATCGGCACCCGCACCTGGGGCGGCGTCCGTGGCATCCGCGGTTACATCCCCCTCATGGACGGCGGCTACATCACCCGCTCCGAATTCTCCATGTACGGCGTCAACAGCCAGTGGATCGTCGAGAACCACGGCGTCGAGCCCGACATCGTCGTCGAGAACACCCCCGACAAGCTCGCCGAAGGCCACGACCCGCAGCTCGAGAAAGCCGTGGACTACCTGATGCAGGAGATCAAGACCCATCCCAAAGTCCTGCCTCCGCCCCCGCCCGCCATGCCGCCCTACCCCCCCGGCCCCGGCATGTAGCTGAAAGCTTGCAATCTCAAAGCCCGCCGATTCGGCCATCAAAAACAAGGCTCCCCGCGTTCGCTTCACGCAGGGAGCCTGATTGGACCACGACTCTGTTGACCGCTTTAGTATCGGCCGTCCTCAGGCGCCAGGGCCACGCCGCGGTAGGCTTCGCCCGCCCGTGCCGCCCGCACCGTTACGAACCGGTCGAAATAGCCGTTGTTTGACAGCGTCGTTGCGCTGAGCGGGTCGGTCACCTTCACCAGCTTGTTGGGGTCGGCGCCGTTGTCGCCGTTCAGGCTGATCGTCGACGTGACTGCATAAATCGTCGCCGTCCCGTCGCGATTGACGACGCCGGTGATGTTGCGGCAGCCGCCCGTCGCCGGCTCAATCGACGCCGGATAGTTCCAGACGCTATACGGCACGCCCAGGTCCAGTCCGTTTTGAATCGTGTATTCGAGCGTCCAGGTCGGGCTGCCACTCGCTCCCGTCGTCAGCACCCACTTTTGCAGTCCGGCTGTCGCCAGTGTGCTGGCGTCGGCAACGTTCACCTGCCCATTGATCGTCTGATTCGCGGTGTAGCTCAGGTCCCCCTCGTTGCAGACGTACAAAGTACTGGCGTTCGCGAACCACAGCCCGAACGGATAGTAGCCGCCCGTGCTGGCTGTCGTGGAAGTCGATGTCGGGAACCCCGGAAGGATCGTATACGGCTCGTTGATCAGGCCGCCGCTCGGGGCATTCCCCGGCGTGGGCAGTACGCCCGGCGTACCCAGCTCATACACGGTATTGACGCCGTTCCCGCCGCTGCCTTTGGCCACGTACAGCGTGTCGTTGAAGACCGTCATGCCGCGGAAGTTGGTGTCCTTGCCCGGTTTGTCTCCCGAGAACACAAAATAGGAGATCATGTTGTTGTTGGGCGGGACCAGCGGCGCCGCCCCGGGAACGAACACCTCGGCGCCCGTCGAGTGCGAGAGATCGTACCCAAGCTGCGTCTCCCCCATCTGCTTCTTTCCCAGCCCGCCGCTGTTGTCGTTTCCAACCGAATAGTACAGTCCGTTGTCGGCCAGCATCACGGCGCGGGAGTTGTCGCCGCTATAGGCGTCGCCGTTGGTGAAGAACATGCGCCCATCGGCGTTCACCTCCGCTACGGAGCGGTAGTACGCTGTCGGATTGTTCGCTCCGGCATAGGTCGCAACCGCCGAATTGGTCGGGTCGCAGAGCCCTGGCGTATTGGAAGCCGAAACGTCCAGCAGGTTGGGCGCGGTCGGCGACACCGGACCCACGTTCGTACCCTGCGTGAGGATGTTCGTCGTCGGATCCAGGGTCAGGGTCGGACAGCCCGGGCCGCCCCGGTACCCCATGAAAGTCAGGCTCCTGCCGTCCGCCGAGCGGTTCAACGCCAGCTCCGATTTGGAGCTGAAGCTGGTCACCATCTCGTTGCCCGGAATGGGCAGCGCGCCGAGCAAAGCCCCGTTGCTGCTCAGGTCCCAGAGAACGATAGGCGATGCCACGCCGAAGCTCCCGTCGGTGTTGGCGTTGTTCCAGACGTTGTGACTGTCGTGGAGGTTGGGGTACTCGCCGTTATCGCTGGCGTAACCGCAGGTCACCGTCACCGCCGTGGTGGTGCTCGTCGAGGTCTGGTCGGCCGGCAGAAGCGGCACATTCACCGTGGCGGCGTTGGGGTTCGTCACCGGCCCCGTGTTCAGGCAGCCCGGCGGCAATACTTCGCCGGGCGTCACGGTGTTGGCGTTCCCAACGTAAACCGTGCCGCTCAAGACAATACTGCCCGGCACAAAACCGTGGAATTCAGATTGGTGGTGACCGAAACCGAAGTCGTGATCGTACTCCTGCGCATTGACGTTGACTGCAAATGATCCAAGCGCCACTGCTGCCGCGAGAGCTGGGGCAAACGTCATCGAAACGCGAAGCTTCATGCTCTTATAACCTCCTGGTCCGAGTGGACAGAGGAGAATCATAAGCCGCGCCGCGTCCGGCTCCATGAACATCCCGTCAAAAATCAATGAATGCAATTTCTTACCCGGAAGGCCCGCTTGCCGGTCGCGCGCCCCGGGGGTTCGCGAAGGTCGCGTCGCCTCAATTTGCGGGCGCCCCTGGAATCGCTTCGCCCCCGGTCCCGGCGCACCGGGAGCCGCCGCGGACGTTCGCTCTTCCCGCCAGCCCAGCCAACAAGAAACAATCCGCGAACCTGCGAACTTGCCACCTCCGCAAAGCGGAGGCCGACTTGCGAAATCCCGCTAAAGGCACAAATCGAGCCATGCGCCAACCCTCGCAAAGCCACCGTTCGCTGTTGATAGCTCGCACCGCCCGCCGTCCATGATTGCCTGCCCCCTGATCCCCGAACTCTGGCTTGCCGAAGATTTCCCCCTCTCCGCGCACAATATTCCCAGGAGGCGGTGCATGAACCTGGCATGTAAGGACGAAAGAAGAGTGAGAAAGAGAGGATCTCAGGCCTGAATGGCCGGGCAGAACTCCGACATTTTAGACCGGGCACATCTCCGACGCTTTTTCCTTATTAGGAAGGTTTTTGTTTTTGTCTTTCGGCCATTCCGGTTGTTTCAACGGAACCAGCTTATCGCGTGTGGCGTCGAAACTGACTAACGGTCTTTCGGCGAAGTAGATGTTGAACAGATTGTCTCCGATCGGCATCAGCCCGACCGGCTCGCCCCACAGCACCTCGGTGAGGAAGATGTCCTTCTTCTTCCATCGGAAGTGTCCATGGGCCTTGATCATACGCACCTCCATCCAGTCCGGATAGGCGACCTCTGGCAGCTGCTTCGGATAGGGCCGCAGCGACGGCTCATAGACGCTTGCCGGGGTCTGCATCGCAAGCGCCTCATGCGGGCGCACCTGGTTATAGTCATGACGAAACCGATCCAATTCGCGTTGCTGGCCGCGCCAGTCTGCAGCCGGCCGCACATCCTGCTTGAGGGTGCGGTGCATGCGTTCGTGGCGCCCGTTCTGCTCCGGATGTCCGGCCTGGATGCGTTCGTGCTCAATGCCCAGCCGTGTCCACCAGACCGCCAGCCGCGACAGCCCACCTACGGCCGAGCTGGCGAACGGCGGCCCGTTGTCGGTGCGGATCGCCTCCGGCATCCCATGTTCGCCGAAAGCGGCCTCGAAGACGGCTCGCACCCGCTCGGTGTCGGTCTTCTCCACCGCCTGGCAACGCAGCAGGTAACGGCTCCAGGCGTCAGTGATGGTCAGCGGATCGATGCGTGCACCGTCGCCGGCCTTGAACCAGCCCTTGAAGTCGGCGCACCACACCCGGTTGGACTCGCCGGCATGTGCCAGCGGCTGCGTGTAGGGCTCGGTCCGGCGCCGCTTCTTGCGCGCAACCACCAGCCCGGCGCGCTTGACGATCTCGCCGATCGTGCTGGCTGCAGGCCACACCCGCCCAGGCTGATCCCGCTCCAGAATCCGCTTCAACTTCCGCGGTCCCCAGCGCATGTGCGCCTCGCGCAGATCGAGCACCGCTCGTTCCACTTCGGCAGATGCCTGGTTGGGATGCTGCCTGGCAGCCCGGTTCAGTTCCGCCAGTCCCTTGGCCCCGTGCAGACGGAAACGCCGAAGCCACTCGTAGCCGGTGTCACGGCATATTCCATACCGGGAACACAGTTCCACCATCGAATGCTCATCGCGCTCATACTCAAACACAAAGCGCAGCTTCTCTTCCATAACACTGCTCGTTTTCCAAGGCATAATGACGGTTGTAACGCCATCAGCCTTCGTTGCAGTGTCGGAGATGCCCCCGGTCTAATCTGTCGGAGATCCCCCCGGTCTGTACCTTGATGCCTCCCCCCCTCCCCCCCCACGCATTTTGCGGGCCAATGCTGCATTTTCGGGCAGCGATTTGTTGAAAACAAACAGGTTAGCCAAAATAATTCAGTAACCAGTTGGTCATGGAATTAACATGGCGTTAACAATTCGGCGCCCACAGCTTCCTGCCATCATTCGGCTTCTTCCGCGCCCGTTTTGCCGGCTGGTTCGCGTCGGTTTTCCCACGCTCGGCCCCGCAATCGATTCGGCTGTATGCTAGACACAGCACACGGATGTATCTCGCCAAAGGCAACCGCGAAGAGAAGCTCTCCAGCCTCAAGCTGGCAGCTCTGCAGTACGGCATCCTCATCATGATGCTCACGCTGGTTGCCGGCCTCTGGCGCCTCCAGGTCCTCAGCGTCGGCAGCTTCAAGCAGCTCGCTGAACAGAACCGCATCCGCCAGGTTCCCATCCTCGCCCCCCGCGGCAAGCTCTTCGATCGCGACGGCCGTCTCCTCGTCGACAACTACCCCTCCGTCTCCTGCTTCCTGGTTCGTGAGCACAACCACAACATCGACGCCGACCTGCCCCTCATCGCGCGCGGCCTCCACATGGACCTCGCCGATCTCCAGGCCACGCTCCACAAGTACCGCTCCGAGCCCGGCTACCAGCCCATTCCCATCAAAGAGGACATCACCCCCGACGAGCAGGCCTTCATCGCCGCCCACCGCAACGAACTGCCCGAGCTCGAGACCATCGACGAGGAACGCCGCCTCTATCCGCCCAATGACTTCGCCGCCAACCTCATCGGCTACACCGGCGAGCTCAGCGATGCCGACCTGAATACGCCGCAGTACGCCTTCTATCAGCCCGGCGACATCGTGGGCAAAGCCGGTGTCGAGGAGGCCTACGACGAGGTCCTGCGCGGTCAGGACGGCTCCCGCGACGTCATCGTCGACAGCCATGGCCGCGAGGTGGGCTACTTCGGCACCCAGCACGCCATCCCCGGCCACGACCTCCGCCTCACCATCGACAATGACCTGCAGCGCGCCGCCGAGCTGGCCCTCGGCGACCGCGAGGGCGCCATCGTCGCCATGGATCCCCGCAACGGCGAGATCCTGGCCATGGTCTCGCATCCCAGCTACGACCCCAACCAGTTCTCCGTCCGCATCGACCGCAAGGAGTGGAACGCGCTGCTCACCAATCCCGAGCACCCGCTGCTGAACAAGGCCATCCAGGCCCAGCTCGCGCCCGGTTCCACCTTCAAGATCCTCATGTCCGTGGCCGGCCTCCAGGAGGGCGTCGCCCAGAACCTCCACGTGGTCTGCAACGGCGGCGCCGACTTCTACGGCCACTTCTACCACTGCGACCGCCACCACGGCCCGGTCAATATTTACAACGCCATCCCCTACTCCTGCGACACCTACTTCTACACTCTGGCCAACATCCTGGGCATCGACACCATCGACAAGTACGCCGACGAGTTCGGCTTCGGCCAGAGGACCGGCATCGATCTGCCGGATGAGGAGCCCGGGCTGATGCCCTCCGCCAAATGGGTCCTCCGAACCTTCCACCACAAGTGGTACGCCGGCGAGACCATCTCCGTCGGCATCGGCCAGGGCGCCGTCGAAGCCACCCCGCTGCAACTGGCGCGCTATATCGGCGGCGTCGCGTCGGACGGGCACCTTGTCCGGCCCCATGTCGTCTTCCCTGACGAGGTTCCACCGGCGTTCCGCAACGAGATTCTCCAGAACTATCCCGGCTCGGGCGACAGGTACATCCCCATCAACGACCAGACCTGGACCATCATCACCAACGGCATGGCCGAGGTGACCCAGCCGGGCATGTTCCACACCGCCAGCTCGGCGCACCTCGACGGGATCGACTTCGCCGGCAAGACCGGCACGGCCGAGGTCATGAGCGATGCACTGATCAAGGCCAAGGGCCTGCATGGCCCTTCAACCTATGCCAATGTCTGGTTCGTGGGCCTCGTGCCCCGGCGCAACCCCCACCTGGTGGTAGCCGTCCTCTGGCAGCACGGCAACTTCAGCTACTACGCTGCGCGGATGGCCATGCGTGTGGTTGCTGCCTACGTGGACAAGCAGCGGCGCCTCGATCACAACCTGCGCCCCCTGCAAGAGGCGCAGAAGCCGGGGGCCCCGGTGGAGGTGGGCGCGGTCTGGTCCACGCCATCCCCGACCGAAGACGACCACGGGAGCGAGCGGGCGAGCCTCCATGCGGGACACCTGTTCCTCTATCCCAGCCCCGGCTCGCCGCAGGTCGCCGCGAACCGGGCCTCGGCAGCCCTTCACAGCCGCAACGGCATGATGGCCACCCGTCCCGAGCTGGCGAAGGCAACCCGGCCCCGGGCGAAGCCACGGAGTCTGCCCGGTTCCCCTGCGGCCAGCCCCTCTGAGGTCGGCGCCGTGCTGCCCGTAGCGAGCGGAAAGAGACCTTGAGCCCATGCGCCGGATCCTGAGCTTCAGAGACTTCGATTGGACTTTGCTGGGGTTGGTGCTTCTGCTGTGCACCATCTCAGTCCTCGAGGTTTATTCAACGACCGTACACACGCGGTTCGCCAGCTTCGCGCCCAAGCAGATCTACTTCGTCGCCGCCGGCGTGGTGGGCATGTTTCTCTTCGCCAAGATCGACTACCACAAGCTGCTGGCGTGGAGTCCGTGGGCCTACGGAGCAGGGATTCTCGCCCTCGCCGCGGTCTTGTCGCCGCTCGGCCACAAAGCCCTGGGGGGGAGGCGCTGGATCAAGCTGGGACCCCTGCTTGTGCAGCCTTCGGAGTACGTCAAGCTGGTGCTGATCCTCGCCGTGGCGCGGTACTTCGCCAACCTCGGAGGTCGCAGCCTCACCTGGCGCGACATCTTCAAGGCCTTCGCGCTGGTCGGGATTCCGATGCTGCTGGTGGTGAAGCAGCCGGACCTGGGAACCACGCTGACCTATACGCCGATCCTGGTGGCGGGCTTGTTCCTGGGTGGGATCAACTTCAAGCAGGCGGCCATCCTCGCCGTTTGCGGAACGGCCCTGGTCGCCGGAGTGTGGTCGAGCGGCAAGTTCCTCAAGCCCTTCCAGCGAGCCCGCTTGACCAGCTTCATCCACCCCCAGGACGACCCCCGGGGCACGGGTTACCAGGTCCTCCAGTCCAAGATCGCAGTCGGATCCGGGGGGATATGGGGCGAGGGCGCCGAAAAAGGAACCCAGACCCAGGGCTACTTCCTTCCCGTTCCATATACGGACTTTATCTTTGCGGCCTTCAGCGAGGAGCACGGCTTTGTCGGCGCGATCTTTGTGCTGCTGCTATACTTCTTCGTATTGATGCGTTTGATTCAGAACGCTCAAACAGCCGCCGACCTGCCGGGAGCCCTGCTTATCATGGGAATCGTGGCGGTGTTGACCTTCCAGATAGCGGTCAATGTCGGCATGGTGATCGGCTTTATGCCGGTTACCGGAATTCCTTTACCGTTAATGAGCTACGGGGGGTCTTCGGTGCTGTTTACGTTCCTGGCGCTGGGCGCGGCTATGAATGTCCGCATGCGCCGGTTCGTCAACTGAGAAACCCGGAGTTTCAAGCTCTGGGCGCGACTAGGGGTTCATGCTTTGTGAGCTCGGTACGTTCCGGTTCACGAGAGAACGATTTTTGAATTACTTCTGTGGCTGGGACCGAATGGGTGCGTGGGCCCGGCAGGATTGGGTTTATGAAAGCGCGGGAAAGGGAAGACCGGGGATGCAGGCGCTGCAAGGAAGATGTGGGGGCCTTGGGAATGGAGTTCCCGAGTCCCTCCGCATGGTCCGCACATGCTTGCAGGACCGGTCGAACGGCCTCACCGGTGTTACCGGTACGAAGGGCCACAATCTTTCTGCGCACGGATCGACGGAATTCTGAGCTTGGTGGGCCAGCAGGCTCAACAGCTCGCCTCGCTGCTCCGCTCGCGATGAGCGGGCGTGGCCAGGCTCTCGACGCTTCATCCCACCCCGAATTCCCATCTCCTGCCGGTACTCCGCAATTCCACTCGGCCTTGCCGCAGGTCCCGGCGCGTAGAATGCGCTGGACGGAAAGGTACGATGGCAAAAGAGATTTGTATTTCCAGCACGCCGCACGAAACGCGGCTTGCAATTCTTGAAGACGATCAGCTCGCCGAGATTTACTACGAACGCGAGAATGAGTACACTCTGGCCGGCTCGATTTACAACGGCCGCGTGACGCGCGTGTTGCCCGGGATGCAATCCGCGTTCGTGGACCTGGGCCTGGAACGCGACGCATTCCTGTATGTAACGGACTTTATCGAGCTCGAGGACCAGGAAGATACGGACGAACTGGAGCGGGCCGCCGCGAGTGGCGCAGCCCAGCCTCCCCGGGAAGTGCGGCGCGGAGGAAGTGCGCGTGGCACTCGAGGGCGGCGCGAAGATCAGCAACAGGAGCCCCGTAATACCGGCAACGGGGCGGTCGCCGAAGACGCGCCGGACTCCGTCGAGGCCCTGCCTGTAACGCAGCAGGCGGCTGATTCCCAATCTGAGATCAAATCACAAGATGAGTCAGGCGGAGGGACCGAGCGTCGCTGGCGCGGTCGTCGGCACCGGCGCGGACGCGCATCCGCCCCGCCAGGCGAAGGAAGAGCAGAGGCCGAGTCGACCGCGGAGACCACTTCGGGAAAGATCGGAGCGCCCGAAATAGCTCCGGACATCCGCGCCGCAGCTAACACCGAAGCAGACTCGCTGGAAACCGTCTCTTTCGCTTCGAGCACCCGTAATGCGAGGGGGCCGGCGGTGCCGGCTCCGCTGCTCCTCCCCGGGGAATCGCTTTCGAAATACGGGGGAACGCCCGTCTCTGAAAACTCCCAGGCCTCCGATAAACCGGTTCCCCGGCCTGCCAGCTTCGCCAAGCCGTCCACGCTGGTGGAGGCGCCTTTGGAGTGGGACGGAAGCGGCCTGCTTCCCGGCGAGTCTCTGGCACGGCTTCGCCCCGACAAGCCCCTGACGGCTTCGAAGCAGAATGCGGCGACCGAAGCTCCGGCAGCGCCCGTACCACTTACGGGCGCTCCATCCGCGCCCATCGGTATGGCCGCCGAACCTGCGGCCCTCGCTCCGCTGGCGGCTACCGAGAACGAAGACGCTAAGGCCGCGGCGGATCTGTTTCCAGAGCTCGATGAAGACATGCCGACGGATGCGGTTCCGGAGTTTGATCCGGAGCCTGAGTCGGAGTTGATGGCAGCCTCGGTGGTTGGGGAAGAAGCAGCCCATTCTTGGCAGGAAGAGCCCCCAGCAGAGAGATTGCACGAAACCTCCGCCTCTATTGGTTCCGGGGCCACTGCGCCGGAAGGCGAGGAAGATGCCCGGCCCGGTTCCGGTCACGTTGCGCCGTTTGTTTTCGAGACGGACGCCCCTGAAGCCGACGCGAACGCCTCTGCCTCGCACCGGATCGATCCCATCCCTCCGAGCGGTTTCCGGTTGTTCGGGATCGGCGCCAGGAAGAGGAAGAGTGAAGAGCCGGCAGCCGAGCCGCCTGCCGAAGCGCCGAGCATCGCCACTGTTTCGGCATTCGCGCCGGGCTCCGGCCCTGTCGAAGAGGAACTGATCGAAGGCGAAGAGTTTGAGGCCGTTCCCCATCACCGCCACTCTTCTGCCAAGGCCGACGAGGCCGACTTTGACGACTACGAAGAGGAGACGCTTGCGGCACAGATTCACTCGGGAGGCCTGGGCGAGATGCTCCAGGAGGCCCACCTTGACCACAAGATCCAGCTGACCTTCGATGACAAGAACGGCGACGAAGCGCTGGAGACGGAGGAGGATGAGGAGGAGCCTGCCAGCGATGCAGTGACCGCGCCGGATCAGCCTCGCCGGGAACGCAGCGGCCGTGGACGTCAGGCTCGGGGCACGCCGGGGCACGGGAATCGCCGCGGGCCGTCGCGGCGGTCGATGCAGACCACCGATCTGCCCGTGATCAGCGACCTTCTCAAACCCGGGCAGGAGATTCTGGTTCAGATTGCCAAGGAGCCCATCGCCAAGAAGGGAGCGCGCATTACAAGCCATATCGCGCTGCCCGGCCGGTTCCTGGTCTTCATGCCGACGGTGACACATGTGGGCGTCAGCCGCAAGATTGCCTCCGACGAAGAACGCCACCGGCTCAAGAGGATCCTCGTCAGCGAGCGGGGCGAGGCTTCGGGCGGGTTCATTGTTCGAACCGCCGCCGAGGGCGCGACCGAAGAGGAGCTGCGCGCCGATCTGCGCTTCCTCATCAATCTTTGGAACGAGGTCAAGCAGCGGTCCGAAGCGTCCAAGTCACCGGCGCTGATTTATCACGACCTCTCCCTGATCGAGCGTATCCTGCGCGACCAGGTGAGCGACAACTTCTCCAACATCTGGGTCGACTCGGAAGCCGACTACGAGCGCATCGTTCGCTTCCTCAACCGCTTTTCGCCGTCGCTCGTCCGGCGCGTCAAGCTTTACACCAAGGAGACGCCGCTCTTCGAGCACTTCGGCATCCAGGACGAGATTTCGAAGGCGCTGCGGTCGAAGGTCTGGCTCAAGTCGGGCGGATCGATCGTCATCAATCAGACCGAGGCGCTGGTGGCCATCGACATCAACACCGGCAAGTACGTGGGCAAGTCGGCGCGTCTTGAGGATACGATCCTGAAGACCAACCTCGATGCGGTGCCGGAGATCGTACGGCAGATCCGGTTGCGCGACCTGGGCGGGATCATCGTGATCGATTTCATCGATATGGATGAGCGCCGCAACCGGTACAAGGTAATGGCCGCTCTCGAAGAGGCTCTCAAGAGCGACCGCGCGCCAACTAAGGTATTACAATTCAACGATTTCGGCTTGGTTGCGATCACGCGCAAACGGGTCAAACAGTCGCTGGAGCGTACCCTGAGCGTCCCCTGCCCCACCTGTCAGGCTACCGGCATGGTGAAGAGCCCCGCCACCGTGGCCAACGAGATCTACATCGAGATGCGAAAGATGCGGAAGCACTTTGAAGGACCGGATGTGGTGCTTCGGGTGAATCCGGAGACGGTGAAGGTGCTCAAGAACAACAACGCCCGGTGGCTGGTCGAGTTCGAGGAGCTAACCGGAAAGAATCTGCTGGTCAAGAGCGACCCGACGCTGCATCCTGAGCAGTTCGATATCCAGGGTTGAAGCGGCGATCTTGCGCATGAGTGACCAAGGGCCGGGGCGATGCTCCGGCCCTGTTTTTTGGGGCGACGGCCGCGCCCGGACGGCGAATCCGGTGGATCAAGCCAGCGTGCTGAATACTCGCAACTCATCTATTTGATGGAACTTCCTGTCCACAAAGTGGGAAAACTCCTCTCCTGTGAGCAACCCCGCGCTGCTGCCGGTGTCTAACTTAGTGCACGTCTGTGTTTCCCAAAAATTAATCCAGGCAACCGATCGTTGAGGTTATGACATGTCAAACCACAGTTGGTCGCAGTTGGCGCGGCGCGCCGGTTTCGTGGGAATCTCAGCCATGCTGGCAGCAGGCATGGCGGTCTCTCAAACACCCGCAACACATAGCGGGCAGAACAGCGCCAGTTCCGGCTGGAGCGATTCGAACGCAGGTACATTTCAAGTTGCCGAAGCGGCGCCCCAGCCGATGGCGGCATTGCCTGCGGCCCCCACACCCTCGGGTTCAGCGGCCGGAGCGGCAGGCGGGGGGATCTTTCACAACGCGGTGAGCCATCTCGCCCTGGAGTTCGGCGGCGGCTTCAACGCGCCGGAGAGCAGTTCCGTCACTTATGGCGCGAACTTCACTTTGGGCGCCGGCGTCAACTTCAATCCGCACATCACCGGACTGATCGAGTATCAGTTCATCGACGATAAGCTGCCGGGCGCGCTGATCGCGGAGACGGGAGCGACAGGCGGTCATGCGCACATCTGGTCGTTCACGCTGGACCCGGTGATCGACGCTTTCCCGAAGGCGACGAACGACTTCTACGTGACGGGCGGCGGCGGGTTCTACCGCAAGGTGACCAGCTTTACGGTGCTGGAGGATGAGGAGTTCTGCACCTACTTCTATTGCGGCGTCGGCGCGGCGCCGGCGACGGTGGGCCACTTTTCGAGCAACCAGGGCGGATGGAGCGTTGGGGGCGGCTACATTCACCGGATGGGCGGTATCTACGGGACCAGCAAGATGAAGCTGTTCGCCGAGGTACGGTACCTGGATGTGATGTCGCCGGCGCTGACCTCGCAGCCGAACGGGCTGGGGACGGTGACGGTGTCTGCCGATACGAAGCTGATTCCAGTGACCCTGGGCATTCGCTGGTGAGAGCGGAAGCCCGGCAAGCCGCAATCGCGACTATGCGCATCGAAGCCCAGTAGCGGTCTCAACCTCCCGGCGGCCAGGGAGGTTGGGAACCGCGCAACAGAAAGGCGGGCGGCGATGCCTCTCATCGACGTGATCCTGGCGCTGATTGTGGTGGGTGTGGTCCTCTGGCTCATCAACAACTTCATCCCCATGCAGTCGACGATCAAATCCATCCTCAATGGAGTGGTGGTGATCGTGGTGGTGGTATGGCTGCTTCAGATCTTCGGGGTTCTCGGCATCATCACGCATGCGCGCGTAGGCCGGTGACCGGCGCCAGTTTCGGCGCCTGAACGTGCCGGCGTAGGCTGGATTGCGGCGGCGATTCCGCGTATACTGAGGATTCGGCGCGCCGAAGGCGCGCCGCACTTTTGTGTGTGCGGGGCCGCGGCTCCGGCGCGCAGCGAACCGAGATTGCGGAGCAGAACCATGGCACAGACATGCGATATTTGCGGCAAAGGGCCGCGTTACGGCAACAACATCTCGCACGCGCACAACGTGACGCGGCGGCGGTGGAACGTGAACCTTCAGGCGGTGAAGGCGCTGGTGAATGGGGCGCCGAAGCGGTTGCGGGTCTGCGCAAGCTGCATCAAGAGCGGTAAGGTCGCCAAGGCGTAAGCCGGTTCGGCGGCGACGTTCCCTCGAGTTCCTATCCCCTCCCAACTCCCTTCTCCATCCGATCGGAAGGCCCGAGCCCGGCGGTTTTGCGGCCGTTCTGCGGAGAGACAGGCGAATTCATCTCAATTCCGGGCCGGATGGACGCGTTTTCTCTCGTAAAAACGGCCCGACTATGATTAGAGGAATGTTAATCAGGTAACCGGGTAGCTACCGAATCACTTCCGATACCTTGTTTATTTTCAACAAATTACTGTTCAAGAAACGCAGCAGAGGCACGCAAATTGCCGGGGCGAGATAGAGTCATTCTTACCCTTCTTTTTCTGACCTCCCATCGCGCCCCGTGAGCAAATGAACTCTACCGCCAGTTCCATTGTGTCTCCGGCGAAGGCAATTTTCTGCAAACGGGTATCCGCTTTGATCGCCTCTACTGCTGGGGCGCCGGGGCGCTGGCGAGGGTCTTCCACTGGGCCTGTACGTCGGGCGGGAGCTTGTCCATGTGGCTGAGGAAGGTGGTGACCTGCCAGGCCTGCTGGGGGGTGAGGATCTTCTGGAGAGACGGCATACCGGAGAAGCGGATGCCGTGCTCGACGATGTAGAAGTTCTGGTTTTCGGGCATGTCGGGCGCGTCGGTGACGAACTGCGGAGGGCGGGGGTTGAGGTTATCGGCGAAGACGGCCTCAGGGTGGGCAGCGTCGCCGTGGCAGGAGGAGCAGTCGGACTGGTAGATCTTCATGCCGGCGGTGAGGTTGGCGGAATCGGCGGGGACGGGATTTTTGGCATCGGAGGCGTGGCGGTCGACAGAGGCATCGAGCGCGGGCATGGCGATGGCGGATTCTAGAGCGCTGACGGGGGTATCGGCGCGGGGGTCAACGTAGCCGAGGCGGACATAAAGGAAGGCGCCGAGGATCAGCAGCACGGCGGCAGTGAGGAATCCGGCGAGGAACATGCGCATGGAGAGGTCCTTTCGGGCGCTCCGGATCGGAGGCTCCGGCAGTTAAGTTCTGTTGGCGGCGGACCTTGAGGGGAAGGTTCCGCAGGGTGTGCAACGCAGGGTGGGATCAGGATGGCATTTGCGAGGGCGCCCAGTCCAGCGGAAAGATAGGGCCGGCGCGACTTTCGGATGCCGGGCTTGCGTGTGGGTGAATGCTCGCCGGCCGTTAAGGCGGTTCTCCGATTGCGATCTGACGTTTCCGGCGGGTTTCAAGGCGGCCTTTACGTCCACCCCGGCGACGAAGACCTGTCGCTGGCAACCCCGGAGATGAATAGGCCACTTGGCAATCCTGCTGCGCTTATTCGGGCAGCTCGTTGAATCCTCGCCCGCTCAGGATCATCGGCACGCACTTTTCTACTCGCGCTGATCTGGTCTTCGCCTGCTTGGCGCTTGAGACATGGAAGATGTATGACTTTCTCCGACCTGGGGTGAGCGCTCGGAAGGCCGCCCCCAGGACCGCGTCGTCATCCAGCCTGCTTTGCAACTCCTCAGGAATTGGGTACTCTGAGGGCTTCTTGAGCTCCACCTTCTTCCCGGACTCTTCCAGCGCGATGGCTTCGTAGAGGTAGTCCGTCAGGGTCGACCGCAGGAGCGCAATCTCTTTGAACGAGGTGAACTTGATCCATCGCGCGGCCTGAGTATGGTCTCCGATCTTTTCCAGGATGTGCTTCGGGTCCTTAAGCAGCGCGCCTTTGAAAAACGAGAAAGCGCACGACTCCTTGAGTGGGATCACGATCGCCACGTTCTTCTTCTGGAAAGTGAAGCAAGGTTTGCCCCACTTCAGTGCTTCGGTAAGGTCGCAGTCGAGCGCAACCTTACGCAGCTTATCGGTCTCTTTCTGCCACTTCTTCGCATAGGGAACTTTCATCGTTTCAGCCTCTCCGCCGGTGCCCGGAATCGTGAACGCGGCAAGCTCAGATTCCGCCGGCATCTCCAGATTTTCCCACGGTACGCCTGGCCTGTCTTCGACGGGACGGTCAACTGCGGTGTACAAGATGGTGCGACGGGAGGGGCGAATCCTGGCGGAAGGCCCATTGTCAGGATTTATAGCGGTTCCAGGGTTGCTGCACCCCGATGCGACACAATACAGTCGCCGCAACCATCAGAACGCGGCGACCTTGAACGTTCAATCAGTGACCTGGATCGCACCGTCCCAGGTCCAGAACGTTCGACAGGCTCTGGGGCGCCCGCGCGGGCGAGCTCTATGAGAAACTAGGTAGGTAGGAATTCCCCGGGAGCCACGCGCGAAGCAGGCTCCAAACCTTGCGCTCAACTTTGAGCTGGATGCGGCTGCAAAAGCCATGCGGCGGGCTGCGGCTTGAGACGGGAAATCGAGACGGATGATCAGCGTAAGCAATGTGACGATGCGGTACGGCGCCAAGGTGCTGTTCGAGGAAGTGAGCACCACCTTTACCGAGGGCCGGCGCTACGGACTGACGGGGCCCAACGGTGCCGGAAAATCGACGTTCATGAAGATCCTGACCGGCGAACTGGAGCCGCAGAAGGGGACGGTGGTGCGTCCCCGGAAGCTCGGGGTGCTCCGGCAGGACCAGTTTGCCTTTGACGCCTACCGGGTGATCGATACCGTGATCATGGGCAACAAGCCGCTGTGGGCGGCGCTCGAGGAGCGGGACCGGATCTACGAGAAGGCCGAGATGACCGATGAGGACGGGATGCGCCTGGGCGAGCTCGAAGGCATCATCGGCGATGAGGACGGCTACACGGCGGAGAGCGACGCGGCCGTGCTGCTGCAGGGGCTGGATATAGCCGACGAGCTGCACGAGCGCAAGATGGGCGAGCTGCAGGGCGGGCAGAAGGTGCGGGTGCTGCTGGCGCAGGCGCTGTTTGGAAAGCCCCAGGCTCTGATGCTCGACGAGCCCACCAACTATCTCGATCTCGATTCGATCCACTGGCTGCAGGATTTTCTATTGAATTACGATGGGACGCTGATCGCGATCTCGCACGACCGGCACTTTTTGAACAGCGTGACCACGCACACCGCCGATATCGATTACCAGACCATCATCACCTACACGGGCGGGTACGACGAGATGGTGATGGCGAAGACGCAGATTCGCTCCACACTCGAGGCGCAGAATGCGCAGCGCGAGAAGAAGATCGCGCAGTTGAACGAGTTTATTGCGCGGTTCGCGGCGGGCACGCGGTCAAGCCAGGTGACCAGCCGGCGCAAGGAAGTCGAGCGGCTGCAGACCAACGACCTGGCGCGGTCGAATATCCAGCGGCCTTTTATCCGCTTTGACCAGGTGCGGCCCAGCGGGCGCCATGTGCTGGAGATCAAGGGACTGCAGAAGAGCTACGGCGAGCTGAAGGTGATCGACAGGTTTGCGGCGAACGTGCTGCGCGGCGAGAAGATCTGCCTGATGGGACGCAACGGCGCAGGCAAGACCACGCTGTTGAAGAGCCTGCTGGCGAATTATCCGGGGCTCGCCGATCCCGAGTTCACGCTCGATGATGGAACGGTGTTCTGGGGGCACGAAGCGCAGGTGGGCTACTTTCCGCAGGACGTGGGCGCGACCATCGAGCACGGGTTGACAGTGGCCGAGTGGCTGCACCGGTGGAAGCCCGACGCGCACGTCGAAGACATTCGCGGCATTCTCGGCCAGATGCTCTTCAGCGGCGAAGAGGGCGCCAAGCCGACCAAGGCGTTGAGCGGCGGCGAGCAGGCGCGGCTGGCATTCTGCAAGCTGATCCTGACCAAGCCCAACATCCTCATCTTCGACGAGCCTACCAACCACCTGGACTTGGAAGCCATCAACGCGCTGAACATTGCGCTGCAAAGGTACGAAGGGACGGTGCTCCTGGTGACGCATGACCACGACCTGATCGATGAAGTGGCCACGCGGCTGTGGGTCTTCCACGACGGCGGCATCGAGGACTTCCAGGGACCTTACGCCGAGTGGAAGGGTAAGCACAGCTGATCTGTAGGAGGCATCGAAACTGATGAGTTGGAAACCAATCAGCGAAGAAATGCTCCTGGAGAAAATAAACAGGGGCAGACTGCAAATGAATCCTCTTGAACGAAGATTCTGGGACGCCGTTTGCATTACACCTGAAAAATGGAAGCTGACGCCTTATGGAGACCTCGGCGGTGGCTTTTGGGTCGTTGCAGTCCTGGGAAGCACGGTTGTTTGGTACAACGATGTCGAAAATGGCTTCAATCGTTCCCGCTATGCCCGCTTTGGAACCATCCCTCAGGGCGAATATTGGTGCAATCAAGATGAACTGCAATGGACTATTGGACAGTTGAGGGGATTCGTTGTCTCGGGCGAAAATCCCGGAGGGCAGAGTGGACCGCCGATTGTAGGCGAGTACGCTCCCCAATAACCGTTATCCCTAAACCACCACCCCTTGAGGCAGTTTTGCTGTAGTAAGGGCGGAGGTGGGAGCGAGTACCGCCGGGGGCTGCATCCTTGCCGCAGCCTCATCGCGGCGAGGGTGGGACACCGCTGACGATCTATGATGGGAGAATCCTTCCGTAATAGAAGTGGCCCGTTGATCGACGATTACTCTCTCGACTCTCCGACCTCGCCCGTATGGGCTCAAGGCACGCCCACCCTTCTTCCGATCACAACGCTGCTGGAACTCTTCGGCTGGTATCGCCTCAACCTTTGCGGCAAGGAGATCGTGGATCCGCGAGGCTGCCGGGTGTCCTTCCTCGACACCGACTTCGTTCATCTCATCAAGCTGGCGGATAAATATGGCAAGGAACCGAAGAACCGCCGCATGACCATCGAGCAGATCAAGTCTGGGCGAATCACTCTCAACCCCAGCCGCATTCAGATCCGCAGAGCGCAGGAACTCAGTTGGGCACGTGCGATCATCGAAAGCCCTACGATGATCGTTCCAAACTGGCAGGCTATGGGGCGCGCCATCCCAGGGGACGCTTATATCAGGAACTTTGGCACAGAAGTTCGACCCATCTATCGGGTTCTCATCTGCGGTCATGCGGGGAAGAAACGATGGGCGGTGACCATCTTCCCGCGGGAGCGATTCGCCGACCGGGAGATCGCCACCATACTTTGGCCCTAAAAGCGAGGGGGCCGCACAAGGCGGCCCGCTCTAGCCCTATTATGCCCCAGGCTTGGGTTTAGCAAGTTTTCACCTGCGTGCAACTTTTATTATTCTGCGCCTTTTCCTCGCCTAATACAAGCGCCGATTCGGAAGGGGGATCGGTCAGATTCCCGAATACAATGCAGCCTAAGCTCTGTAAGCAGAACGGATCGACCGGCGGGAGTTAAATGTGGGCGCCGCCGCGGCAACTGTTCCGGTACCTGCGCGCGGAAAAGAGCAGGCGCCGAAGTGAAAACTGGGCCGCCGGCCCATGGACATACGTGCAGGCCGAACAGGCAAGCAAGTAGCGCGACCGACCGGCGGGCAAACAGCTAGCGCAATCATTCCGCGCTGCATCAGGCAGAGATCAAAATATTGCCCTGAAACCAAGGATAGCTTGAAATCTAACTCTTCTTCGACGTAACGGCTGAGAAGGCCACTACAAGCTGGTGGACCTTCTTGCTGCCGCAGTGAGGACACTCCACGCTGGCCGTTTCGGCTTCTGAGATGTGGAGGGTCTGGGTGAACTCCTTTTTACAATCCTCGCAATGAAAGACGTATTGAGACATGGCGGTTCTCCCGCCCCATATGATACTCCCGATCGGATTTAGGCGCGGCGGCGCGCCACTTCCTCATAGACTTCCGCGTACTCGTGGGCCGGCCCTTCCCAGCTATGATCCTGGGCCATGCCGTTGCGCATGAGGTGTTGCCACGCCTCCTTGTTCGGAAAGGCAGCGAGGGCCCGGTCGACGGCGGCAAGCAGATCGTAGGACGAGTAGCCGTGGAACTTGAAGCCGGTACCGGTTCCCTGCTCCGGGTTCCACTCTTCGATGGTGTCGTCGAGGCCGCCGGTGGCGCGGACCACGGGGACGGTGCCGTACTTGAGGGAGTAGATCTGGCTGAGGCCGCACGGCTCGTAGCGGGAGGGCATGAGGAAGATGTCGGCGCCGGCCTCGACCTTGTGAGCCAGCGCCTCGTCGTAGCTGAAGCGGGCAGCAACATTGCCCGGGTGGCGATAAGTCCAGTCACGAACGAAGTTCTCGTAGTAGGGGTCGCCGCTACCCATGACGACGACGGCGACATTGCGGGAGGCGAGGGCGTCGGCGGCCTGGGCCAGGATGTCGAAGCCCTTCTGCGTCACGAAGCGGGAGACGATGCCGATGACCGCAGTAGATGGATCGATATGCCCGAGACCGAAGGCGTGGAGGAGATCGGCGCGGCATTCCTGCTTGCCGGAGAGATTGTCGGCCGTATAGTGGGCGGCGAGATGGCGGTCGGCAGCCGGATTCCACTGGGCATAGTCGACGCCGTTGAGGATGCCGCGGAGGTCGGCGGCGCGGCGGCGGAGCATGCCGTCAAGACCGTTGCCGAACTCGGGAGTCTGGACCTCCTGGGCGTAGCGGCGGCTCACGGTCGTGAGCAGATCGGAGTAGACGACGCCGCCCTTGAGGAAGTCAAAGCGGTCGTACTGCTCGAGACGGTCCATGGTGTAGAGATCCCAGGGAAGGAGAAGCTGCTCGGTGGTGTTGGGCGGGAACCAGCCCTGGTAGCCGGCGTTGTGAATGGTGAGGACGATGCCGGCACCGGAGAGAACCGGATCGGGGCCGTAGACGGTGCGCAGGTAGACCGGGATGAGCGCGGCCTGCCAGTCGTGGACGTGAAAGATCTGGGGAACGCCGAGGATCTTGGTAGCTTCAACCACGGCGCGGCAGAAGAGCCCAAAGCGCTCGGCGTTGTCGCCGTATTCGCCGCCGCGGGGACCGTAGAGATCGGGGCGGTCGAAGAGCTCGGGGCACTCGACAAAGTAGTGGCGAACGCCGTCGCGCAGCCCGCCGTCGACGATCCCGGCGAACCGGTTGTAGAAGCGGAAGGGGATGGTGATGGAGCGGACGGCGTAGTTGAGATGCGCGTCGAGGTAGGGGCGGGCTGAGGAGTAGAGCGGCAGGTAAACGGCAACCTCGTGGCCGAGGCGGGCGAGTTCAACAGGGAGAGAACCGACGACGTCGGCCAGTCCGCCCGATTTGGCGTAGGGAACACACTCCGAGGCGGCGAAGACAATCTGCATCCGGCGAATCTCCTTGGCCGTTGGGGGAAAGCTGCTGTTGTGGGCCGTAGTTTGAGATGAGAAAGACTGGGAATGGGATGCGGACGGCAGCCGACGGCGCGCTGCCCATCCCAAGTCTACTCCCGAGAGCTTGGTGGAACCCAGTTCGGGGCGACGGATACGGTGCCGACGCAGCAAGCTGTGCCTGATGGCCGTGAACTATGATGAGACTGCTGTGCGATGGCTTCGCGCCACGCCTTCTGGGGCCGACGCCTCCCATACCAGGACCTTACAAGCCATGAAAAGAAGCTTCCGTACTTTCGCTGCCTTGTTCCTCGCTTCGATCAGCTTTTGCGGTTTAGCCTACGCCGGCAAAATCAAGACCGCTTCAGGACATAGCTTCCGGGCGCAGGACGGAAAGTTCCTGCTCAACGGCAAGCCCTTCCAGATTGTGGCCGGCTCGATGCACTACGCGCGCATCCCGCGGGCGGACTGGCGGATGCGTCTACGGATGGCCAAGGCCATGGGGCTGAACACGATCACGACCTACGTGTTCTGGAACGCGCATGAGCCGGAGCCGGGCGTGTACGACTTCTCCGGCCGGCTGGACGTGGCGGAGTTTGTGCGCGAGGCCCAGGAAGAGGGGCTGTACGTGATTCTGCGCCCCGGACCGTACTCGTGCGCGGAGTGGGAGTGGGGCGGCTATCCGGCGTGGCTGCTGCGCACGCCGGGCATCGTGGTGCGCAGCCAGGATCCTAAGTTTATGGACCCGGCGCGGCAGTGGCTGATGCGGCTGGGACGCGAGCTGGCGCCGCTGCAGATCGGCAACGGCGGACCGATTATTGCCGTGCAGGTGGAGAACGAGTATGGGTCGTTTGGAGACGACCACGCCTACATGGAGGAGATTCATCACGCGCTTCTGGACGCGGGATTCACGAAGGCGATGCTCTACACGGTGGACGGTGCGGCAGAGCTGCCCAGGGGCTCGCTGCCGGAGCTGCCCACGGGCGTGAACTTCGGCACGGGCGAGGCAAAGAGCGCATTTGCGGCGCTCAAGAAGTTCCGGCCGCAGGGACCGTTCCTGGCCGGCGAGTACTGGGTGGGGTGGTTCGATCACTGGGGCAACCCGCATCACGTGGTCAGCGGCGAGCAGGAGGCCGATGAGCTGAAGTGGATGCTCGCGCAGGGTTACTCGGTGAACATGTACATGTTTCACGGCGGGACGAGCTTTGGGTGGATGAACGGGGCGAACATCGACAACGGGAACTATGAGCCGGACGTGACCAGCTACGACTACGATGCGCCTCTGGACGAGAGCGGGCGGCCGACCAGGAAGTACGACCTGTTCCGGCAGGCCATTGAAGAGGCCACCGGCGTGAAGCCCCCGCCCGTGCCCGCGATGCCCGCGCCGGTGACCGTTCCGCCGGCGCGGCTGGAGCAGGCTGTGTCGCTGTGGAAGACGCTGCCCAAGCCGGTCGAGTCCGCCGAGCCGCTGCCGATGGAAGGCCTGGACCAGGCGTACGGTTACATCCTTTACCGAACCACGGTGCACGGCGCGGCGGATGGGGAGCTGACGATCGGCGCGGTGCGCGATGATGCGATGGTCTACGCGGATGGAAAGCTGATGGGAACGCTGGACCGGCGGCTGAAGCAGAACAGCCTGACCGTGCACTTGAGCGGGCCTGAGACCGAGCTCGACATCCTGGTGGAGAATACGGGGCGCGTGAACTTTGGGCCGGCGATCCGGACGGAGAATGCGGGGATCGTCGGGCAGGTTTCGCTGGACGGCGACCCGCTGACGGGGTGGAAGATCTACTCGCTGCCGATGAAGGACCCCGGAGCGCTCCCGTACAGCGATGCGCCCTGCACCGGAGCGTGCTTTTATCGCGGCACGCTCGAGGTGGACCAGGTGGGCGATACGTTTCTCGATACGAGCAACTTTGTGAAGGGGTTTGTGTGGGTGAACGGGCACGCGCTGGGACGGATCTGGAATATAGGACCACAGCGGGCGCTCTACCTGCCGGGGGCCTGGCTGCACCCGGGAGCGAACGAGGTAATCGTCTTCGATCTGCAAGGCGCGCCGGGACGGACGCTCGAAGGATTGGCGACGCCGGAGCTGGGAGCGGTCTCGGCAAGGCCGTGAGGGATGCGCGGGCTGATTAAGGGCGAGTGAAGCAAGTCAGGGCTCCGCAAAAACCTTCCCTCAGGGGTAAAACAAGCAAGACTTTGCCAAACGGCAGACCGTTGCCTGTTTCCGAGAACTTTAGATGAACCAGGATGCTGGGTCGATGGGGCAGCAATCGCGTTGAAGTTTACTATAAGATAACTTCCGCATAGGTGGTGATACGACCGGAATATCAGAAATCGACAAGTCGCCCGCGGAGGGAGCAGGCAACGGAGGGAGCAGGGGCCTTCAGGCCCCTGAATATCTCCCGCGTTAGAAGTGGCTTTAGCCACGGGCCTTTCGTTTATGCTTCTTGGGTGCGATTGGCGCCGCAAGAAACTCGTACCTACTTCGTGACCGCGGTAACGGCGCAACGCCGAAGCCTTTTTCAGGTGACGGCCAACGCGGAGCTCCTTCAGCGAACCATCCTCGAATACCGCAGCCAGGGAAGATTCCTCTTGCACGCATTCGTCATCAAGCCTGAACATTTTCATGCCCTGATCACCCCGGCTCCGGAGGTCTCGCTTGAAAAGGCCATGCAGTTTATCAAGGGCGGCTTTTCTTTCCGATTGAAGAGCAAGCTGGACGTGTGGATGCGCAGCTTCAACGAGACGCAAATCATGACGAAAGAGAAGTTCGTCCGGTGTTCATTATATGTCGAGGACAACCCGGTCCGAAGGGGGCTCGCATTAACGCCGGAAATGTATCCCTTCAGTTCGGCCAACGATGGGCCGTGGGACGCCATGCCTATGCATCTTGCGAGGACGTAAGGCCCGGGCCTTCTATGAGACGGCTGGGGCTGTCAAGGTTTTTGTCTTTGCATTTGTTTTTTCCTTATTGGCGTTTTTGTTTTTGGCTTTGCTTTCGCCTTTTCTCGTGAGTTGCATTCATCTCGGGCTTCTA
>DATJMU010000123.1:0-15041 GCA_035508555.1 Occallatibacter sp. | reverse complement strand
CGCGCCCCGGCCGTACAAAGCCCTCGGCTACCCCGTCCTGCCCGCACTCTATATCTGCATGGCGATCTGGATCTGTATCGTATTATTGCGATACAAGCCACAGTACACATGGCCGGGCCTGGCCCTGGTCCTGCTCGGCATTCCGGTGTATCTCTTCTGGTCACGCCGGCCGGTGCAGGCTTTTGCAGCAGAGCCGGAGGCGAAAGTGTAACCAGCGGGCGATGTTTTGCGCGTCCCATCGGCAAAGGGCCGCGGCAGGAAACAAGTGCAGGCGCAACTCAAAGGGGGGAACGAGATGGCGAACGGTCTTTTTGCAACAAAACCCATCAAGACGATCCTGGCTGAGGCCGAGGGGGAAGGCGAGCACACGCTGAAGCGCGCTCTTGGGCCGATCAACCTGGTCACGCTCGGCATCGGCGCCATCATCGGCGCCGGCATCTTCGTGCTCACCGGTACTGCTGCCGCCCAGTTCGCCGGCCCCGCCATCGTAATCTCCTACATCATCGCCGGGGTTGGCTGCGTCTTTGCCGGCCTTTGCTACGCCGAGTTCGCCTCCATGCTCCCCATCGCCGGCAGCGCCTACACCTACGGCTACGCCACCATGGGCGAGCTCATCGCCTGGATCATCGGCTGGGCCCTTGTTCTCGAATACGCCTTCGGCGCCGCCACCGTGGCCGTCGGCTGGAGCGGCTTCGTCAGCAGCCTGCTCGCCTTCTTCGGCACAAAACTACCGTTCAACCCGACCCCCGCACTCGTCATGCAGTTCTTCGGCCATACCCTCCACGCCCAGGTCGACATCTTCGCCATGTCGGCCTTGGTGGTCATCACCGCCATCCTCGTTGTCGGCGTGCGCGAGTCGGCCAACTTCACCACTGCCGCGGTCTTGATCAAGGTTTCCGTGGTGCTGATCTTCATCGGCCTCGCCGCTACCTTCGCCTTCGGCCACTGGCAGCACATGCTCACCAACTGGCGCCCGTTCATCCCCAAAAACACCGGCCACTTCGGCCAATATGGCTGGTCGGGCATCATGCGAGGAGCGGGCGTAGTCTTCTTCGCCTATATCGGCTTCGACGCCGTCTCCACGGCCGCCCAGGAAGCCCGCAACCCGCAAAAGGACATGCCCTTCGGCATCCTCGGCTCCTTGGTCGTCTGCACCATCCTCTACATCTTCGTCTCCGGCCTGCTCACCGGTGTCAAACCCTACACCACGCTCAACGTCGCCGCCCCGGTGGCTGACGGCGCGGCGGAAATCGGCGTCCGATGGGCCGTTCTTCTCATCGATCTCGGCGCCATCGCCGGCCTCGCCTCGGTCATGCTCGTCATGCTCCTCGGCCAGACCCGCGTCCTCTACACCATGTCCAGGGACGGTCTGCTCTGGAGCTGGGTCGGCAAGCTGCATCCCCGCTTCTGCACGCCCTGGCTGATCACCATCGTGATGGGCGCCTTTGCCGCCTTCCTGGCGGCCTTCTTCCCCATCACCCTTCTCGGCGAGCTGGTCAGCCTCGGCACCCTGCTTGCCTTCACCATCGTCTGCCTCGGCGTCTGGGTGATCCGCGTCCGGCAGCCTGAGCTGAAACGTCCCTTCCGCACGCCCCTGGTCCCCCTGGTGCCCATCTGCGGCATGGTCGTCTCGGTGGCGCTCATGGTCTCGCTCGACGCCCCGGCCTGGATCGGCTTCGGAAGCTGGCTGATCGTCGGCCAGATCATCTACTTCAGCTACAGCCGCAAACACAGCAAGGTGCAGCGCGCGCTGGCCGCAGCCGCAAAGTAGGGCGGCGCTCTGCCTCGAACAGATCGCCCGGAAAGTGGACAAAGAGATCGAGGAACTCCTCAAAGGAGGGGAAGTTTTCACACCCGGAGAAAAGCCCACCGACGCTACGGCCGGAGATCAAGCGTGCTGAAAGCTGCCCTTACGCCGCTGTCTTGGCGCAGAACTCGTCAAACGCCCGGATCAGCTCGCCGGCAATCTGCTGCGCCGTCACCTGCTCGATTACGTACCGCTGCATCAGGTAGACCAGCTTGCCGTCGCGCAGAATCGCAATCGCCGGGGAACTCGGCGGATTACCCTCGAAGTAGCTGCGCGCGCGCTCGGTAGCCTCGCGGTCCTGTCCGGCAAAGACGGTGATCTTGTGGTCGGGCTGATTGGCCGCGTTCGCCAGCGCCAGCCGCACACCGGGGCGCATCTTGCCCGCCGCGCAGCCGCAGATCGAGTTCACCACCACCATCGTCGTGCCCGGTTGGGCCAGCGCCGCGTCCACATCCTCGGCCGTGCGCGTTTCCTCAATACCGGCGCGCGTCAACTCCTCGCGCATCGGGATCACCATAATCTCTGGGTACATCGTTGCCTCCGGGCAGGGAAGTTCCTTCTCTCCATTGTAACTGCAAACCTCCGCGTAGCGCGGGTGTAGCCTTGAACCGATGCTCCCAAAGGAAAACCAGCCGCTTGCGCCTTTGACCACTTTCGGAATCGGCGGCCCGGCACGTTGGTTTGTCGACGCCACTTCGGAGCAGGACGTCTCCGAAGCCGCCGCTTGGGCCCACCAGCGGAACATTGCCTTGCTTGTGCTCGGCGGTGGCAGCAACCTTCTCGTCTCGGATGCAGGCTTCAACGGCCTTGTGCTCCACATCGCACTGCGCGGCATCGAGGCCGAAACCAGCGAGCCAGATTCCGGCCAGCCCGGCTCCCAGGTCTACCGCGTGGCCGCCGGCGAGGACTGGGACAGCTTCGTTAGCCGCACCGTCACCGACAACTGCGCCGGAGTCGAGTGCCTTGCCGGCATTCCTGGCACCGTGGGCGGGACGCCTGCGCAGAACGTCGGCGCCTATGGCCAGGAGGTCGCGACCGTTATCGACCGTGTACGCGCATTCGACCTCGAGAGCCGCGCCTTTGTCGAGTTCACTGCGGCAGAATGCGATTTCTCCTACCGCCGCAGCCGCTTCAACTCCTCGGATCGTGGCAGCTTCGTCGTGACGCGCGTCGATTACCGTCTCATGCCGGGCGGTCCACCCACCGTCAGTTACCCAGACCTGCGAAAGGCCATCGAAGCGCACCGGACGCACGCCGCCGGCCCCACGCTCATCGAGGTTGCGGACGTGGTTCGCCAAGTCCGCCGGGCGAAGGGTATGCTGCTGGTCGAAGGCGATCCCGACTGCCGCAGCGCCGGGAGCTTCTTCAAGAATCCCGTCGTCGCGGTTAAGGTCTTCCGGCAGATTGCGGCGCAAAGGCCAAATGCCCCGCATTACCCGGCGGGGCCGGAGCTGGTGAAGATCCCGGCCGCCTGGCTCATTGAGCAAGCTGGTTTCACGAAAGGCTACGCCCGCGGCCCCGCGGCCATCTCTTCAAAACACACGCTGGCTTTGGTCAACCGTGGCGAGCAGGGCCGGAGCGCGACTGCTAACGAGGTCCTTGCCTTGGCGGCTGAGATCGCCGCCGCCGTCGAGGTGCGCTTCGGCATTCGCCTCGAAAGAGAGCCGGTGCTCTTAGGTCTCTAAACGCGGAATCCGGCTGCATCGGCCGGCGCCCTCACCCCCGTCGCTTTCTGTTATACCGAGTTGCCCTGCGCAGCTCTGTTCTTCAGGCGAATTCCACGTGAACCTTGTTGCCGATCACCTTGGCGACCGGATGATCCTTGTAGTATTTGCCCAGGCCGGCGATGAGTCCAGGCATCAGTGCCACCAGGCCGCGATTCGAGTGATAGGTCATCACCAGGTGCTTGTCGCCCTGCCACTCGTACTGGAATCGCGGCGGTTTGGCGTCTTTAACCGTCCGCGTCATCGCCACGTGAATCTCGTCGAGCCTCAACAGGAACTCGCGGGTGCTCTTTGCCGAAGTAAAGTAGACCTTGTAGACGGCGGGCGCGTACACGGTGCTCCAATGCTCACCAAACGCATTCATCACCTGTGCCATCGAAAGAGAGTTGGTCTCGGCGGCGGCATTCATGAGCGCGAGCACCTGACCGTCGGCCACGTCCTCGAGGCCCGAAAACATCTTGCTCTCTGCAAAGCCTGCCTTTGTCAGCGTCTCCTTCCACTGGGCAGCCCCAAATTTGGCTGTCACCAGTTCTTCCATGCACTTGACGATTGTCCCTTTCACAATCCAATCCCTCCCTTGGTCTGGCTGCCGCACGGCTCCCTGCAAACCCGGACCGCAGCGGCCTTTCTGTTCTATCGGCAGCGATTCCCGCGGCTTCAGGCCGCGCTCCGGCAATTGCCGCGCACTTCGGCGGAATGGGCGCGTGCGTAGGCAGTCTCGGCCATAGGTCGTTTGTTGAATTGCAGGCGCGACGGAGCCCGCGCCCGCGCTATCAGGGAATGCGAAGCCGGCCGAGCAGCCGCGCCTGTTCCCGTGCCAGTACCTCGCGCACGGGCCCTTGCGCAGCCACGCGCCCCTCGCGGATCAGCACCACCTCCGCCTCCAGGGCAAAGGCGTCGGCGGCCTCGTGGGTCACCAGCACCGTTTGTACCTTGTGCTCCCGCAGCCACGCCTGCAAGCGCCCGATCAGCGCGTCGCTCGCCGCTCCATCCAGCGCAGAAAACGGCTCATCCAGAAGCAGCAGCCGCGGTCCCGGAGCCAGCGCCCGCGCCAGTGCAATGCGCTGCGCCTGCCCGCCGGAGAGATGCTGCGGCCGCCGCTCCGCGAGCTCGGTTGCGCCCACCAACTCGAGCATCTCGTTCACGCGCCGGGTGCGGCCGGCCCGGTCGAGCCCGCCCAGTCCAAAGGCCACGTTGGCGCGCACGCTCAGGTGTGGGAACAGCGCCGGCTGCTGCGCCACCAGCGCCGTAGCGCGCCGGCCGGGCGCGGTCCACAGATTCTGCGCCGTATCGGTCAGAATGCGGCCATCGAACGTCACGCGCGCCCGCAGCGGCCCGCGCCGGCGATCGAGGCCGGCAAGCAGCCGCAGCAGTGTGCTTTTGCCCGAACCCGACGGCCCGAAGACCACCGTCCACTCGGACGCGAAACTGCACTCCACCTCCAGCAGAAAGCTGTCCCGCCGGGCGTTGAGCGTCGCCTCAAGCACGGCGGCCTCCGCGCGCTTGACCTGTTGCATAGAGCGCGGCCAGCGCAATCACGCTGAACGACAGCAGCAGCGCAGCCGTGCGATACGCCGCCCCGTAGTCGAAGTTCTCCACCTGGTTGTAGAGCACGATCGAGAGCGTCCGCGTCGAGCCCGGTATGTCGCCGCCGATCATGAGCACCACGCCGAACTCGCCCACCGTGTGCAGAAAGCTGAGCACCACAGCCGTCACCAGCGAGCGCCGCGCCACTGGAACCAGCACGGTGTGGACCAGCCGCAGTGGTCCCGCTCCCAGCAGACGCGCCGCGTCCACCAGCGCCGTGGGCACGGCCGCAAAACCGGCCACCAGTGGCTGCACGGCAAAGGGCAGGCTGTAGATCGCCGAACCCACCACAAGCCCTGAAAAAGAAAACGCCAGCGGGTGGCCAAGCAGGGAAGTCAGGCCGCGGCCGATCGCCGTACGCGGTCCCAGTAGCACCAGCAGAAAGAAGCCCAGCACCGTAGGCGGAAGAACCAGCGGCAGGGTAGCCAGAGCCTCAACCACCGCCAGCCAGCGCGCCCGCCCCAGCACCAATACGGCAGCCAGCGGCACAGCCACTGCCAGCAGAATCGCCGTCGTCGCCGTCGCCAGCCGCAGTGTAAGCCAGAGCGCTTGCCAGTCCATGGGTTCAGTGAACAGAGTACAGCGGTCAGCGATCAGTGGTCAGTTGTCAGTGATTCCCGGTCACTGGTCCGAGAATCCACTGAAGTGTCGCATGGCATTGCGCGGCAACGGAATTTGCTCTCGCCTTGCCGCGGGGTGACCCATGGCGAGAACCGCGTTGACCGCCGACAACTGACAGCGGGTCACTGACCACTGTACGCCGGCGCCAGGCCCCCTGCCGCCAGCTCGCCCTGTATCGGTTTCGAGAGCAGATAATCGGCCAGTCTCTGCGCCGCGGCGCGGTTCCCCGTCTTCTTCACGATGACCATCCCCTGCTCGATGGGTGGATAAAGATCGCGTGGGATCACGTAGTACGAGCCGATGGACGAGAGAGTGTGGGTGAGCGCGGAGGTCAGCGAGATCAGGCCCGCGTCGGCGTTGCCGGATTCCACAAACTGTGCGGTCTGGCCGATGTTCTGCGCTACGACGATACGCTGCTTGAGCCGATCGTAGAGACGAAGGCTCTTCAGCGCGGCCACGGCAGCCTGACCGTAGGGCGCCTGTTCGGAATTGGCGATGGCCAGCGTCTTGAGCGCGGGACTGCGCAGCAGCGCGATCGACGGCGGCGGCAGATGTGAGTCCTTGCGCTCCCACAGAACCAGCGTGCCTTTTGCGTAGACGATCGGACTGGCCGGCTCGGCAGCGCCTGCCGCAATGAGCTTCTTCGGATAGCCCGTGTCAGCCGACAAAAACACATCGAACGGCGCGCCGTTAAGGATCTGCGTGGTGAGCACAGCGGACGCCTTGTAAGTAGCCTCGGCGCGAACTCCGGTTCTCTCAGCGAACTGTGTGAGGATCGCGGGCAGAACCGGCTCCAGGTCCGCTGCCGCCGCCACATGCAGAACCGCCTGCGCATGCAGCGGCGCTAAAAAGCCAAGAGCAAGAAAGACTGAGAGCCAACAGCGCCGCTGCAACTTCTGCCCACCTCCGCGTTGCATCCCGTGCGGGAGCAAAATCCGCTGCACACTGGTAGGCTATCACCAGAGATGAACGACAACTTACACCAGTTGCGCTGCATCGGCTGCGGCGCGCAGATCCAGGGCGCCGATGCGCGGCCGGACTTCCGTTGCGCCATCTGCGGCGAGCTCTTCGAGGTCGAATACCCCGGCTGGAGCCAGCGCAAAGGCCCCGACCGCCCTAATCCCGGCGCCCTCAAGTGGCTCTGGCGCGAGCGCCGCTGCTCGTCCGAGGCCCTTGACCAGTCCGGCGTCTGGCGCTTCCGCGAGCTGTTGCCCATCCTCGACAGCTTCGGCAACGCCGTCACCCTCCGCGAGGGCAACACACCCCTATATCATCTGCCCCGCTCCGCCCGCGCCCTCGGCATCGACCAGCTCTTCGCCAAACATCAGGGCATGAACCCCAGCGGCTCCTTCAAAGACACCGGCATGACCTCCGCCCTCAGCGTCGCCCGCGAGCGCGGCTTCGAGTGGGTAGCCTGCGCCTCCACGGGCAATACATCGGCCTCCATGGCCGCCTACGCCGCCCGCGCCGGCCTGCGCAGCCTCGTCCTCATCCCCGACGGCAAGATCGCCTGGGGCAAGCTCTCCCAGGCCATGGACTACGGTGCCGTCACCTGCCAGCTCAAAACCGACTTCGACGGCTGCCTCCGTCTCCTCACGCAGATTGTGCTGGAGGCCCCGATCTACCTGCTCAACTCCGTCAACCCCTACCGGCTCGAAGGCCAGAAAACCCCCGCCTTCGAGATCGCCGAGGCCTTTGACTGGAACGTCCCCGACCACCTGATCGTGCCAGGCGGCAACCTGGGCAACAGCTCCGCCCTCGGCAAAGGCCTCCGCGAGCTGCGCGAACTGGGCCTGATCGCCCGCCTGCCCCGCATCAGCGTCATCCAGGCTGCGGGCGCCAATCCCCTGGTCCGCAGCATCACCTCGAACGGCGGGGAGTCCCTCGAGCCCGTCGAAGCCCACACCCGCGCCACGGCCATCCGCATCGGCAACCCGGCCTCCTGGCGCAAGGCCGTTCGCGCCATTCACGAGACCGGCGGATGGTGCCTCGACGTCACGGAAGCCGAGATCGCCGTCGCCAAGGCCGAGATCGGCGCCGAGGGCCTGGGCTGCGAGCCAGCCTCCGCCGTCACCCTCGCCGGCCTCAAGAAGCTCCGCGCCCGGGGCGACATCGGTTCCGGCGAAACCGTCGTCCTGGTCCTTACCGGCCACACCCTCAAGGACGCCGATTACACCATCGACTTCCATCGCGGAACACTCCTGAGCGACGACGAAAAGGCCGGCCTTGAGCCCCGCATCGAAGCCCTGCGGCGCAACGCCGTCTCCATCGACGCCACGGCCGACGCCGTCCTGGCCGCCATGAAGGAAACTGCGCGATGAACGACGCCCCCGCCGCGAATCCAGGCCCGGTCCGGCTGCGGCTCCCGGCCACCTCGGCCAACCTGGGCGCCGGCTTTGACGCGGCCGCCATTGCGCTCGATTTCTACCTCGAGATCGAAGCTGGGCCCGCCGCGGATTTCTCCATCACGGCAACCGGCCGCGACTGGCAACGCTGCGCCCGCCTCGAAAACAACCTCGTTCTCGACGCCTATAGCGCCCTGCTCGAAGCCAATGGCCGGCCCGTCGTGCCGCTTGCCATTCACATGAACAACGCCATTCCTCTCGGCATGGGCTGTGGCTCCTCAGCCGCCGGCCGCCTTGCCGCCGTCGCCCTCGCCGTCCACTTCGGCCGCCTTGCCTGGGAATCGGGCCGCATCATCGACGAGGCCTGCCGTCTCGAAGGCCACCCCGACAATGTCGCCGCCTGCTGGCTCGGTGGCCTGGTCATGGCGGCCTATGAAGACGACCATGTACGCGCAGCCCAGGTTGACCCTCCCGCCTCATGGCGCGCCATCGTCGTCCTCCCCGCCGAGCCGCTCTCAACCACCCAGGCGCGCGCCGTCCTCCCAGCCACCTATCCCCGCGCAGACGTAGTCGCCAATCTCCAATCCGCCGCTCTTCTGGGCTTAGCTTTTGCGCAGGCGCGCGGCGACCTGCTCCGCGTCGCCATGAACGACCGCATTCATCAGCCTTATCGCGCGCCCTTTTGCCCTCTGCTGCCCCTCCTGTCGCCCCTTATCGGCCAGCAAGGAATTCTCGGCCTGGCCCTCAGTGGCGCCGGCCCCGCTGTGCTGGTCGTGGTTGAAGACCCGGCCCACCTCGACCACGCGGCAGCCGCCATTCACCGCATTGCTGAAAACAACTACGACGTCGAGCTGCTTGTCAGTCGTTTCCCTGCCGCCCGCGAGAGCCAGCCCATCAACGCACGCCAGGCCCCTGGCGTTCTACAAGTGAGCAGCCGCTCCCTCGGGAGTTAACAACTGCGTAACGTCCCGTGCACCCTTCGTTGCTTCGCGGATAATCACCCCATTGGTGTCACTTTGCACTATTACCTAAGTTTGCTTGCTATTCGCCGCTCAAGAACTTACATTCGCACCGTGAGCAGTTCTGGGGGAGGGCTGCTCTAGCGCCCGTGATCCTTTACAGGATCCGGGCGCTTCTCTTCGCAGCAGCCTCCATGCCGCGCTTCCTAAGCTGTTCATTTATAGATGGTTAATAATGCAGATTCGGGCCGCCCCCGCCCGCAGCTCCTGCGCGCCTCTCCCCGGCCTGCGACTTTGTGTGTAGATGCGCATCACATAAGGGCGCGGTTCACGTACAATCGAACAGGCGCTTGGGGGGTAGAAGGAGAAACATGGCTGGATTGGGTGTGATGGAAGTAAGCGATGCGAACTTTGACCAGGAGGTGCTGCAAAGCGAGCAGCCGGTTCTGGTGGATTTCTGGGCTGCGTGGTGCGGTCCGTGTAAGGCGATCGGGCCGATCGTAGACGGCGTGGCGCAGAGCTATGCCGGCAAGCTGAAGGTAGCCAAGGTCAACGTGGATATGAACGGCTCCACGCCCATGCGCTACGGAATCCGCGGGATTCCGGCGCTGCTGTTCTTCAAGGGCGGCAAAGTCGCCGACCAGATCGTCGGCTATGTTCCCCAGGATGTGATCGAAGAGAAGGTCAAGCGCCTCCTCGCCTGAGCATAATCCAATTCCGTCGCGGGAAAACCCGGCCCATGGGTCGGGTTTTTCTTTGCCCTCGGAGCCTTCGGCCCTAAATAGAATGCGGCTCTCTGCCGATAAGCAGGTAGAGCCTGTTCGCGCCTCATGGCTCTCCGAGGGTCTATGATCTCGCTCAAAAAGTACCTCGACTCCGATTTTGCCGGCCGCGCCCTCGACGATGAGCCGGACGCTAACGGGACTCTGCCCGCGGCCCTGTCAGCCTATGGCTCAGCCCTCCTCGAAATGGGAAACGCCAGCATCGACGCATGTCCCGGCCTCGGCGACGGTCTCAAGCAAGGTCTCGCCAAACTGGGTGAGAGCCTCTCCGCCGCTGTGCCCCGCAAGGTCATCGAGACCATCGACAAGAACGTTCAGCAGCAGCTCCAGGACTGGGGGCGAAGCACCGCCCGGCACTACCAGGAAAAGACCTGCGAGGTAAAAGATCTCCTCCTCGTCATGGCACAAACCGCCCAGTCGGTGGGCTCCCGCGACCAGCGCTGCGCGGGCCGCATGAACGAGGTCACCGACCGGCTCAAGGCTATCGCCAGCCTCGAAGACCTTACCGAGATTCGCGCCTCCATCGTCAAGAGCGCAGCCGAGCTGAAAACCTCCATCGATCGCATGGCCGAAGAAGGCAAGGCCGCCGTCGACCAGCTCCGCAAGCAGGTCTCCACCTACGAGGCCAAACTGGAAGCCGCCGAAGAACTCGCCTCGCGCGACCCCCTCACCCGGGTGCGCAGCCGTCTCTACGTGGAAAGTCAGATCGAACGGCGCGTCAAAGCTCCGGGCCCTTTTTGCGTCGCCATCGTCGACATCGACGGCTTCAAGCGGGTCAACGATCAGCTCGGCCATCTCGTAGGCGATGACCTGCTCAAACAATTCGCCGCCGAACTCCGCTCCGTCTGCCGCTCGACCGATACCATCGGCCGCTGGGGCGGCGACGAGTTTCTTCTCCTCCTCGATTGCGGCCTCGACGAAGCCACCGCACAGACCGACCGCGTCCGGAAGTGGGTCTGCGGCAGCTACACCGTCCAGTCCGCCTCCGGTCCAACCAAGCTCGACCTGCACGCCTCCATCGGTCTGGCCGAACGCGCTCCGAACGAGACGATGAAAGACCTCCTCGCCCGCGCCGACGCCGCCATGTACCACCAGAAAGCTGGCTCCCGCAGCGCCGCGCAGCGTTAGCCGGGTAGGATTCTTCGGCCGACACTTCGGACGTGTGAGCCGGCATCGAGCCCCGCCGAGCCGGGTGCCCAAAGCGCCTGCCCGTTTCGGGACTTGCGTTCTCTTCCGCCCCTTCTGGGACCGCCGCACGATTCTTTTCTCTCTCCAATCTTGAGTTCCAGTCCGCCTCGCGTGAACGTGGAGGTGGGCCGCAGATTAGCACTCGCTAAATCGGCCCGGCGGAGATTAAACGAGGCAGCCGCTGCCAAGCCGCTGCCGGGAGAGAAAAGCTGCCATGAGACTGTTGATCGCCGAAGACGACAAGGCGCTGGGATTGTTTCTGAGCCGCGGGCTGGAGGCTGACGGACACCGCATCCGCCTGGCCTTCGACGGCGGAGCCGCCGTCACCGCCTTTTGCGAGGACCTGCCCGACCTGACCATCCTCGACCTGAACATGCCCGTCAAAGACGGGGAGCAGGTCCTCGATGAGGTTCGCGCCATCAACGCCGAACTTCCCGTCCTGGTCCTCACCGGGCGGCAGGAGGTCGAAACCCGCGTGCGCTGCCTCGATCGCGGCGCCGACGACCTCATGATCAAGCCCTTCAGCCTGCACGAACTGCGGGCTCGCTGCCGCGCCCTGCTCCGCCGCAAGCGCGAGGCGCGCCTGGAACTGAGAGCCGCCGACCTCGAGCTCAACCGGCTCGACCACTCGGCCCGCCGCGCCGGCGAGCCCGTCGTCCTCACCAACAAGGAGTTCTCCCTGCTCGAGCACCTGATGCTCAACCGCGGCCAGTGCGTCTCCCGTGTCGAGTTGCTTGACTCGGTCTGGAAGATGGAGCCTGCCCAGACCACCAACATCGTCGACGTCTACGTCAACTACCTCCGCCGCAAGCTCAAAGACCCGGCGCCGGGCCGCCTGATCCGCACCGTCCGCGGTCAGGGCTACACCATTCCTTCGGAATCCGAGCTGGCGCTTGCCGCCGCGGCGTTGCCCAGACCCGACGCCGCAGCCGCCGACGGTCAGTCCCTTGCCATGAGCTGATTTTGAGCGGACCTTTTCGCCCGCGCCGCACTTTTGAGGAGATTGCCCATGCAGCCTGTTCCCGTTGCCTTTTCCGCTCCGTCCAACCGCATCCGGCCTCGCACCGTTCTGGTCGCCAGCGCCGACAGCCACTTCCGTCACCGGCTCTCGCATGTCCTGGGCGGCCTGCGTTGGCAGGTCCGCGAAGCCTCGGGCGGCGCGCAGGCCTGGGCCGAAGCCGAATCCGCCGCCCCGGAGGCCGCGATCGTTGACTCCTGGCTCCCCGACCTCGAACTCGATGAGTTCCTGAGGGACTTCCGCACCCGCTTCCCGCAGGTTGACCTGGTGACCGCCGACGGCGCCGCGCCCTCTGACGGTCCACGTGGCCCCTACCGCCAGGAGCTCCTCTACGCGCTGCGAAGTACCCAGGACGCAGATACGGCGGCCTGGAATGGAGCGTCCTTAATCGAAACTCCGGAGCGTGCGGACAACGACTGGAAAGCGGCCGGGCAGCGCATCTCCGGCAGCGCTGCCTCTGCATCTTTGCCCGTGCCAATCGACAGCGTGATCCCGGCGCCGAAGACCGTTCCCATCCGCATCAACCCGCCGGCTCTGAACGCTGCGGGCCCCGCGGCCGAGCGCCTTCCCGAGCTGGTCGGCAACGCTCCCTCCATGATCGAGATCAGCCGCCGCGTCCGTCTCGTCGCTCCCCGCACCACTCCCGTACTCATCGAAGGACCCACCGGGTCGGGCAAGGAGATCGTCGCCGAGGCGTTGCACCGGCTCTCGACCCGCAGCCGCAAGCCCTTCGTCGCCATCAACTGCGCCGCCATCCCCGAGGCCCTGCTCGAAGCCGAGCTCTTCGGCCACACCCGCGGCGCCTTTACCGGGGCCGTGCAGGGCCGCACCGGCCGCATCGAGGCCGCCGACGGCGGCACCCTCTTCCTCGACGAGATCGGCGAGATGCCCCTGGCCCTCCAGGCCAAGCTCCTGCGCTTTGTCGAGTGCGGCGAGCTGCAGCGCGTCGGTGACAACGATACCGCCAGGGTGGACGTGCGCATCATCGCCGCCACCCATCGTCCGCTCGCAAAGCATGCCGAAGAGGGCCGCTTTCGCTCCGACCTCTATTACCGGCTCGCGGTCTTTCTCATCCGCACCCCGGCGCTGCACAGCCATGCCGAGGACCTGCCCCTGCTGGTCAATCACTTCCTTGAGCTGATGGGCAGGCAGGCCCCCGTCAAGCGCGTCGACTCGACCGCGCTGGCCAAGCTCCGCGCCCATGACTGGCCCGGCAACGTCCGCGAGCTCGAGCACGTCCTCGAGCGGGCTGCGATCCTGGCCGGCGACGAGCCCGTCATTACCGCCCGCGAGATCGACTTCGGGCTGCTTGTCAACTGAATGCGGAGGCGACCGCGATGGGCATGGAGATCGCAACCCGGCTGAGCGACCAGTTGGCCCGCTACATTGATCTGGCCTCCGACGAGGCCAAGCTCACGGCGGCCAACGTGGCCAATATCGATACGCCCGGCTACCGCGCCGTGGGCATGAACTTCGAGGCGGAGATGCGGCGGGCCGTCACCGACGTCGACGACAATCGCCCGGAGCAGGCCGTGCGCGTCACTGACGTCGATGGGCTGGTGGCACGCCCCGACGGCAACGACGTATCAATGGACCGCGAGGGTCTGAACATGGCCCAGGCCCAGCTCGAATACAAAACCGGCGTCTCTTTGCTGCGCATCGAGTATCAGCGGGTGATGGACGCCATTCACGCCGACAGCAAGTGAGCCGGACCAGACAGGGAGCAGCAATGAATCTCTTCGGACTGATGGAAACTTCCGGCAGCGCCATGGAAGCCGAACGAATGCGCGCCGAGGTGGTGGCGGCCAACATGGCCAACACCGATACCACGCGCACCGCCGCGGGTGGACCTTACCGGCGGCAGGAGGTGGTCTTCGCCGCCGATCGCGACGACCCGAATTTTCTCAACTCGATGAGCGACGCCGCGTCCATCCAGCCGACGGGCGTCTCCATGCCGGCGTTGCCGGCGATCGATCCTTTGGGGTCGGCGGCCGTCGCTCCCGGCGTGCGCATCGCCGCCGTCGTCCAGGACCCTTCGCCGCCGCTCAAGCGCTACGATCCCGGCCACCCGGACGCCGACGCCCAGGGTTACGTCTCGTATCCCGACATTAATCCCATCACAGAGATGGTTGATCTGATGGGGGCGACACGTGCCTACGGCCTCAACGGGTCGGCGGTGCAGGCCGAGAAGTCGATGATCACCTCGGCCCTCGAGATCGCCAGGACTTAACAGCTCTTGATCGCCCCAGAGTAAACGGGCCCGGAGTAAGGCCTGCTGGCGCGAGGCAAGGAAACAGGAGAGAGACAAGCCAATGCTTACATCCATCCAGTCCGTAACAGGGTCGGACGCTAGTACGGCGCTTATGGGACCGTCGGGGCTGAATACGACAGCGCGGCAGTCGGCGGCGCCGGCCCCTTTCGCCGACCTGCTCAGCGACGCCGTCGGCCAGGTCAACCAGCTCGAATCCCAGGCCCGCACAGCCATAGACGGGCTGATGACCGGCACGGGCGTCGACGTCCACCAGGCGATGATCGCCGAGCAGAAGGCCGACATGGCTTTCGAACTGGCCCTGTCGGTGCGCAACAAGGCGGTTCAGGCCTATCAACAGGTGATCGGCATGCAGTTCTGAAGGAAAGTGATCGGCTCTCGGCTCCCGAGGTCAGAGGGAAACGTTCAAAGCAATGAGCTGAGAGCTGAAAGAGAAGATGGCGACCGGAACACAACTGGAGAAGAGTCCCCCCGCGATGGCCGGCCAGGCGCAGCCAGGCGGCCGGCTGGCCGGCCTCTGGGGTCTGGCCCGTGTACGCTGGGCCGGTATGCAGCCCGGCCAGCGCCGCGCAGCAATCATGGCCGGGCTGCTGCTCTCTGTGCTTCTTGGCGGGATGCTCTGGATCAGCACGCGCACCGACTGGCGCACACTCTACGCCGGCCTCGATCCTGACGACGCCCGCCAGATCTCCCAGACCCTGACTGAGGCCAAGATTCCCTTCGAGATCGCCCAGGACGGAA
>DATJMU010000122.1:0-9630 GCA_035508555.1 Occallatibacter sp. | reverse complement strand
GTAGCCGTCAGCCCCGGCATCGGCTTCGGCGACTACGGCGACAACCACGTCCGCTTCGCTCTGATCGAGAACGAAGAGCGCACCCGCCAGGCGCTGCGCGGCATCAAGCAAATGCTGGCCAAGGGATTGGTGCTGAGCTAGCACCTGTCCCAAGAGTTTCCCACAAGGAGACGTCAAGGTGACAGGCTGCCATTCCGACGATCAGTTTACCGTCGCTCTGTGCCGTTTGGCGTTTCACCGTAGCGGCCGGACGCGCAACGGAGTCGAAAGCCCGCGGTGGGCGACGCCGAAGAGAACCCGCGACGGTGACGCTGGGTCAATGAAGTGAGGTTTAGAGATGCCACCCCGGCAATCGATAAACCAATTTCCAAGCCAACGATAGATCCGCCGCCATGCACCGAATGTCTGAATCAATAAGAGAAGTACGGCATGTAAGAGCGCCAGGTGCTCCACTGCAGCTGCTGGACGATATGATTCCCATGAAGTTGCGGCCGCTGCCGAAAGAACTGATACCCGGCGGCCTGAAGAACCCCAACCACCTGCGTGACTCTCCCGCGGGACGCCTCGAACATCGACTGAATCATGATGTATCGCTGCGGCGCAGCGCCTGTGTTCTGAACGACGGTGGTCGATTCCTGCTTCAGCCAGACGTTCTGGTACGCACTGCGAGCGGTGTCCCCCATGTTCAGAATAGCCTGGCCGACGCTATTGAACTGATTGTCCTGGCTCGGTTGAAGGTGAAGCATTGAGAATTGACCACCTCCCCAATCCAGGATCAGGACCGTACAACCGGTCTGAAGCTCGGTCACCCAGAGCGCCGCTCCCCCTGCCGCGCCAATCATGCCGGTGGCAACATGACGGCCGCCGGCTCCTGCGCCGGGAGCGAGGGTATTCGCCCGCATCGGTGATACCGCCATTGGTCTCTGAATCGCGCTAGCGGTCCCTCCCGCCAACCCCTCGGCAGTGAGTTGTTGATCGTCGATTACCATGACATTGGCTCTCGCGGCAAACCACAGATTAGTCACAGTCGCATCGTTGACTGCTGGAAGCGAATTGATATTCAATTCATTCTGTTGGAGTGTGGCGAATGGATTCAGACGAAGGCTGTTGTACCTCTGGTTGGTATAAATTTGATCGGCTACGGCCATCGATCATCCCCCCTGTTGGCAAACTACTGGATGAGTGAGCGGGTGCGACTGCTTTCCGCACAACGGCATTTCGATTCGCCTTCGATCTTTCGCTTATTGGAGTGGTTTCCCAGTACCGGTTGACATCTCCGCCGGCGGCACAAGGAGATTTTACTCCCAAATCAGCGGAGACCCGTTGCCGAAGCCCCGGAAAGGAGAAAAACCGCACGGCCATTGCCGCGCCGGGCTGCACAGGCTGCGGAAAAACTCGTTGCAGGCAAGGTCGCTTAACAGGTCACGACTTCCGTCGCGCCACAAATGCAACAAAAATATTTGCGTCGAGCACCAACGGCTTTGCAGCTCTCATTTCCGCCCGCTCCTGAAGTCTTGAAAGATCTCCTCTCTGGTGATTCCCGTCCCGCCCAGCATCTCCCGCATTCGCGTGCGCGCCTGCCGCAACTGAAGGCGGTGTCTCCCTCCCGCACTAAAGAAGAGCAGAGGAGCACGACGGACCCCCTGCTGAGCCCGGCATCCATCTCTTTCGTCCCGCCCCGCGTCTATCTATCCGGGCGTGCGAGGGCAGGTCCGGAGGGACGCACCGCCGATTCGTCATGCGGAGAAGATCATGCAAACCAGTTTGCGAATGGCGTTCTCTTCGTTCCTATCGATCGCATTCATCCTCGCAACCACCCTCGCGGCCAGCGCGCAGGTGGGCGTGCCCCGCAGCGTCTCCCAGACCGACGTTGCTCTCAGCTTCTACGGCGCCTTCAACGGCACCACCAACGGCAACGGCACCGCCCAGAGCCCCGCCAACGCCGCCGGCGGCATCGTCGAGCTGCGCCACATCGTGAGCCCGCTCTTCGGCTTCGAGGCCACTTACTCCTACAACCGCGCCAACCAGAGCTATACCAGCCCCTCGTCCAGCACCGCTCCCTGTCCCACCGACGGCTGTTCCACCTCCACCGGCTCGGTTCCCGCCAATGCCCACGAGTTCACCGGCGACTGGATCGTCTCTCTCGGGCTGGGGAACCTCCGGCCCTTCGCGCTCGCCGGCATCGGCGCCATCGTCGATGCGCCCGCATCGAGCACTGCCACCGTCATCTCCTGCGATCAGACTCACGCGCTCTGCACAGCCGGCAGCTCTTCCACCAGCACCGTGACCAAGCCCGTCTTTGTCTACGGCGCCGGCCTGGACTGGGAGCTGCTGCCGCACATCGGGCTGCGCGGGCAGTACCGTGGCAACCTCTACAAAGCCCCGGAGCTGCTCAACGCCTTCAGCTCCACCGGCGCGTTTACACACACCGCCGAGCCCATGCTGGGCGCCTACTTCCGCTTCTGAGGCCGTCTGCTGCCCTAACAGCCTGCGGTGCAAGTCTTGTTTTGAAAGGGCACGGCTTTAGCCGTGCCGAAGAAGCGCAACAGAACCAACGGGGCTTTAGCCCTCGAGGGACGCATTCCCGGGCATTTCACCCGGAGTTGGGACTTTTTCCGCAGCCTGCCTGGCCCGTAAATAAACCTTGCAAAATCAGAGGGGCTTAACCCCTGAGGGCCACAATCCGGGGCTCTCAATCGATTTTCAACAAGCTCCTACACCAGCTCCAGCGCCGCCGTGCCCCTGCGCGGAGGCATGAAGCGCTGCGCGCGCCACGCGATCGAGAGCCCCTCCCGCGCCAGCAGCTTGCGAATCTGTCCCCGCGCATGGTCGGCCCACAGTCCCTGATTGTCGATCTTCAGGTAGGCCTGCCAGTGCCGCAGCGCCGTGCGCGGTTTGCCGATGCGCTCGCAGGCCAGCGCCAGGTTGTAGTGCGCATCGGCGTAACGCGGAGTGAGCTCCACCGCCCGCCGGTATGCGGCAATCGACTCGTCCACGCGCTCCAGTTCGTCCAGCACGTTGCCCAGGTCGAAGTAGGCCAGCGCGTAGCCGGGATCGGCCTCCGTGGCGCGCCGGTAAAGCCGCTCCGCCTTGCTGAAGTCGCGCAGGTGAAACTGCAGAGTGCCCAGGTTGATGTAGGCCGGCGCATACTCCGGGTCGATGTGGAGGATCTCCTCGTAGAGCCCGATGGCGCGCTTCTTCTCGCCTGCCTCCTCGGCCTGCACCGCCGCGCAGAACTTCTCCTGCACGCTGCGATGGCCCACGGCGCGGGGCTTGCGCAACTGCGCCGGCTCGCGCGCCGTCCCCGGCTGTTTTCCCTCCGCGGCCAGCTCAAAGTCGAACAGCAGCTGCCGCCGGATCGGGTCCACCATCGCCCCCCGGTGCCGGAAGGCAATCCGCGAACCGGTGCGCACCACGCAGGCCTCCAGCAGCGGGTTGGTCATCCCCGCCACCGCCTTCATGGCTAGAATCGAGTGCCGTATCGACGCCGCCGGCACCGCCTCTTCGCGCAGCGCCCGCAGCGTCCGCAGCTGCCCCAGGTCCTGGAAGCTGAAAATCTGCTGTGAGGGGATGAGGCCGGCCCTCTCCCACCCCTGCAACTGGTGGGCACTGATCTGCAAGATACGCAACACGTCCTGACGGCTATAGCTGGTCACCCTGGAATGCTCCCTCGGCTGCTTGGACCCGATTTCCCGGTTCGGAGTTCGACTGCGTCATTCACGGAGGAACCGCTCTGTCAGCGATTATGCCAAGAGTATGCGTGGATAAGCCGTCTCCTTCTACCGCCGCAACAAAAAAATGCGTGGATAAACCGTGCACGACTTGATTCCGCCGGGTAAAGCTTTAGGTCCCGTTTGCGAAAACGTTCTCGCAAAGCCCGGCCTTGGCAATTTGTAACTTTCAACTCCTGACGCGTCTGGGCTATGATCGGTTCCTGCGCCGCCGATAGGCAGAATATGGACCGTGGCCCAATTCAAGCCAGCTTTCGGCTCGCCCTCACGACTGACGGCCCCGCCCTCTCTGTCAGCGAGGGGAGTGAGGCTCTGCTCGGTTTCGCCCCGCATCACTTCCTCAGGGGCGAGGCGAGCCTGCGCGGCTTGGTCCACCCCCACGACGCCGAGATCGCCGAAGAGCTCTTCGCCCCGGAAGGAAAGCAGACGGCGGGCGTCTTCAACCTGCGTTTGCGCCACGCCTCTGGCCGCGTCGTCTGCGTGAAAGGACGCTACGAGCGGCAGCTCGATCCATCCGGAGGCCCGGTCCTCGACCTCCTGCTCCAGGACGCGACGACGGTGCGCGAGCACGCCGACTGCCCCCTCGCCGCCAACTTCAAGACCCTCATCGAGCACACCGACGACTTCATCAGCATCAAGAACCGGAATCATGTCTACCTGGCCGCCAGCCGCACCCTGCCGCGCCTGACAGCGTCGGCCGCAAGCCCGGCCGCCATGATCGGCAAAACCGACTACGATCTCTATCCCGAGCCGGTCGCAGACGCCATCTATGCGCTTGAGAAGCAGGCCCTCGCCCAGGGCCAGTGCGTCCATGAGCGCCAGAGCTTCCGTGCCCGGGACGGCTCCACGGTCTGGATCGACAACCGCAAGTACCCCATGAACGGTGCCTCCGGCGCCATGGTGGGCACCTTCAGCATCGCGCCGGAGATCACCGCCATCATCGAGGCCGAGCAGGCCCTCCGTCAGAGCAATGAACTGCTCCAGCTCTTCGTCAACCATGCTCCCGCCTCTCTGGTCATGCTCGACCGCGAGATGCGGCACCTCGCCGTCAGTTGCCGCTTCCTCGAGGCCTTCAACCTCCAGGGCCAGGACACTATCGGCAAGTCTCACTACGACGTCCTCCCTTATCTCCCCGAGCACTGGAAGAAGGCGCACCGCCGCGCCCTGGCCGGGGAAACGGTGCGTTCCGACGAGGAATCGCTGCTGCGCAGCGACGGCGCCCGGATGTGGACCCGCTGGGAAGTTCACCCCTGGCGCGATAGCGCCGGCGCGATCGGCGGCATCGTCGTCTTCGCCGAGGACATCACCAAGCGCAAGAAGGCCGAGGCCGCCCTGCGCGAAAGCAAGGACCTGCTCCAGCTCTTCATCGAGCACGCGCCCGTCCCTCTCGCCATGTTCGACCGCGAGATGCGCTACCTCGCCATCAGCCGCCTCTGGGCCGTGGAGCAGTCGGTCGACGAGCATGATATCCTCGGCCGCTGCCACTACGAGGTCATTCCCGACATCCCCGAGCGCTGGAAGGAGACCCACCGCCGCGGCCTGGGGGGCGAGACCCAGCGTGTCGAGGAGGACCGCTACGACCGCGCCAACGGCGCCGTCCAGTGGATTCGCTGGCAGATCATGCCCTGGCTGGCCGGCGACGGCTCCATCGGCGGCATCGTCATGTACTACGAGGACATCACCGCCCGCAAACAGGCCGAAGCCGCCCTGCGCGAGAGCAAGGACGTCCTGCAGCTCTTCATCGACCGCGCCCCCGCGGCCCTGGCCATGTTCGACCGCGAGATGCGCTACCTGGCCGTGAGCCGCCGCTGGATCGACGACTATGGGCTGGAAGGCTGCGAACTCATCGGCCGCTCTCACTACGAAATCAATCCCCGCCTGCCCGAGCGCTGGAAGGACTCCCATCGTCGTGGGCTCGCAGGCGAGACCGTCAGGGCCGACGAAGATCCTTACGAGCTTGCCGACGGAACCGTCCGGTGGTCGCGCTGGGAAGTCACCCCCTGGCGCACCGCCTCCGGCGACGTGGGCGGCATCATCCTCTTCGCCGAAGACATCACCCGCCAAAAGGAGCTCGAGGACCGGCTGCGGCTGGCCGCCAGCGTCTTCACCAACGCCAGCGAAGGCATCGTCATCACCGATCCCCATGGAACCATCCTCGACGTCAATGCGACCTTCACGCGCACCACCGGCTACACCCGCGCCGAGGCGGTCGGCCGCAACCCGCGCATCCTCCAGTCCGGCCTGCAAAGCAAGGAGTTCTACGTCAATTTGTGGCACGCCCTTCTCGAGAAGGGCCAGTGGTCCGGCGAAGTCTGGAACCGCAAGAAGAACGGCGACGCCTACCTGGCCACGCTGAGCATCACCGCTATCCGCGATGCCCAGGGCCGGGTGCAGCAGTATGTGGGTCTGTCCAGCGACGTGACTTCGATCAAGGAGCAGGAGCGGCAGCTCGAGCGTGTCGCCCACTACGACCTGCTCACCGCCCTCCCCAACCGGGTACTGCTCGCCGACCGGCTGCGTCAGGCCATGGTGCAGGCGCGACGCCGCGGGCAGCTGCTGGCCGTGGCCATGCTCGATCTCGACGGCTTCAAGGCCGTCAATGACCGCCACGGCAAGGTGGCCGGCGACCGGCTTCTCTCCGCGCTTGCCGCCCGCATGAGCCATGTTCTGCGCGCCGGCGATACCCTCGCTCGCCTGGGCGGCGACGAGTTCGCCGCCGTCCTCATCGACCTGCCCGACGAGGCCGCCGGCGCACCCGTGCTCCAGGCGCTGCTTCACGCCGCCTCCGAACAGCAGCGCGTGGGCGATGTCGATCTGCGCGTCTCGGCCAGCATCGGCGTCACCTTTTATCCGCAGGCTGAGGAGGTCGACGAGGATCTCCTCCTGCGCCAGGCCGACCAGGCCATGTACCAGGCCAAGCTCGCCGGCCGCAACCGCGTCCACCGCTTCGACCCCGCCGAAGACCTCACCATCCGCGGCCGCCACGAGAACCTCGCTCACATCCGCCGCGCCATGGCCGCCCGCGAGTTTGTCCTCTACTACCAGCCCAAGGTCAACATGCGCACCGGCGCCGTTCTCGGCGCCGAGGCTCTCATCCGCTGGAATCATCCCGAGCGCGGTATCCTCCCCCCCGGCCTCTTTCTGCCCGTCATCGACGACCACCCCCTCGCCGCCGAATTGGGCGAGTGGGTCATCGAAACCGCCCTCTCCCAGATCGAAGCCTGGCAAAAGGAGGGGCTCGAGGTCCCGGTCAGCGTCAACGTCGGCGCCTTCGAGTTGCAGCAGCCCGATTTCGTCGACCGCCTCCGCGTGCTGCTCGCCGCCCATCCCGGCGTCGCACCTTCCAGCCTCGAACTCGAGGTTCTCGAGTCCAGCGCTCTGCAGGATGTGGCCCAGACCTCCCATGTCCTTCGCGCCTGTCACGACCTCGGCGTATCGGTGGCCCTCGACGACTTCGGCACCGGCTACTCTTCGCTGACCTACCTCAAGCGCCTCCCCGTCGACGTCCTCAAGATCGACCGCAGTTTCGTCTCCGACATGCTCGACGATCCCGAAGACCTGACCATCCTCGAGGGCGTGCTCGGCCTGGCCGCGGCCTTCCGCCGCAACGTCATCGCCGAGGGCGTCGAAACCCCCGAGCACGGCTCCATGCTGCTGCAGTTAGGCTGCGAGCTCGCCCAGGGCTACGGCATCGCGCGCCCCATGCCCGCCGCCGGCTTCGCCGCCTGGCTCGCCGCCTGGCGCCCCCACCCCGACTGGGCCCGCGTCTCCGCCCTCGATCCCTGCGACCGCGCCCTCCTCTACGGCGGCGTCGAGCACCGCGCCTGGATCGCCTCCTTCGACGCCTACCTCGAAGGCGAACGCCACATGCCCCCCATCCTCGATCACCGCCAGTGCCGCTTCGGCGCCTGGCTCGAGTCCGACGGCCACGCCGCGCGTTTCGGTCCCTCCGCCCTCCACTCCGTCGAAACCACCCACCGGCGCCTGCACTCGCTCGCCGTCGATATTCTCGCCCTGCGCAAACGCGGCCGCGCCGCCGACAGCTCCGCCCGCATGCCCGAGCTCTACGGCCTGCGCGACTCCCTGCTCTCCGAGCTCGAGGCGCTTCGATTGTCGAAATAGGGCAGGGAGCGGATCGCAACTACATCGGGCAGGGAACCCATAGAAGCTAAATAGGGGCTGGAAGCTAAATAGGGGAGGGAAGCTAAATAGGGGAGGGAACAGACCGGCGCTACCCATTCCCGTGACTTGCGCAAGATGGCTGGAGCCGACGGTCAGACTTGAACTGACGACCTGCTGATTACGAATCAGCTGCTCTACCAGCTGAGCTACGTCGGCCGACTCCTCTCAGGATTGTATCGTCATGCCATCGGAAGGTAAAGTTGACGGATGGCTCGGTTGTGGCTCAGTTTGAAGGATATGGGCTCTAGCCTGCAGGCGATGGGCTTCAGCCTGCACATCGAACCGCGCTGCAGGGGCCGGGCTCCAGCCCCCGGGGGTCAACATCGCCCGGGCTGGCCCGCCATCGGCAGCTCACGCCAACGCTTCACCGCAGAGGACCCATGACCATCCTCGGCCAGACCCTTCAACTCGCCTTTCGCATCGCCTTCGTGTGGGCCGCCGGCTTTCTCATCGCGGTCTCGGTCCGCGCCGCCCTGTCCGATAAAGCCGGCATCACCTTCCCCAGCCGCAACCCCCTCTTCGTCCCCTACAGCCGTCTCGGTTTCTGGACCTGCATTCTGGCCGCCCTCACCGTTACCTGCATGGTCGTTATTCACGCCATGATCGTCGACATGGGAGCGGGCTCGCCGCGTTGAAAGGTCCGCTGCATGAAGATCGATCCCGTGGAAGACTGGCGCCGCCTCACCGCGCACTACGCCGGCCTCGCTGACAGCCAGCTCCAGGAGCTGGCCGCCGACTACGCCGACCTCACCGATACCGCCCGCACCGTCCTTCACGACGAGATGCGCCGGCGCGGCCTCCCCGGCCCGCAGGCGCCCGTTCCCACGGCCGCCAGGCCGGCAGCCCGCGCTTACTGCGAGTCGCCGGGTGCGGCGCCTGACCGCAATGACGAAGAGTTCGCCGACGGCCAGCCCTATGAGTACACCTGGAAGACTCCGCTCTGTGAGTGCGAAAGCCAAGAGCAGGCCTGGCAGATCTCCGAGATGCTCCGCCGCGCCGGAATCGAAACCTGGATCGACTCGCGGAGGTCTTTTCTTCCCGATCCCACCCTGGATCTGCTGAACCCGCAGGTGCTGGTCGCCGCCGACGAACTCGACCGCGCCCGCCAGATCGCGCAGCAGCCCATCCCTCCGGAGATCGTCGAGCTCTCGCGCACAAAGCCGGAGGACTACGTGCCGCCCGTCTGTCCCGCCTGCGGCGCGGCCGATCCAATTCTCGAAGCCGTCGATCCTGCCAACATCTGGCGCTGTGAGAGCTGCGGCCGCCAGTGGAGCGACCCAAGCGCCGATCCAGTCTCCGCCGCCGGCCAACCTGATCTCTGACCCGTGATCTCCGCCTCCGAAAACTCCCCCAGACACGGAAAGAGCCGCCCGGCAACAGGGCAGCTCTCTCCTCAGGGAGAATAGTTCCAACGGAGGCAAACCCATCAGAACTTTCTGGCTGCATAGTAGGTTCGGGGGAACGCAGTGTCAAGGAAAAACGTTTGTGAAAATAACTTCTTTAATTTCAAATAGTTAGATGATCTTGTAACGTCTTGCGGCGCCCGATTTATTCGCCTTGCGTTCGCCTTCAATTCTCCGGCATTTTCCGCGATTTCACCTTGTTTCTTTGGGTTTATAGCCAATTTTCCACAGAGATAACGCGGCATTAACCCTTCGGATGCGGACTCTGAATCGGGCGCACGCTTTCGATCACTTCTTCCCGCAGGTCGAGATGA
>DATJMU010000121.1:0-15096 GCA_035508555.1 Occallatibacter sp. | reverse complement strand
CATCCTCGATGGATTCGAAGAGGAGCCTGCTATCTTCCTTTATGACTCTTCCTTTCAGAATCTCCATGGAAGAAGAACCGATTTCGCGTAAGGGAACGCGGTTTGTTTGATAGGATTCGCGCAATGCGCTGTATTCGGCATCGAAATCGGTCGCGAATCGATTGGTGATCCAATCCAGATTCTTTGTGGATAGAGCGGCGAATCCCCTATTCGGAGTTGAAAAGAAGGATCTTCCCGTGGGGATATAAACGGAATCGCTCTTGATCGGCAAGGGTCCAATATCGGCGCCAGACATAAACTCGCGCCGCCTATCACTACTGTGGCTAGGTGGCCTTTTTGGATCGTTCGACTGCCAGCTCTTAAAGGAATAGATGAAATCTCTATTCTTCCATTCAAGATAAGGCGACCGAACCGTATTATTCATTCCGATAGATATGGAAAATGACGGATCGATTTGATAATGAACGCGAAATTTCTTCTGTTCAATATCATCTTCGGGAAAGTAGGAGAGAAAACTCTGGATGATCTGCTCTTCCGTTTGATAGAGCGATGCATGATTTCTCGCGCCGTCGAAGACGAGTTCAGAAACGCGCTGCTCGAAGAAATACGCCAGTTTGCACAGCAAACTCTTCCCGCTCGCCTGCGGCCCAATCAGGACTGTGATCTTTCCAAATTCGAGCTTTGCGTACTTGATTACAGAGAAGTTTTCGACGGTGAGAGTGCGCACCGGGTAATTCTTGTTCCCGTTTTCTGTCATTGCGCCCTCCTTCATCAAGCAAGCTTACCGCCCGAAGCGCTGTTTGCCGCCCATGCCCATGGCGCCCAGGCCGCCGCGCATCATGTTTCTTGCCAGGCCGCCTTTGCCCATCTGCTTGAACATCTTGCTCATCTGCGCGTACTGGCGCAGGAGCTGGTTTACGTCCTGCACCGTGGTGCCCGAGCCGGCGGCGATGCGCTTGCGGCGCGAGCCGGAAATAATGTCGTGATTGCGGCGCTCGAGCGGAGTCATCGAATTGATGATGGCTTCTAACCGCACGAACTGCTTTTCGTCTACCTGCTGCGAGGCTTGCTGCAGGCCGGCGAAAGGCCCAACCGACGGCAGCATCTTCAAGATCGACTCCATTGAGCCGAGTTTCTTGATCTGCTTCAACTGGTCGCGGAAATCCTCTAGGGTGAAGCCGTCGCCTAGGAGCGCCTTCTTGGCGAACTCCTCGCTTTTTTTGCGGTCCAGTTTCTCTTCGGCCTTTTCGATGAGGGAGAGCATGTCGCCCATGCCCAGGATGCGGCCGACGATGCGATCGGGATGGAAGGGCTCGAAGGCGTCGGGCTTTTCGCCCACGCCGATGAACTTGATGGGCTGGCCGGTGACGTGGCGGATGGAAAGCGCGGCGCCGCCGCGGGCGTCGCCATCCATCTTCGTCAGCACCACGCCGGTGAGTCCGAGGCGCGTGTGAAACTCCTGGGCGGAGTTGACGGCGTCCTGGCCGGTCATGGCGTCGGCGACGAAGAGGATCTCCTGGGGGTTGAGGAGCTTTTTCAGCCGCTCCATCTCGCCCATCAGGTCCTGGTCGATGTGCAGGCGGCCGGCGGTGTCCACGATGAGAGTGTCGAAGCCGAAGTTGCGGGCCTCGCGGCGGGCCTCGGCGGCCAGGCGCTCGACGAGCGCGGGACCGGCGGGCTCGCCCTTGAGGTCGCCTTCGTAGATCTTGGCGTCAATGGATTTGGCGACGACCTTGAGTTGCTCGCGGGCGGCGGGGCGGTAGACGTCGACGGAGACGAGGATGGGGCGATGGCCGCCCTTTTTGAGCCAGGCGGCCAGCTTGCCGCTGGTGGTGGTCTTGCCGGAACCCTGCAGGCCGGCCATGAGGATGACGGTGGGCGGCTGAGAAGCGAACTTGAAGCGAGCCGTGTCTTTGCCGAGGAGGGCGACGAGCTCGTCACGGACGACTTTGACGACCTGCTCGGAGGGCGAGAGCGCGGTGAGGACCTCGGTGCCGACGGCCTTGGCGCGTATCTGTTCGACAAGGTCGCGGACGACGTTGAGGTTGACGTCGGCCTCAAGCAGGGCCACGCGAATCTCGCGGAGGGCCTCGGCGATGTTCTCTTCGGTGAGCGTGCCCTGGCCGCGGAGGGTCTTGAAGACACGCTGGAGTTTGTCTGTGAGGTTATCGAACATAGCTCTTGTTCAAGTGTATCGAAGTCCTGCTCCTGCGGAGAGCGGGGTCTTGGAGGAGAGCCCCGCCGGATTCAGCAGTCGTGCGCAGACGGTGAGGCGGGAACCAGGTGTGAGACGACGTGGCGCCAGTAGCGAAGGTGAGGGCGGTAGAAGGGCTCGTTGTGGGAGAGGCCGGGGACTACGACGAGTTTGGCGTTGGCTCCGCACCAGGCGGCCAACTGCGACGCCATGCGCACAGGGAAGGTGTGGTCGCGCTCGCCGTGGACGATGAGGACCGGCACCGGGCAGCGCCGCAGCGGCTCCTCACCGCTCCAGATGGGCGGCAGCGTGGCCGAGACGCGGTGAGGCACGCCGAGGGAGCGGGCAGCTTCGCGAAAGGAGGTGAAGGCGGCGCAGAGAATGAGGCGATCGGGACAGATGCGGTCGAGAATGGCCGTGGCGATGCCGCTGCCCATAGAGAAGCCGAGGACCGAGACAGGCAGGCCGGGAGCGAGCTCCTTAAGGAACGAGAAGGCGGCGATGGCGTCCTGTTCGCACTGGGCCCAGTCGATGGCGCCGGTGCTTTTGCCGTAGCCGGCGTAGTCGAAGACCAGCGAGGCGATGCCGTGGGCGGCGAGGAGATGCTGGGCGGGGAGCCAGTGCTCGACGGTTTCGGCGATTCCGTGGCAGATGAGGAGCGCGGCCTGTGGAGGCGTTTCAGCGGGCCGCACAAAGGAGGCGTCGAGCTGCTGGCTGCCGCTCGGAATCAAGTGGCGGGAGTCAGCGTGGCGCTGCACGCGGGCCCAGCGGCCATTGCCGAGGCGGCCCAACATGCGGTCGCGCAGGACGAAGACCCGGCTGATGGCCGTGACCGAGACGGTGAACGAAATCCTGTGCATCCGCAAGTGGGAGGGCCGGCGCATCGCTCTATTCAGGATACGCCCGCTTCGGGGAGGCGGGAGAGCACCTTGCGGGCGAGACCGGTGAGGGCCATGCTGCCGGCTTCGTGGAGCGGGACCCATCGGCGCTGGCCGCCGGCGATGGTCATGGAGGCGAGCGCTTCTTCGCCGACCGGGTGAATGCGCACGGAGTAATTGACCTGCATGATGCTGTGACGGAGGGTCATGCGGGGCTCGCCGACGGCGGCGACCGTTGGGCACAGGGCCGGCAGTTCCCAGAGGCCGGGCATGACAGTCTCCGCGGCGGAACGCTGCTCGAGCAGCACAGCCCGCCGGCCGTCGGGGGTGGTGCGCAGGGCGAGCGCGTGAGCAACTTCGCGGGTGCGCATGGGCGGGCGAGGCGCGGTCTTGTGCTCGCCGCGAGTCTTGCAGGCGGGCTGGAGCGGGCAGACAAGGCACTGGGGATTACGCGGCAGGCAGACAGTGGCGCCGAGCTCCATCATCGCCTGGTTGTGGTCGCCGGGGCGATCCGGATCGAGGATCTCCGCGGCGAGCGCGTCGATTTTGCGCTTCAGCACGACGCCATGACGGCCGTCTGCGCTCCACCCGGCCAGACGGCAGAGCACGCGCTCCACGTTGCCGTCGACGACGGCGACCGGCTCGGTGTGGGCGATGCTGGCGATGGCGGCGGCGGTGTATGCACCGATGCCGGGCAGGGTCCGCAGCTCCGCGGCAGCGGCTGGCAGCTTGCCGTCCATACTGCTCGCAACCAGCTGCGCAGCCTTGTGCAACATGCGCGCGCGGCGGTAGTAGCCGAGGCCGCTCCACAGTGCGAGCACATCCTGCTCGGAGGCGCGGGCGAGCGCGACGATGGTGGGAAAGCGCGCCATGAAGGCCTGAAAGCGATCGACCACGACGGCCACGCGGGTCTGCTGCAGCATGATCTCGGAGACCCAGATGGCGTAGGGGTCGCGGCCGCGGCGCCAGGGCAGGTCGCGGCGGTTGGCGCTGTACCAGGCGAAGAGGGCGCGGCGCAGGGCGGGGATGGCTACGGGATTTTCAGGCTGAGCGGTCATGACCTAGGGGACGACTGCGCCGACAGGTGCATCGAAGGTGATTGTATGCGGAGGAGCGCCGGGGACGGAGCGAGCGGACCAGGTGCTTTGCGTGCAGCGAACCTAGATTCGAATTAACTGGCTCGCGACTGACCATTTTGGGGAATTGACCACATTGGCACCGGCCAGAGGAGAATTAACGTAGAGATTTCCGTTGTCTTCATCGACTCCTCCCCAGCCCATGCTAACGTAGCTTCAAAATCCTCCCCCTGGGCAGCGCAAGCTGCAGCCAGGCCGTGCCCGCGACCCGCAGCGCGAGGATGCGAGCGCAGGAAATGTGAGAGAAGGCCAACAATTTCATCTGCCTGGAGCGTGTTTATGAAGAACTTTTTTTTCTCTCTCTCCCTGCTATTGCTGGGCGCGCCCGCGGTCACGGCGGCTCAGTCGATGAGCCGCTCACAGAGCCTGGTCGCCGCCGAGGCGTTTCCTGAAGGCGGCGCAACCCAGATGGCATCGCCGGTGCGCGGAGGCGCGGGTCTTGGAGGGCCATTCTCGCGCGTGGCTCTGGGGGCCGGGGTCTCGCCACTCGGGATCAACCTGATGGCGGCGACCAACCTGAACCGCTATATGAACCTCCGGTTGACGGGCAACGTCTTTCAGTACACCGACAACGGGATCTCGACCAACGGCTTCAACGTGGACGCCGATCTGAACCTTGCGTCGATGGGGGCGTCGGTGGACATTTATCCGTTTCCGAATCATGGTCTGCGGATCAGCCCGGGGCTGCTTCTTTACAACGATAACGGCGCTACGGCTACCTTCACCGTGCAGGGCGGGACCAGCTTTACGCTGAACAACTACACCTACTACGCATCGTCGACCAACCCGGTGATGGGCAACGGCAGATTGGGGCTGAACAGCCAGAAGCCCGCCTTCACGATCACGGGGGGCTGGGGGAACATGATTCCGCGCAGCGGCGGTCACTTCTCGGTTCCGTTCGAGGTGGGGGTGGCGCTGATCGGCTCGCCGGCGCTGGATATCGTGCTCAACTCGGGCCAGGTGTGCGACGCGCAGGGCCAGAACTGCGTGGACGTGGCCACCGATGCGGATGTGCAGTCGAACCTGCAGCAGCAGATTGCCAAGTACAAGAGCGATCTCGATCCGCTGAAGACTTACCCCATCGTTTCGGTGGGCCTGGCGTATTCGTTCCGGATTCGGCAGGGCCGATCGATCCCCTAGAGCACTTTCGCTTCACTTATCAACATTGCTGCATTCTTCAAGGTGGCCTTTTCTTCAGGAAAAAGCCACCCGGCAGTACTGGTTCTGTAAGCAGTCGAAGCGAAAATGCTGGAATGCGGCCGGGGTCAGAACTTCATGGAAGCGGACCGCAGGGAGATGCCGCTGATCTCGGCGGCGCGGGCCTCGGCGTAGGCGGCGGCGCCGAGCAGGGCGGTGCGGCTCTCGAGGATGACGCGCACCGGCATGTTGATGAGCAACTGACTGAGGCGGCCCTTGTCGGTGAAGGCCTTCATAAAGGTGCCGTCCTTCAGTTTTTCGAGGATGCGGGGGGCGATGCCGCCGCCCACGTAGAGGCCGCCGACCGAGAGCACCTTCAGGGCGAGGTTGCCGGCCTCGGCGCCGTAGGCGGAGACGAACATGTCGAGGGCCTTTTCGCAGATCTCGCTCTTGGCCTTGAGGGCGAGGTCGGTGATGACGGCGTTGGGATCCTCAGCGGCGAGGCGCTCGGCGAGCCAGGCAGGCTCTTCGAGGCCGCGCACTTCGCGCAGGAATTCGTAGAGGTGGGGCAGTCCCTGGCCGCTGACCACGCGCTCAAAGCTGATGCGGCCGTTGTACTTCTGGCGCAGAAAGCGCAGCAGGTCGATCTCGTCTTCGTTGCGCGGGGCGAAGTCGGAGTGGCCGCCCTCGGAGGGGTAGGGCTCGTAGTCGCGGCCGTCCCAGATCATGAAGGCTTCACCGAGGCCGGTGCCGGCGGAGATGAGGGCGCGGTTGCCGATCTGGCGCGCGTCACCTTCGCTGAGGGTGTAGACCTGATCGGCGCCCAGCTCGGCGATGCCGTAGCCGTTGGCCTGGAGGTCGTTGATCAGGAAAACGTGGAGGATGTCGAGACCGGTGGACAGCTCGCGGCTGTCCAGGGTCCAGGGCAGGTTGGTGAGGCGGAGGCGGCCGTCGCGGACGGGGCCGGGAACGCCGAAACACGCGGCCATGGCCCTGTCCGCGCCGAGAAACTCTTTGACGATCTCCTCCAGGCCGGAGTACTCTCTGGCCGGAAACTGTTTCTCGCGGGCACATTTCAAGTTGCCCTCGGCAAAGTCATAGAGGGCCAGGTTGACTTTGGTACCGCCCACATCACCGGCAAGAATCATGAAAGCCTCTCAAGAGAACCGCGGCCTTCCGCATCGGGAGGGGGCAGGAGCGCCGCCGCGGCCTGGTCCAGAATCAATGTGAGTATACCGCTCGTGGGACGGATCAACTGGCTGGGCAGGCGGTCGACGTCACGGGGGCCGAAGAGAACTTCGTGGAGCCTTTCGGCCTTGTCGGCGCCGCCGATGAGGAAGAAGACGGAGCGGCCGTGGTTGATGACCGGCCAGGTGAGGGTGACGCGCCAGGCGTCCTTGTTCTCGACGTGGTTGGCGACGGCGAGGCGGCCGAGTTCGTGGATGGCCGCCGAGTGGGGAAAGAGCGAGGCGGTATGGCCGTCGGGTCCCATGCCGAGCTGGACCAGGTCGAAGGTAGGGGTCTCGGCGCCCTCGAGGCGAAAGCCGTTGCGCAGGTCGGACTCGTAGCGGGCGGCGGCGGTTTCGGGCGCGAGCTCGCCTTCCATGCGGTGAATCTGGGCCGGCTTGAGCGGGGCGTGGTCGAGGAGGGCCTCGCGGGTCATGCGGTAGTTGCTGTCGGGGTGGTCGGGCGGGACGCAGCGCTCGTCGACCCAGTAGAGATCGAGGCGATCCCAGGGCATGCGGGCGCGCCAGGGCTGGGCGGGGTCGCCGAGGAGAGCAAAGGCGGCCTTGGGGGTGGAACCGCCGCTGATGGCGATGCGGGCGCGCCCTCGCGCGGCCACGGCCTCCTCGGCCATCTCGACAAAGTGGCGCGCGGCGTGGCGGGCCAGCGCGGTGGAGTCCGGTTCCACAAAGTATTCGACTCTGAGCGATGCAGCCATGGGGAAGTGCCTCCGAGTTCTACGTTACACGTTGGGGTCGCTGCATCCTCTTACGAGAGAGGGCGCGCATCTTTTCCAAGCCATGCCGACGACTGACGGAAGTAAGTCTTCAGATTCGTAGACAGGTGCCTCGTCCATGCCGGCGTCTCCTCACCCCGTTCCCGGGCAAAGCGGGCCAGTGCGTATCCATACACCACTTCGGGCAGATAACCCAGTCTTTGCATGGACCACCCCTGGTACCGGTCGTCCTGAAACTGGCGGAACTGCCTGCATGCGTTCGCTGTAAAGATGCCGAATCCCAGGTACACGGTTACAAGATCGGTCATCGGCTCGATGTCCTCGGTATCGCGGGCCATGCGCCCGTCGTCCAGCAGGATTACGTGGCCCAGCTCATGCGCGATGGTGGCCACAAGGCTCGAGGGGTCCTTCAGAAGGGACCGGCTTATACCGATGAGAGGCTTTTCGTCGGGGGTTTCGCCAAAGTGCAAACCCGCCGGACCGGTGGAGCTGAGACTGTATAGAGGAACCGCTTCCAGCACCTCGCTGGCATCGGGGATCACAGCCAGTTCCACGCGGCTCCTGGCCACGCCCATATAACCGCAGACGCGGCGGAAGATCACTTCGAGTGCGGCCTCTGTCCCATCCCAGTGGTCAGGAAAGAATTCGTCAGTGGGAAGAACGACGGCACAATGCCTCATGCGCCTTTCGCCGAGCGCCCGTTTGAGGCGGTGGAAGCCTTCATCCACCCATTGCTGCTCCTCTTGCGTGACGGGAAGCTTCGTTCGCAGGCCGAACATGGCTCAGAGTGTAAACCAGGGGTCGAAATGGAGGCTCCATTCGCGAGAACCGCCAGCGAATGGCACTCGGTTTCACTGGCCCAGATAGGCGCGGTACTCCTGCTCGATGACGCCGGCGGCGCGGGCCAGGGCGAGCTTGGCGACGTTGTACTGGTAGAGGCTCTGGACGAGATTGGTTTGCGCGGATGCCAGTGTGGCCTGGGCGGTGACCAGGGGCAGGTTGTCGTCGACGCCGGCGTTGACGCGGTCGGTCTCGTCGCTGAGCGCGCGTGTGGCCAGGGCCACGTTGGAGCGCGCCACGTCAACAAGCTTCTGGGTTGCAGCCACGTCGAGCAGGGCATCGCGTACCTGCTCATCGATCTGGGTGCGCAGGCTGGCAAGCTGGGCGGTGTCGGCGTCGAGCTGGGCCTTCGAGGCGTCCTCGTCACCGCGCAGGCCGGCCTCGCGGAAGATGGGGAAGCTCAGGGTGCCCACGGCCGAGAAGTCGCCGTGGGTGCCGGCGCCGTCCACGGTGCTGACGCCCCAGTAGCTGCTGAACTTGAGGGTGGGCAGGCGCCGGCTGCGATAGGCGGCGTGAATGGCCTTGTCTTCGGCGACCTGGTTGATCAGATTCTGGTAGTTCTGCCGGTTCTTGTAGGCGATGACGAGCACCTCGGCCGGGGTTTGGAGGGCCAGCTCGCTGTAGGGCGCATTGTCAGTCAGCTCGACGGGCTGCGCGGGATCGATGCCGATCTCTCGCTTGAGCAGGATCATGTCCTTGTCGAGGTTGTTCTGCGCGGCGATGACGGCCTGCTCTTCGGTCTGGAGCTCGACCTGGGCACGCAGCACATCAAGGTGAGCGACGGTGCCGGCCTGATGGGCTTCGCTGGCATGCGTGAACTGGACGTCAGCCTCCTGCTCGCGGGCTTTGGCGTTTTCCACCTCGCTGCCCGCGGCGATGGCCTCGAGATAGGCCGTGGCAACGTTTTGCACCACCTGGCCGCGCGCCGATTCCATGGCGTAGTAGGCGACGCGCTCGGCGGAACGGGCGGCCTTATAGCCGGCGATGACCGGACCGGAGAAGAGCGTCTGCTCGAAGTGAATCTGGCCCTCGGTAAGGTCGTTACGGGTGATGGTCGAGATACCCGGGGGAAGGACGCCACCGGGGAAGAGCGCGCCGAACTTGGAGATAACGCCAGAGCTGAAACCCTCCGCGGCCAGATTGTACTGGTGAACGCCGGTATCGCCGGTGAGGGTGATGGTGGGGAGGAACTGCTGCAGGGCTTCGTTCTCTTCGCCGTGAAGGACCTTCTGGTTGTATTCGGACTCTTTGAGGCCGAGGTTGGTCTCAAGGCCGCGGCGGATGGCGTCGTCGAGCGAGACTTTGAGCAGTCCGCCGGTGACGGGCTGCACCGTGACGCTGCCGTAAAAAGGGTCGGTGGCCGAGGACGGATTGGCCGACTGGGCCCGGGCGCAAATCCCCGCAGAGCCCAGCGCCGCAGCCGCGAGAACGGCGGCGGCCGGCCGGAAGACAAGATGGTGCATTCGCTTCACTGGCATCATTGTCTCAGATGAGCGGCGGGGGCCAGAAGGTTCCGATCGATGCGGAGAAAAAGCGCCGGGCGGGGAGCGATCAGCCTTCAACTCCGTGAAAACCAAGCGGCCTCGCCGCCTCGAGCCACTGGGCGCCGCCGCAGATAAACGGGCGATTGTGGACATGGCCCAGGCACCAGGCGAGCGATGCCTGCGGCCACAAGCTGGGCCTCTTCATCCAAAGGCATGACGGATGCGCGCATGGGTAAAATGCGCCACCGGCGATTTGGCTACGTTGAGCCGGCTACACCATGGCCCGCTCTTTGACGGTGAGATAGCGGTTCAAGACGGACGATGTCAGAGTTTCGGGGTCGAGGTCGAGGGTGAGCGCGCCCTGTTCGTGGAGGCGGGCGAGGAGCAGCTCGCGGCGGCCGGCCATCTCCTGGGCGGCGGCGGAGAGGAACATCTGGTCGACGGATCGGGGGCGCGCGGCGGCGATGCGGTTCACCTCCGGCTGCGCCATGGCCACAAAGAGCAGGACGTGACGGCGGGCGAGCTGCATGGCGCCCTCGACCACTTCGGGGCGCATGGCCGTTTCGGCGAGGTCGGTGATCCAGAGGATGAGCGAGCGGCGGGGCTGCAGGCGGTTGAGCATGGCGGTGGCGCGCAGATGGTCGGCCTCGCTGCTCTCGGCCCGGGACTGGGCAAGCAGCTCGATGAGCTGGCGCAGGTGGGCGGCGCCGCGGCCGGGCAGCAGGCGCTGCTGGATCGACTGGCCGTAGGCGAGAAGGCCGACGCGGTCGCCGGAGAAGAGCGCGAGCTGGGCGAGGGCGACAGCGGTCGAGCAGGCGTAGTCGAGCTTGGAGTGGCGGCGGGCGGGCGGCGGGCCGGCGTTGGGGAGTTGTTCCGTGGCGGACGCAACACGCGCGCGCATCAGCCGGCCGCAGTCGAGGACGATCCACACGGCCTGGCTGCGCTCGCTCTGGTACTGGCGGGCGATGGGGCTGCCGCGGCGGGCGGTTGCGGTCCAGCAGATGTCGCGCAGGTCGTCGCCCTCGTGGTACTCGCGCAGGCTCTCGAAGTCGCGGCCGAGGCCGCGCTGGCGGGCCTGCCGCAGTTGCAGGTCGATCTGACGGCTGCGCGCGAGGAAGATCTTCTGCTCCTCGCTGGTGCGGAGGGCGGGATAGACGCGCACGGTTTGGGTGAGGGGGGCTCGGGCCCAGCGCTCGGCCAGACCCAGCGGCGAGCGATAGCGCAGGTAAAGCCAGCCGGTCTCCCAGTCGCCGCGCTCGAGCGGTGTGAAGCGGTAGCGCACAGCGGCCGGTGCGCGCGGGAAGGCCATGAGCGGGAGGGTGGCCGGCTCGGCGACGAGCGAGGCGGGCAGGTCGTCTACAAGACGGCACTCGACGATAGTGCGGGCGGAGTTCTCCACGGTCAGCTCGATCTCCGTCTCGCTGTCGAGCGCCGGCGCGTTCAACCACTCGCGGCCGGCGGTCAACTCCGCGGCGCGCGGCAGCCGCCGGCCGTCGAGGAGTGCGGCGGCGAGAACGAGGCCGTCCCAGGCCAACATGGCGTAAGCCAACTCGCCCTTCCAGAAGCCGGGGATGAGCCAAGCAAAGCCGACCAGCAGCAGCACGATGCTGCGCGCGGTGAGCCGGAAGGCCCAGCGGCGACGCGGCTGGCAGACAGCGCGGACCGGGGCGGGGTGGAGGGATGGGGAGATCATTTCCGCGGTACCGGCACGGACGCGACCACGTCGGCGAGCACGCGGTCGGCGTCGAAGCCTTCGAGCTCGGCCTCGGGCTTAAGCAGGACGCGGTGGCGCAGTACCGGCTGGACGGCGCGCTTGACGTCGTCGGGGACGAGGTAGTCGCGGGCATCGAAGGCCGCCGCGGCCTGGGCCACGAGCATCAGGCTCAACGCCGCGCGGGGGCTGGCGCCCAGCAGCAGCGTGGGCCACTCGCGGGTCTGGCGGGCGAGGGCCAGGATGTAGCCGTAGAGCTCCGGTTCGATGCGGATGGCGCGCACCTCGGATCGTGCGGCCGCCAGCAGGCCATCGGGGATGGGCACAATCCGCGCGTCTTCGAGCAGTCCGGCGCCCGTGGCCGCGTGGTGGCGCTCAAGGATCTGCATCTCCTCCTGCTCGCTGGGGTAGGCCACGCGAATCTTCAGAAGGAAACGGTCGAGCTGCGCCTCGGGCAGCGGGTAGGTGCCTTCGAAGTCCACCGGGTTCTGCGTGGCAAAGACGGTGAACCAGCCGGGCAGAGGACGGCGCACGCCGTCGCTCGTGACCTGGCGCTCTTCCATGCACTCGAGCAGGGCGGCCTGGGTGCGCGGAGGCATACGGTTGATCTCGTCCACCAGCAGCAGGTCGGTAAAGACCGGGCCGGCGTGGAAGGTAAAGCTGTCGGAGCCGGTGCGCAGGATGCTGGTGCCCAGGATGTCGGCGGGCATCAGGTCGGGCGTGGCCTGCACGCGCTGGAAACCGAGGCCCAGCAGGCGGCCGAGGGTTTTGACGATCAGAGTCTTGGCGATGCCCGGCACGCCCTCGAGCAGCGCATGGCCCTGGCAGAGAATGGCGATCAGGACCTCTTCGATGACCGCATTCTGGCCGGCGATCACGCGGCCCAGCTCCGTACGCGCATGAGCGATAAGCTGGCTGGTCGCCGGGAGCGGCTGCGGCGCTGCGACCTCGTCTCGCGCCTGCCCATCGAGCGGCGCTTCGATCGCAACTTCTGTAGGGGTTACTGCCGGGGCATCCATCGGTTCAAGGCTCATGAGGCCCTTTCCTGCTGCCTGGAATGATTCTGTATCGATTGTGCCCCATCGACGGCGAACCTATCGAGGGCTGATTTGACCGCTGCGATCAATCTTTCCTCGTGATCGTTGAGCTTTTGAATCAGGCGCAGGGCCGCGCGGGGCTGCACGGTCTCGCTCCACGATGCCTCCTCGCAGGCGGCCAGATCGGCTTCGAAGTCGGGCGGAAGACTGGCATTGGCATGACCGAAGCGGCGGCGGATGGCAGCGGCCAGCTCGGCCGCGCCCATCCTGCACCCGTGCAGTCCGCATCGTTGCAAGCTGCGCGCGCGGAACCCGTCCCAGGCGATGGCAACGGCCGTGGAGGCAGCGCCGGCATTCTTGTAGAGCGAGCCGAGCGCCTCGAGGAACTCGACCGGGGTGGCGCGCGCCGGGGCGGGGAGCTCACGCAGCGGGCCGCTGCGGCGGCTGAAGCTGAAGACCACCAGCAGCCCGAGCCCCAGGAGCCCGCACAGAAGCAGAGTGAGCGAGGGGCCGGCCGCGTAGCTCAACACAGAGCGTACGTCGCCGTGGAGGGACTCGTCCCAGTAAAAGTGGTGGCCCGCGCGGGGCCCCAGCGAATTCAAGAGCAGGGTCAGGTCGCCGGCGCGCGTCAACGAGGCATTTTCAAGGGGCGTGGAGCTGGCCCACCAGACCACGTGGCCCTTGCCCCAGCCGTACTCCACGACGGCGGGCTGGCCGGCGCAGGCATACTCGACGCGCTGCACGGGATTGCCGAGCCTCCAGGTTGCCTCAGTCCGCATCCACACCAGGCCGGAGTCGGCCAGCGCATCGAGGCCCTGCGGCTGGAGCTGGCAGGCGGAAAAATCGAAGTCCTTGGGGGCGCTGCTCGCGCCGTCGGGCAACAGGTAACCACCAACAAGCCCGGTAGCCAGCACGCGCCCGCCGCGCTCGACGATGGTGCGCACGGCCTGGATGTCGCCGGCGTCGCGCACGAAGGGCTCGGCAAAGATGACGACCGTGTCCGGTCCGGCGGTTTGGGCGAGGTCGCTGAGCGGGCGCTCCCACCGCTGGATCTGGTAGCCGGAGCGCAGCAGCGTCTCGTAGGCTGCGCGGGCGCCGTGGCGGTCAGCGAGATAGCTTGAAGGAAGCGGGTTATCGTTGTCGTTGGTGGGCATGAGGAATCCGGTGAGGATGGCGAGCGCCAGGCCGACGCCGACGCACCAGAGCAGCAGTTTGCGGTCTTTGGCGTCGAGCGAAGAGAGGAAGTTCATCGCGCGGCGCCTCCGCCGGCCGTCGCCGCAGCACTGCCGGCAATGAGCGCGGAGGCCAGTTCTGCCGCCCGCTGATAATCGCTTTCGGCGGCAGGGCGTCCGCCGTACCAGGTGCGCTCAAAGCTGCCGGTAAGCGCGGCGAGGCTCTCTCTGCGCAGATCGTCGCCGGCAACGAGGGCCAGGTACTCGCGCGGGGTGCGGGCGCGGTCGGCCGGCCACAGCCGGCGGGACTCGAGACGCGCGATGGCGGCCCAATAGAGAAAATGGATGGCTTCGCGCCAGCGGCCGGCGGCCGCCGCCTTGCGCGCGTCTTCAAGCCAGAGCTGCCAGTCGCGCGCCGAGGGCGCATCGGGCGCGGGGCGCGCGGATTCCGGCACGAGGCGAATGCGCCAGCGGCGCTCCAGTTGAATCAAACTCCAGACCAGACCGACGCAGACGGCCAGGATGAATCCCCAGATGATGACGTGACCCAGCCATGCCGCCCGCGCTCCGAAGCGCGCGGCGCTGCCGAAGAGGCTGTTGAGCCAGTCGCCAAACTTTTCGAGGGCGGTCTGGCGCAAGGTCGGCCGTTCCTGTAACGACCGGAACTCGCGCCCGGCGAGGACCTGCTGCATGGTCTGCCGCTGCGCCGCATAGCCCGGCTGCGGCGCGGGCGGGCCGCCGGCCTGCGCCAGATCGTAGGCAAGGCGCGCCGGTGCGGCCTTGAGCAGCTCCGTCGTGGTGGGCGGAGGCGGCAGCAGGCTTGCCTGCCGGGGAGTGCTTTTGCCCGGTGCGGCGATTTTGGGTGCGGCGTTAGTGTTGTCCTTGAGCTGCGCCCGTTCGAGCAGAGCGCGCAGCCAGTCATAACTGACCAGCCGCCGCTCGCGCCTGGAGCCAGCACCGACGGGCACGCGGTCGTCCGGCCCCACCAGCGCGGGGTCACAGGTCTTTGTGTCGCGGGCCCTGGCGCAGGCTTCCACGACCGGGGTCAGCGCCTGCAGGTGCTTACGGTAGCCGGCCATGGAGACGTCGCGCGCTCCGCCCGCGGCGGCAACGGGAACGGTGGGAAGCTGCGCATTGGCGCACGGCGGCGCCCCGCTGAGAGCGGCGGCCACGCTGGCGCAGCAGACGATAAAGCGAAGAGCAGGTCGCTTACCGCGTTGCGGCCGTTGAAACAACGCGCGGTCCCTGTGCATTTTCCTCTCGCAGTCCATCGCACCGTATGGGCTGATGATAGTCGAGGATCGCAGCTCGAAGTAAGAAAAGTGCCGGGAACCCGCCCCTGCTAATGTGGTCCGCCGGAAATACAGGATGTTATTCAGCAGACAGGCAGAGCGGAAGACAGCAAGGGCTAAAGTGTCTGCGTGAGAACTCAAATTCTTCTGGCGGGTTGGCGACCAAATGCCCGCGGCTAAAGCCGATCCTCCGTTCCGCGCCCAATTCAGCAGCCTGAAGGCTGCTGCTCCCTCCGATTTGCGCAAGGAACGTGT
>DATJMU010000120.1:0-4338 GCA_035508555.1 Occallatibacter sp. | reverse complement strand
GAAGAAAGAGAACCACGATCCTCACGCCCTCGACGGCATGTTGGCTGCGATCGATAACGGTTCCAAAGGCTCCGTCTATGTCATGTCCATCGAGGACGGCCGGGACATCGCCGGTATGGGCGGCCTGATGGGCACGGCCATGCAGGCCCGCGACTTCGCCGGCGCGGTCATCGATGGCGCCGTGCGCGACACTGCCTATCTGCGCAAGATTGAATTTCCCGTTTTCGCCGCCGGCATTACGCCCGCGACCTCGGTCGACCACTATGTCTTCGCCGGGTCCAACATTCCGGTCGTCATCGACGGCGTCACCGTCAACGCCGGCGACATCGTCACCGCCGACAACGACGGCGTGGTCGTCGTGCCCCGCGCGAGCGCCGTCAAAGTGCTCCTGCTCGCCCAGCAGATGGACTTCAAGGAGCACTCCATGTACGCCTGGATCGAGAGGGCGAAATCGATTGAGGAAGCGGTGAAGCAGTTCGGCCGGCTGTAATAAAGACGTGAAACTTTCCGATGGGCCTCCCTCCTCGCGCCACCTGCGCCAGGCCTCTCTTGTTTTTTTGTTGACTTAACACACTATTAATTTTCATAATTCCTACACGATCTAATTAGCCATCCGCCGCAGTTGGGCGCTTGACTTTCTGCGAGATATTTCTTTTTCCGGCTCGATTGAACGGATATCTCCGGCCCTCGGCACTATGCTGGCGGCGCCAAATGGGTTTCCTGAAGAGAATCGCCGGATGATGAAGTTGTCGAAGCACAGCTTTTTGCCGTGTCGGCCCCATTACTCCTTGCCCATCCCCTCGGCAAGGCCGCTTATCCGCGTTCTTCTCGCGGTTCTGGCGCTGGCGGGCGCGGCATCGGTGCAACTCCGCGCGGCCCCGATGAAGATCTCCGAGTACCAGAAGCAGGACTGGCAGGTGGAAGACGGCCTGCCCCAGAGCAACGTCCGCGCCATTGCGCAGACGCCTGACGGCAACCTGCTCATCGCCACCTCGGGCGGCATGGTCTCCTTCGACGGTATGCACTTCAAGCCCGTTAAAGTAGACGCCCAGGACACCATCGCCAACGAGGCCGTGAACGCGCTGCTGGTGGCGCGCAACGGCGATATCTGGATCGGCACTGACGGCCGGGGCATCGTCATCCAGCGCAAGGATGGCGGCACCGTCAACCTCAGCGAGCGCCAGGGTTTTCCCTCCGACCGCATTCGCATGTTCTACCAGGCCGCCGACGGCGTCGTGTGGGCCGCCACGCAGAACGGCGTCGAGCGCATTCAAGACGAAAAGATCGTACTGCTTCGCCAGTACGGCCTCATCTCCGGCGATCTCGTCACACCTTTTGCCGAGGACGGCCGCGGCGGCGTCTTCTTTATCACCTCCCGCGGCCTGTTTCTGTGGAAGAACGGATCGGCGCGTCCCTTCAAACTGCAACATCCCGACCTGGGCGAGCCCGTGGCTATCTATCGGGATCCCCAGAACCGACTTTGGGTTGGAACCATGCGCGGAATTCTCCGATTGATTCCCCACGGGAATGGTTGGGATGAGCGCCCGGTTGCAGGAGTTCAGGGGGCTGTCTCCGTCATGATCGGAGATGCGGACGGCAACCTTTGGATCGGAATGCGCCACCGCGGCATCTGCCGCATCGCGTCCAACGGCGCTGTCGCCTACTGGACCACCAAGGACGGGCTGCCCAACGACGGTATCCGCACCCTCTGCATCGACGATGAACAGGACCTTTGGATCGGCATGCTAAACGGAGGTATGAGCCGCTGGCGCAAGGCTCCGCTCATCCCCTTTGGGCGCCCCGAAGGCCTTCCCGCCGAATACGTGGCCAACATCCTCAGCGATCGTGACGGCGATCTGTGGATGGGCACCTGGGGCAAGGGTGTCTTTCGCCTGCACCAGGGCCGCCTCATACCCGAACCGCTCCCCGGCACGCTCGCCACAATGCCCATCCGCGCTCTGGCCCAGGACGCGCACGGCAACATCTGGATTGGCACCTGGTTCGACGGCATCTTCCGCTACGACGGAAAGAGCTTTCAGCATTACCTTCTCGGCACCGAATCGCCCGCCAACGCCATCAGCGCCATCGCCCCCGATCCCCACGGGGCCCTCTGGGTGGGCACTTATACCGGGCTGATGCGTTTCCCCGGCGGAGTCCCCGGCAAAGGCCTCGGTCAGACCATGCTCGCCGGCCAGCTCATCACCTGCCTCCATTGGGAAAGTAACGGCACCATGCTCGCCGGCACCTCTACTGGCCTCTATCGCATTAATGGAAATCATACGCAGCAGATCTCCGGCCTCTCGCATCCCTACGTCCTCTCCATCGCGCAGGACCACGCCGGCAACACCTGGGTGGGAACCAAGGCCGGGGGCATTGACCTTCTGCAGGGCGACCACGCCCATCATATTCACACTCAGGACGCTTCTCCGGAGTATCCGGTCTTCTCCATTCTCGATGACGGACACGGTTTCGTCTGGATGGGCACCAGCCGCGGCATTCTGCGTGTGCCTTCGCGGCAGCTCGACGAGCTGGCCCACGGCGCGGACATCAAGATCGACAGTCTCCTGCTGGGCCGCGCCGACGGCATGAGGAGCAGCGAGTGCGGCGGCGCGTCACAGCCCGCGGCCACGCGCGCCAAGGACGGCAGTCTCTGGTTCGTCACCGTCCGCGGCTTTGTGCACACCGCTCCCCCCGACGCGCAGATTGCGTTTCCGTCTCCCATCGCGCACATCGAGAGCGTTACCGTGGACAGCGCGATGGTCGACGCCTCCGGCCCTCTCGACCTCCACGCCGGCGCCTCCGAGCTGGCTATCCATTTCACAGCCAAGCGTCTCGCCAACCCGTTGCAGCTCGAGTTCCGCTACCGTCTCGACGGCTACGACAAGAAGTGGATCTTCACGCACGCCCGCTCCGCCCACTACGTACGGCTGCCGCCCGGGCACTACCGCTTCGAGGTGCAGGCACGGGACGCCGGCGCCGCCTGGAGCGCTCCCGAGGTTGCCTTATCCCTGCGTCAAGAGCCCTTCTTCTACCAGACCCTCTGGTTCGAAGCCCTGCTCGTGGTTCTCTTCGCCCTGCTCGCGTTCAAGTTCATCCGCTGGCGCATGGTGCGCATGAAAGGCGCCCTTGGCGTGGTTGTTGAAGAGCGCAACCGCATCGCGCGCGAGTGGCATGACACGCTCATGGCCGGCTTCGCCGCCATCTCCTGGCAGCTTGAAACCACGGCGCGCCTCTTCCGCGAGAGCGGCTGCGCCGAGGGCCCTGCCATGCAGGCCTGCGAACTGGCGCGCAGCATGGTCAGCCACTGCCAGGCCGAGGCGCGGCGTGTCATCTGGGATCTGCGCGACACAGACGAGCCCGCCAACATGCTCTCGCAGGCCCTGGAGCGCACGCTTTCGACCATGGCTACCACCGGCCAGGTCGAGCGGCGGCTCGAGGTTGTCGGCGACGAGGTCCCGCTCGCTCCGGGCAGTGTTCATCATCTCGTCCGCATCGGACAGGAGGCTGTTACCAACGCGATCCGCCACGGCAATCCCAACCGCATCTTCATCCGTCTGCACTATCAGCGGAACGCGCTTTACTTCTCCGTCAAGGACGACGGCGACGGCTTTCAACCCTCACTCGCCGCCGAGGCTTTGCGCGGCCACTTTGGTATTCCCATGATGGAGGAGCGCGCCCGCAAGCTGGGCGGCACGCTGCGCGTCGAGTCCGCCGCGGGCCTCGGCACCGAGATCGTGGTCAACATCCCGTTTCACTTGCCGCCGCTGGCGGCCGGAGTGCAGGCATGAACAATCGTCCCATCCAGGTGCTGCTGGTCGAAGATCACTTTCTCGCGCGCATGGCTTTGCGCTCTGTTGTCCAGGGCCGCTCCGACATGGCCATTATCGGGGAGGCGAGCGACGGAGAGCAGGGCATTGCCCTGACGCGAGAACTCCGGCCTGACGTCATCGTCATGGACCTCCGCCTGCCCCGCATCAATGGCTTTGACGCCATCGCGGCCATCCGCAGTCTGAACCGTTCGGCGAAGATTGTCGTCCTCTCCAACTACGAGGGCAGCGAGGATATTTACCGCGCCGTCCGCAACGGCGCCATGGCGTATCTCACCAAGGACGCCAGCGGACAGGAACTGGTCGACGCCATCCTTTATGTCTATCGCGGCATGAGATATCTGCCGCGCTCCGCCCGCGACCGCCTCGCCGAGCGCGAGCCCGCCGTCGATCTGACGCCGCGCGAACTCGAGGTGCTCACCTGCATCACCCGCGGCCTGAACAATCGCGACATTGCCACCTTCCTCAACATCGCCGAGAAGACAGTGCGCGTCCATGTGAGCAGCCTGCT
>DATJMU010000119.1:0-45599 GCA_035508555.1 Occallatibacter sp. | reverse complement strand
CGACAGGTCTTCGTCGCTGGGGTGAGAAGCCGAGCCCGAAGGCTTTGGTGGCTCCAAGGTCGAAAGCGAGAACAAAGTATGGCCCGATCTTCGCCGCACCCAGGGCTCCCGGCACACGGTCTTTGCGGGCTGGGATGGAAGCCGAAGGACGGGGTCAATTTTCCCCATTTCGTCTTCTCTCGTCGCTGGCAGACACCCGGTATCCACCCCACGGACAAAGATCCGTCCGCGGGGACCCCGGTATGCGTCGCTCCTCGCTCCTCGAACTCGAAAAAATTGGCTCCCGGCGCTGCCATCTCGGTAGTGTGAACAGGCCCTAAGCGGATAAATTAAATTCCAATCCCCTTCCCAGTGCCCTCACCGGCTGGCCGCAATCATCTGTGCGGCGTGCTGCAGGCTGGTTTCGGTGACCGAAGCGCCTGAGAGCATGCGCGCCACCTCCAGCGTGCGCGCGCCTTCGTCCAAAGTGCGGATCTGGGTCTTGGTACGGCCCTGGGTCTCGCGCTTTTCCACCACCAGATGCTGCGCGGCAAAGGCGGCGATCTGAGGCAGGTGGGTCACGCACAAAACCTGCTGGCCGCGCGCCAGCGATTTGAGCTTCTGACCCACAGCTTCCGCCGCACGGCCCCCGATGCCGATGTCGATCTCGTCGAAAACCAGCGTGCGCGGAGTCGGCATCTTTTTCTGGGACTTCGAAGAAGCCTCTTCCACCGTCACTTTAAGCGCCAGCATCACGCGCGACATCTCACCGCCGGAGGCGATTTCGGTGAGGGGCTTCAAAGGCTCGCCCGCGTTCGTGGCGATGAGAAACTCGATCTCATCCCATCCGTGCACACTCCAGTCCGCTTCGGATTCGCGCGAGCGTACAGCGACTTCGAACCGGACCTTCATGGCCAGCGAGTTGATCTGCGCCTCAGCCTGTTTTGCAAGTCTTGCCGCGGCCGCGCGCCGCTCCGCGCCAACAGCCGCGGCGGACTTGCAGTACTCTGCCGCTGCTTCTTCAACGCGCGCTCGCAGCGCCTTCAAAACATCGTCGCGGTCCTCAACCTCAGCGAGCTTCCGCGTAACGCCTTCGCCGAAAGCAATCACTTCCGCGACCGTCTTGCCGTACTTGCGCTTCAAGCGATCGAGAAGCGCCAGTCGATCTTCGATCTCGGCCAGGCGCTCCGGGCTCGCGTTGATTCCTTCCGCATAATCGCGGAGGCCGGACGCGATGTCGGAGATCGTCGCACGGGCGCTCGCCAGCTGCTGGGCTGCGTCGACAAAGCGTGCGTCGTAGCGAGCGAGCTCTTCGACGTTGCGCACCGCCGCGCGCAGTGCGGCTTCCGCGCTTGCGCCCCCTTCGTAGAGCTGGTCGAAGCCCCCCAGCGCGGCGCCATACAGCTTCTCGGCGTTCGCCAGCACCCGCTTTTCGGTTTCGAGGGCCTCGTCCTCGCCGGGCTCGAGGTGCGCGGCGTCGATCTCGTTGCGCTGGTAGGTCCACAGATCGACCATCCGCAGCCGGTCCTGCTCGCCTTGGAGCAGATCGTCGAGTCTCTCCCGCGCTGTGCGGTGGCCTGCGTAGGCTCGCCCGACAGCCTCTGTCGAAATACCTGCAAAGCGGTCCAGAAGGATGCGCTGCTGCGCCTGGTCGAAGCTTGAAAGGGTCTCGGACTGGGCGTGGACGAGAGCAAGTTCGGGAGCAAGCTGGCGAAGAGCCGCAACGGTGGCTGGCTGGTTGTTGATAAACACCCGTCCCTTGCCGCTTAACGCAATCTCACGCCGAAGGATGATCTCGGCGCCCTCGGCATCCAGGCCGTTCTCCTCGAGAATCGCTTCGGCGCCGGGTGTAGACTCGAAGACGCAGGATACGACCGCCTTTTCGGCCCCGTGCCGGACCAGCTCCGTCGAAGCCTTCCCCCCCATCAACAGCGCCAGCGCGTCCACAAGGATCGATTTGCCGGCTCCGGTCTCACCGGTGAGAAGGTTAAGACCCGGGCCAAAGACGGCGATGGCGTGATCGATAACGGCGTAATTTTCAGCGCGCAGCTCAACGAGCATGATGAGTTCCGTGTGACGGCCGGCTCCCGCCATGGCGGAGAATCCGTGCGCAGCATAGCACGAACGGACCGCACCCAGCCCGTAAGAGAGTTGGTAACCCTCCCGGGGAGGTACCGAAGCGATAACTTGGGAAGTAAACGGCGCGTCTGATACGGTGAATAATGAGGTGAAGGGCGATTCTTACCGCTGCGATTCTGATTTTTTTGCAGGCTGATAATGGAGGAACATCGGCAGTTCCGGCAGCGCCCGTGATTCCTGGGGCGCCGGGTGGTACCACCAGCTTCGCCGCGCTGTTCAGCATGTTCAAGGAACTTGACCCCGTGGCGATCGCGGTCCTGGTCTTGCTGCTCCTTGCCAGTCTTTACTCCTGGACTGTGATCCTGGCCAAGATGGGAACGTTTCGCAAGGCCACCCGGGAGAGCCGGAGATTTATCCGGACATTCCGCAAGGCCACCAGCCTGAAAGATATTGCCACCGTGACCGGCGAGTTCGGCGCCAGCCCCCTCGCGCAGGTCTTCGAAGATGTGTATGAGACCTACAAACGCCAGACGGGCGGATCGGGGCCTCCGCGGAATCTGGCGCCTCTGGAGCGGTCGGCGCGCACCGCGGCCAGCGAAGCTGTTTCCCACCTCGAGCGCCGCATGACCTGGCTCGCGACCATCGCCTCGGCCAGTCCCTTCGTGGGGCTGTTCGGAACCGTCATGGGGATTGTAGGCGCATTCCACGGACTGGGCGAGTCCGGCGTCGCCACGCTGCGCGCGGTGGGACCGGGCATGAGCGCCGCCCTGCTCACCACGGCCGGCGGGTTGTTCGTGGCGGTTCCGGCCCTGGTGGCCTATAACCAGTTCGCCGCCCGCATCAAAGTGTTTGCCTCCGCGGTCGACGACTTTTGCCGGGAGCTGCTTAACTCGCTCGAAGAGATCCCCATGCGGCCGCCTCAGGCCCGGCCCGGCGCCGGCAACTGACCCGGCGGGAGGTTCAACGTGGCGTTTTCTACGAACGGCGATACCCGGACTTCCTTGGCGGAAATTAATATCACCCCGCTGGTCGACGTCGTGCTCGTACTTTTGGTCATCTTCATGATCACAGAGCCGGTCTTGCAGTCGGGAATTCAGGTGAACGTCCCCAAGACCCGGACGGTCCACCAGATCACCCAGCAGCGCGTGGTCGTCACCATGGATGCTCACCAGAACATCTACCTCAACGACAAGCTGGTAAACATCAATCAACTGCCCCAGGACCTGCATCAGGCCGGCGTGGATCCTGCCCACGAGGTCATCTACCTGGCGGCGGATCAGACCGTGCCCTTTGGGGCCTTCTGTAACGTGATGGATGCGGTCAAGCAGGCGGGAATTACGAACGTGTCGATCGTGACCCAGCCGATCGGCGAGCAGAAGAGCGGAGGGAAGTAAAGGTTCTCGCACCGGGTGCGGCGTATGGAAAGTCTGATCGAAGGCGATGAGGGGCTGGACCGGCAACTGGCGCCGGAAGGCGTGGCAGCGCCGGCCATGGGATCGCTGCTGCTCCACGGAGCCATGCTGGGCGCCGTGGTGCTCTATATCCTCGTCGGCGGCCTCTTCCGGCCCAAAGTCTGGGGTAGCGCCGGCCCCGGTGGCGTGATGCAGGTGGCGATTGCCAGCGCTTTGCCACTCCCCAGCCACCACGAACAGAATCAAAATGTGCTGGCCACCCAGACCCCCAGCGAGGCCCCCGCGCCGCCCGCGCCCAAAACCACCCGCGAAGTCGATCAGAACGCGATTCCGATTCTCGGCAAGCATGTAAAGCCGGAGAAGAAAACCGTCGAGCGGACGCAGCCCCACCAGCCAACACCAAAACAACAGGACAAGGCCCGCTACGGAGAGCAGGCCGGAACGTTGATGCCGGAGTCCATGCCTGAACACGGGCTGAACGGACCCACACAGATCGACAACGGGAACTTCGGCGCCATGTACCCGGGCTACGTGCAGGCGATTAACAACCTGATGGCGCAGAACTGGTATAAATCGGCAGTGAATCCCGCGACGCCGCGCGGCTCCCGGGTCTTCCTCAGTTTCACCATCAACAGAGATGGCAGCATCACCGGCGAGCGCATCGCCCAAACCAGCAACAGCTCCACCTTGGACTACTCATGCCTGCAGGCGGTCGAGCGGGTGCAGAACTTCCCGCCTCTTCCCGCAGGCTATAACCAGTCGACACTGCGGGTCTCCTACTATTGCGAGTATTAAGGCGGGCTTTCGCGCACCGCGGTTCGACTCAACACGGCAGCGCCGCCGGCCCGGCGCTCGAAACAATGAAAGTGGGACGCTCGAAACAATGAAAGTGGTCGGACGGATCACGGGTAAGGCTCTTCGCGAGAGCCGCGGCGGTATCGAGACGAGAACCGGGGCCATATCGAGAAAGGTTACAGCCGCATCGAAAGTTCAGAGACTTTCGACTCGGCCGGGTGTCCTGCAGAAAAGTTGCGCACGGGCGTAAGCCCGGCAATGCGTTCTTCACTCAAGGAAGGATTGCAAACAGCATGAAGGCGTTTTATCGAACACTCCCCCTCCTTTTCGTTGCCTCCACCGCACTCTTAGCCCCGCGGCTCCCGGCCCAGGACTGGCTCGAAGCGGGCATCAACCGCGGCCAGCAGACCATTCGTCTGGCGGCTGCGGATTTCAAGCCCGTGGGAACCGATCCCCAGACGGTGGTCCTGAAAACGGTCTTCGACACCACCTTGTTCAACGACCTCTCCAACGCCGGAATCTTCACCATGGTCTCCAAAAGCATGGCCCCGGTGGCGACTCCCGGGTCGCCCCAGGAGATCAACCTCGCCGAGTGGGCCGCGGCCCCGGCCAGTGCGTCGGCAGTGGCCTTTGGCGCCTTTTCTTTGAACGCTGGCCGCCTGGTCGTCTACGGGTGGCTCGATTCCACTGCCGGAACCGGCGCCAGCGCCCAGCTCCTCGGCAAACAATACAACGAGGAAGCCAACCAGCAGGAGGCCCGCACCGTAGCCCACGAGTTCGCTGACGCGATCATCCTCCAACTTGGTGGTATTCCAGGAATTGCACAGACCAAAATCTACTTCGTCAGCAGCCGCACCGGCTCCAAAGAGATCTGGGCCATGGACTACGACGGAGAAAATCAACATCCCGTCACACATTTAGGCAGCATTTCTCTCTATCCGCGCATCTCACCAGGTAACTCACGGATTGCGTTCGAATCGTTGGGTGATTACGGCTGGTCTGTTCGAATGTTCAGCCTGGATCTGGGGCGTATGGTGAGCTTTCCCGGCGGCACGGCGGGCGGGAGCAACATCGATCCCTCGTGGAGTTCAGACGGCAATCAGATCGCATTTTCATCGGCACGGACGGGCATAGCGGAGATATGGACAGCGAGCGTCGACGGGGGCAATCTTCACCGCATCACTTCCCTGCCCGGCCCCAACGTGCAGCCCTGCTGGAATCCCAAAACCAACGCCCAGATTGCTTTCGTCAGCGGTCGCACCGGAGAGCCGCAGATTTATATCATGAACTCCGATGGCACCAACATCCAGCGCATGACCGACGGCGGATACGCCGTCTCGCCCTCCTGGTCGCCCAACGGGCAGTTGCTGACCTTCAGTTGGAACCGGAAATACGGCCCCGGCGCACCCGGCGCGCAGGACATCTACGTCTTCCAGATCTCCTCCATGCAGTGGATCCAGGTAACCCACGAGGGCGGAAACAACGACTACCCCGTGTGGTCGCCGGACGGCCGGCATATCGTCTTCCAGCGCACCGTTGGCCACCGCACCGACATCTGGTCGATGCTGGCCGACGGCACCGAACAGAAACAGTTGACCCACACCGGAAACAATATGGAGCCGGACTGGAGTTGGAAGTGAGAATCCACACCAGTCACAGCCGGTCCACGGGAGGCTGAGGGTACCTGTCGGAACGACGGAAATGGAAGAGTGCGGTTTTGTTGTAACTGCTGGTACTTTGCCGTTTGGGGTTGCCGGTGGGCGCCTGGGGGAGTAAGACGGGCACGGCCGGTGTTAACGATCACGTTTTCTAGAGCGATTTGAGACCTGAACTATGGCGATCCCGGCGGGGGTTGTGGGCAAGCGCTTGTGCCCGTCCCTCGCAGGGAGTCGGCCGGCGGCAGCCCACCCGGACCCATTGGGTCGGATTGCTTGGGAAGACCACTTTTTTGTATTCGGAAGGAGAAACACATTGAATCGACGTACTCGCACTTTGGTTCCCGTTGCACTTGCTCTTGCCTTGTTCGCCGTAACCGGCTGCAAAAAGAAGACGCCGGCGCCCTCTGCCCCGCCACCGCCTCCGCCGTCGTCGCCTGCGCCCACCGCTGAGCTCACTGCCACGCCTTCGGTCATCTCCGCCGGCGACCAGGTCACGCTGAGCTGGCGTACCATGGACGCCACCAGCGTCTCCATCGACAACGGCGTCGGAGACGTTCCCACCGCCGGCGTCAAAACGGTCACACCGACCACCACGACCACCTATCATCTGACCGCCACCGGTCCCGGCGGAAATGCCGACGCCGAGGCCACGGTGACCGTGAATCCGCCTCCAGCCGTTTCGGTCAACAACACCGGCCAATCCGCTGAGGCGATCTTCGAGGAACATGTACAGCCCATCTTCTTCGACTACGACACCGCCGACATTCGCCCCGACGCCCAGGCGACGCTCCAGAATGACGCCACCTACCTCAACGCCCACCCCGACCTCAAGTTCGTAGTCGGCGGCTACTGCGACGAGCGCGGCTCGGACGAATACAACCTGGCCCTCGGTCAACGCCGTGCTGAGGCGGCCAAGAATGCCCTGCAGAACCTGGGCATCGCGGCCGACCGTATGCGCGTCATCAGCTACGGCAAGGAGAAGCCGTTCTGTACCGACTCGACCGAGCAGTGCTGGCAGTTGAACCGCCGCGATGGGTTCACGCTCGACCAGCAGTAGAAGTGCGTGTCATCGGAAGCCTTCCGCCTGCGTCGTTCTCGACGCGGGCGGCATAACCTCGTTTACGGTTTCGGACATCTCTGATTTGAAGACTCCCCGGCGAAAGCGGGAGAATAGAGTGGAATCGACTTGCGGCAGTTGCGGCGCACAGCCGGCTGCCGCAACTTCTTGTTAAGATGAGGGAAGAATGCAGATAGCACGCACATTGCGCAAACCCTTCGCCATGGCGGCGCTGCTGGCCGCTCTCCTTGCCTTCGCTGCGAAGCCGGCCCACGCGGTCTCCAAGGAAATCGTCCAGTTGCAGACCCAGGTGCAGCAACTGCTGGACATGGTGCAGCGGCTGCAGTCCACGCTCGACTCCCACTTCGGCGTGATGCAGAATCTTGCCCAGCAGACGGCCGATCAGGCAGTGCAGATGAACTCGTCCCTGGCTGCCATGCAGAAAAAGCTCGACGCTCAGCTTGAGACGATGAGCAATAACCAGAGCACTGCTTCGGGCCAGATCCAGTCGCTCAACGACTCCCTGGATGAACTGCGGACGCGTATCGACAAGCTGCAGAAATCGGTCCAGGACATGCAGACGCAGTTACAGAATATTCAGACGCCGCCGGCGACCACGGTGCCCGGCGAAACCACCCCCGGAGCAACCAACCCAGTTGGAGCGCCTGGCGCTCAGCAGCCCGACGGTCAGCAGGGAGCCTATCCCCCCGGTGCTGCGGGCTCGCCCGCCCTGAACGGCCAGAATGCACAACCGGCGCCTCCCACGCCGCCCGCCGTGTCCCAGGCCCCACCGCTCAAGGAAACCTACCAGGCAGCCGTGGGCGACTACAACGCGGCGCGATATAAGATGGCGTCCAGCGAGTTCCAGCAGATCATCCAGTACTATCCCTACGACGACCTCTCGGGGAGCGCGCAATTCTACCTGGGCGAGATTGACTACGAGCAACACCAATACTCCCGGGCCGTGGAAACCTTCAACACCATGCTTGAGAACTTTCCGGGCAACGCGCACGCTCCCACTGCCCAGCTTTACAAAGGCCTGGCGCTGCTCGAAATGAAGCGTCGCACCGACGGAATCACGGAACTGCGGCTGCTGATCCAGCGTTATCCACGCACTCCGGAAGCGTCGCGCGCCCGGCAGAAACTCGACGGAATGGGCGTGCGCATTACCCCGCGCTAGTCCCGGAAGCCACCATGACGGTAACAGCAAGAAGGGCCCCGCAACGCGCGGGGCTTTTTCTTGGCGAACCCTCCCGCTCTCGACGCGCACATGGAATGGAACGGCCGACGCTTGTACGCAACGTTAAGAATCGTCCACACCACTTGTAAGAAAGTGCGCACTGACCGAGATTTGCGTTGCTTCTGTTTTCTGCTGATTTGTACAATAGACGTAAAAGATTAGCCTTGGTGTACAACTTCCTTGTGAAAACCCATCATCTAACCGTAGTCGGGGGAGGGAGCCGGTATGGGTGTCTGGGTCCTCCAGAATAAAGAACTACCCGATGTCGAGACCTGCCGGGGCCTCCTGGATCGCGTTTTGGCCAGCCCGCAACTAAAACGCTCGGCCCGCATGAGGGAGCTGCTGGCCTATGTCGGTCGCCGTGCGCTCGAGGACGGCTGTGAGCAGCTTCGTGAGCAGGAGATCGGCGCCGAGGTCTTCGGACGACCGCCGGTTTACGACACCAGCGTGGACAACATCGTGCGTGTCAACGCCACCGAGCTGCGCAAACGGATCGAAGCCTACTTCGAATCGGATGGCCGGCACGAAGAGCTGATTATGGAGATTCCGCGGGGTAGCTACCTCCCGGTCTTCCGCCACAGACCCGTTGAATCCCAGATTGTCTCCGAACCTGCATCACCGGCCCTCCTCCCGGTCCAGGAATTGCCCGAGCCCCTTCCTGCGGTACCCGCGCCGTCCCAACGCCAACGCAACGGATGGTGGATCGCCGCGGCCGCCGCTGCGGGGCTCGTATCCGTAGCGCTCGCCTGTGCCTGCCTGTATCTCTGGATGCAAAATCGCGCCATGCATCGGCTCCTTTACCCGTGGCAGTACAAGCCGGCAGTTGCAGCGCTCTGGACCGGTTTCCTGAGTTCCAATCCCACCACCGACGTGGTCCTTGCCGACACTGCCTTCGGTATGTTCCAGACCCTCAGCAAGCATTCCTATTCGCTTGAGGACTATCTCAACAGCCGCAGCCTTCTCGATTCCTTGCCGGCGCACAATGAGAGCCCGCAGATGCAATCCGCGCTGACCCTCATCGCGCGCAGGACCCTGGTAAGCCGCGGCGGATTCTCCATGGCGCAGCATCTCGAGGCCCTCGAGCCGCTCAGCAACCGCATTCACATGTACTTTGCACGCACCTATCTGCCCGCCCTCATCAAGCGCGACAACGTGATCCTCTTCGGCACACACAACTCCAACCCCTGGATGGAGCTCTTTGACCGCCGGCTGAACTTTGTGCTCGAGAGAAACCCCGCCTTCGACAAGTTGACGGGCGGCAATCCGGCAACGAAAGGAGTGCCACACGAGGTAGTCACGAACAAGACACCGCGCGCCGGCGAGCAGCCGTTGTATACGCCCTCCTCTTCGATGGGCTATTGCACGGCGGCTTATCTCCCCAACCCGGACCACAATGGAAGAGTGCTGCTGATCGAAGGCACATCTTCGGACGCCGCCGAGGGCTGCGGCGACTTTCTCCTCTCGGAGCCGGGGATGGCCACACTGCAGAAGGATATCGGCGCTTCCAGCTTCCCCTACTTCCAGGTTCTGTTGCGGACCTCGCAGGTAATGGACACCCCGATGAGCTCCACGATCGTGGCATACCGGACATTTGCGAACCTGCACTGAACCGGCAGATGAACGGAGCCTCCGCTCCTGCCGGGCAGTGTCAATGTCCTTTCCGGCCCGGCGCCTTTCAGAAGTTCATCCGCGACTTGAGCAGCCGTACCCGGTCGCGCGCCACCGGGAGTTGCGTGCGCCCCGCGTCTTTCAGCGTAACCGCAACCCTTCCTGAAAACGATACGCTGGCCTCCCGCACCCACTCCATGTTCAGCAGGACGGAGCGGTGAATCCGCAGAAATCGACTGGGATCGAGCTTCTCTTCGAGGTCAACGATGGTCTGGTCGACCGCGTGCTCCCGCCCTTCCACAGCGGCATAGGTAAGTTTGTCCCGGGCCACAAAGTGGGACACCGCGTTGAGATCGAGAAACAGCACGCGCTCGCCCACGCGGGATGCAATGCGTCGCGGGTAGCTCATCTTGCGGCCCATCAGCGACGCCGCCAGCTCCCTGAGCACCACGGGAAGATCGGGGTCCTGCTGCCAGCCCGGCTTCGCGATGGGGCGAATGCGGCCCAACTTGGCAAGGGCCCGGTCGAGCTGCTCCTTTTCGATCGGCTTGAGCAGATAGTCGATGGAGTTCACCTCGAAGGCGCGCAGCGCGTACTCGTCGAACGCCGTCGTGAAGATGACAAAAGGCTGCGCCGCCAGACGTGACAGCAGCTCGAAGCCATTGATGCCTGGCATCTGAATGTCGAGAAACAGGACGTCGACCGGCTCCTCGCAGGAGTTCAGAAAATCCCCCGCCTGCGCCGGATCGGTCGCGCTGCCGACAATATAAATCGCGCTGTACGGAGCGAGCAGCCGCGTGAGCCTCTCGATGGCAAGAGGTTCGTCATCCACAAGGTAAGCGCGCAGGGCCACCGCTTCCATAGTGCCTCACAACTCGGCAGGAATAGCGATGCGAACCGCGCACCGGCCGTCTTCCCGCGCCGCTTCAATCCTAGCCGCCGGACCGAACACGAGTTCCAGACGCGCCGCCAGGTTGCCGAGCCCGTGCTCCGGCGTCGTGGCCGCGAGCGAAAACCCGGGGCCATCGTCCAGAACTTCCAGAATCACTTGGGTGGAGTCCCGCCGCACCGCGACCTGCACGCTCGCACCCTCCGGCCGCTGCGCTGCCACATGCTTGACCGAGTTCTCGACCAGCGTCTGCAGCCCAAGTGGCGGAACGCGCACCGAATCGAACCCGGGCGGTACTTTCACCTCGTAGCGAAGACGCGGTCCGAAGCGCATAGATTCGATCTCCAGGTAGTCGCGCACCGTCTTCAGCTCCTGGGCCAGCGGGACCAGGCCGCCGTGCTGCGCATTGAGCGAGAAGCGCAGCAGCGAAGCCAGCTTGGCCACCATATCTTCCGCGCGCACAGGGTCGGAGTGGATCAGCGCGGCAATGGAGTTGAGCGTATTGAAGAGAAAATGCGGGTGGATGTGCGACTCCAGCGAAGAAAGCCGCGCCTCGGCCAGCAGCTTGTTGGCGCGTTCCTGCTCCACCTCGCGGCTGCGCAGCGCCAGCTCTGCGGCCTGGAGCTTGTAGCGCAGCGTCTCATAAACGGATACGCTCATGCCGATCGCGAGTGTAATGACAATGGTGAAGGGGAGGTCGACGCGGTACTGGTGCCAGAACGTGTTACGGGGACAAATGCCCACGAGCCACAGGATGAACTCGGCAGCTAGGCCGCCCGCCGCTCCCGTGCAAACGAAGCAGACGGCCTGGACGAGATAGATGAGGCGGGGAATCTTCTTTTCGTAGCGGATGCTGATCTGGGTGACCAGAATCATCGACGGCAGCGCGATGCAGATCGAAAAAACGAAGATGGCAAACAGTCGGCGGCCAGTCTCGGAGAACCGTATGAAGCCCTGCGAGAAAAACAGCAGGAAGATCAGCAGGGTCGCGCCCATGGCGATCCAGAAGGCGCGAGTCACGAAGGTCCGGTAGTCAATCGGCGACGGGCATGGAGCGCCGGGCACGGCCGGGTTGTCGGTTTTGCTCGTCATAGCTGGAATCGAACTCCTGCCGAAGTGGCCGTGACATATGGAGCTGAGCCGTACTCGGAGCTGCGCGCACCCCGAGGCGCTTCCATGTGAACATACGCTGAGAAGTGATTGCCGAACCAGCGGCTCACGTCGAAGACCGGCGTGTAACTACGGTCGTCGAGGTTCGCCACGAGCGCACCCGACACCGACCACTCCTTCCACCCCGGCAGCTCGCGCAGACGCGCCTTGCCCGCGGAAAAGAATGCGTAGTGCTGGCGGCCGGCCAGCGGCGACACGCCCGCATCCCGGTAGAAGGCGATGTTCGGCGGCGTGTAGAACTCACCGATAAAGTCGATGTTGGCCGCCGTGTACTTGCCTCCCACGAGCACCGCTGCCTCTTCGCGCCACGCCGCCTCGCCATGCACTTCCAGTGCCTGACCGAAGACCCGCGTGAATGTCAGCGCGCCAAATGAGTCGCCGCCGCGGTCGTTGCCGGCAATCAGCGATGTGTCGAATCCATGCACCAGAAAGTTATACCGGAAAGCTGTGGTGTCACGCATATTGCTGCCCTTAGGCGCAAACTCGGCCGTGGACCACGCTGCCGAAAGCGCGCTCTGGCCGTGAATCCAATCGGCCTTCACCATGTCACGGCCCTCGTTTACATTCAACCGGTCCGTCGGGTTGGTCGCAATGCGCGGAGGATCCAGAACTCCGGCGGCTGTGAAGGCGTAACCCGTGCCCCAGCGCACCATTCTCCTCCCCGCGGTCACTTCAAAGTCGCCGGCAGTCAGATCGGCATAGCTCTCGCGTACACGCATGTCGGTGAAGTTATCGGAATACGCGCCGGAAAGTCCGATCAGGCTCGTAGCCACAGTGATTCGGTCGCGGTAGCGGACACTCAACTGCGGCTCGACCAGCACCTGGTTTAACACCGCGGGAACCGGTTCCTTTCGATCACCATAGAACGTCGCGTCGTCAAAGACCGAGAGCGCGTAACGAGTGTCGAAGCGGCTACCCTCGCTGGCGTTGTCGCTCTGGGCACAGGCGCCCGCCGCGACGCTCCAAAGCAGAATCGGGATGAGAATCGAACGATTCATGGCTCAAAACATCGCCGTATTGCCCTGGTAGAACAGGCGGTCGGGGAACTTGCGCGGTGCCGCGCCGGAATACTCGAGCACGCTGTGCGAGTCGTGCCGGATCTCGTCGTAGAGTGTCAGTTTGTGAAGCACCATGCGACCCTCCGACATCTCGTACTCGTCAAAAGTGGCGGACTTGATGAACTTGCCCGACGTCAGGTAAAACTCCGCCCGCATCGGCCGCGCGTCGGGCTCGCGCAGCCAGTAGAGAATCCGCTGATATGTCGCCCCCTTGCGCTTGGCCGTCAATTGCAGCACCCAGCACTCCACGCTGCCCACCTTCTCCGTCCGCAAATAGGCGGCCGAGTAGTCATCGGCATAGTTCGTGCGGGCCACGTCCCCGTTCGACGCGTCGCCCGTGAGCCTCTCCAGCGGCGTAATGCGCACCGGCCGGCTCGTATCCGGCAGATAGACCCACATATCGTCGCCCAGCATCAGCATGTGCTCGCCCTTCTCGCGCGGACTCAAAAAGTCAACGTAAGTCTTATCGGTTCCCTTCTCCGAAACTTCGTAGAGATGCTCTTCGTCGGGCTTGCCCTCTTCGTAGTCCGTGATCTTGACGTGCACCACGTACGAGGGCCAGCCGTTGCGAAAGCTGTCGGAGCGCTTGAGCAGCGCCTCCGCGTCCGGCGCAGCCTCCGCCGCATGGCAGACCAGCACGCACGTGCACAAAAAGCCCAGGAAAAAGAGCAGCAGGAATGCACGAAGAATCCAGTTAACCTTACACATGAGCCAGAGCCTCCGTTATCTGCAGCCGCGACGCGCGCACTGCGGGCAAAATGGATGCAAGCGCAAGCGAAAGGATCACCAGTACGGAAGCGCCGATCATGATTGCGGGCACGTGCTCCACAAGAAATGGGATTCGGACCGTATATCCCGGCGGCGGCGGCATGTACAGGTGGCTCGCGTTGATCAACCACCCCAGCAGATTGCCGCCCGCCACCCCAGCCGCCGCTCCGATCGCGCCGATCAACGTAGCCTCGGCCATCATCAGCGCCACAACCCACAACCGCGGTGTCCCCATGGCCAGCATGGTTCCAATCTCGCGCGTGCGCTCGAACATGGTCATCAGCAGTGTGTTCACGCTCGACATCAGAACCATGAAGAACACAATTAGCCCCATGAAAAGGAATATGCCGTTGAATAATGTGCGCACCTGCTTGTAATAGGTAGCCAGGTCGATCCACTTCTTGAGGACAAGCTTCTGCGCCGTGCCCTCCAGACGCGGGAGCAGCGCATCGTAGACGGCGTCTGTGTTCGAGGTCGCATCCAGTCCCACCACCAGATTCGTAACGCGGCTGCTCTGCAGCAGCCGTTGCGCAGCGGCCAAAGTGATCCGCATGTATCGAGCATCCATCTCGGCTACGCCGGTGGTGACAATGCCCACGATCTGAACATCGACGCCATTGAGGGCGCCATCGGAGGTAACCGTCAGCAGCGTCAGCCCGTCACCCACCTTCACGTTCATCGATTTAGCCAGCCCCGACCCGATCAGCGCCTCCACGTCGCTGCCCGGATCGCCGCTCAGATCGCGCCCCGCGGTGAGATCGGGCGTAAAGCCCAGGCTGCGCTCCGCATCGGGATCGACCGCGCTGCCCATGAACACTGAGGACTTCTGCCCGTTCGACACCATGCCGTAGAACTCGATCCTTGGCGCCACGCCGCGCACGTGCGCCATGGAGCGGGCCGCCTCCGCCACGCCCCGCCAGTTGTCGATTCCGGTGTCGAGCACGTGCACCTCGTCCCGCTTGAAGTGCTCGGCGGTGAAGATCTGGATATGCCCCAGGCCATTGTGAATTGTGTCTTCGCGCAGCCCGTCGATCATGTGCGCAAAGTAGCCCCCGGCCAAAAGCAGCCCGGCCACACCGCCACCGACCATGAACAGCGACATCAGCGTGCGCCGGCGGTTGCGAAAGACATTGCGGAAGGCGAGAAGCAGAAACTTACGCATGGACGGCTCCTATGCTGATTTCCTCAGAGCTGGGCGCGGATGCTGCCGTATCGTCGACAACCTGCCCGTCGCGCAGGCGCACAATGCGCGGCGTGTGTTCGAGCAGCCGCTGATCGTGCGTGGAGAAGATAAAGGTGACGCCCGAGCCGCGGTTCAGTTTGCGCATCAGCTCGATGAGTTCGGTCGCGTTGTGCGAGTCCAGGTTCGCCGTGGGCTCGTCGGCCAGCACCAGTGCCGGCCGGTGCACGATGGCGCGCGCCACGGCAACGCGCTGGCGCTCGCCGCCCGACAGCAGATCGGGACGATGCCCCGCACGATGCGCGAGGCCTACGCTCTCCAGCGCCTCCATCGCGCGCCTGCGCCGCTCCGCCCCGCCCACCCTCTGCACCAGCAGCGGAAACTCCACATTCTCCTCTGCCGTAAAGACGGGAATCAGGTTGAAAGTCTGGAAGACGAAGCCGATCTTCTCCCGCCGCAGCGCAGTCCGTTGCGCGGGCCTCAATGCCGAAGTATCGTGGCCGTTGATCACGATGCGGCCCGAGGTAGGCTTATCGATGCACCCCATCAGATTCAGCAGCGTCGATTTGCCGCTGCCGCTGGGACCGGCGATGGCTAGAAACTCACCCTCGCCGACGCGCAGGCTTGCGCCGTCGAGGGCCGAAACGTAGCTGTGGTCCAGCGCAAACCGCCGGCTCACATCTTCTACGCTGACGAGATCGTTCATAGCGAACCTCACAGGGCATTGACTTGGATCGAGAAAACTGTAAGCGAGGCAGCCGCGGCAGGATCAGCCGAAATGGACGAGAGGCTTCAATCCCGGATGAAAGGCCTGGACCGGCCGATGAACCGTAGCGCGCTTCGACAGCGTGTTAGACTTCGGGGGGCGCGAAAACCAGGCACAACAGCCCAAATTGACGCGGAGGTTATCGATGAAGTTGCGGATGAGCTTGCTCTCGATCTTTGTCCTCATTCTTTTGAGCGCGGATGCCGCTTGCGGGGCGCAGACGAAGCATCCACAGTGGGTGGGCACGTGGGCCACATCGCCCATGCTGGCTGAGGGTGGCTTTCACGTCTATCCCTTCAGCGGCATCACTCTCCGGGAGATTGCGCACATCTCCACCGCGGGCAAACAGGTGCGCATCCGCTTCACCAACGCCTTCGGACTTGACCAACTCCTGATCGCCGATGCCCACGTGGCCCTGAGCGCCGGAGGCGACGCCATCAAGGAAGGCACCGACCATGCGCTCACCTTCGACGGCTCCGCCAGCGTCTGCATTCCCCCGGGTGCGGCCGTTTACTCCGACCCGGTCACACTCGACGCTCCGGCTCTCTCCGATGTTGCCGTCAGCTTCTATCTCCCGCCACAGGTCATGCGCGCCGAAACCTACCATGACTTCGCCGACCAGGACAACTTCATGGTGGACGGTGACCAGCCCGGAGCCACGTCGTTCAACGATGCCAGGAAACTCGAATCCTGGTACTTCCTTGATGGAATCGATGTCGCCAACCCGGGCGATGGCTTCTCCGTCGTTGCGTTCGGCGACTCCATCACCGACGGCGCCCACTCCACGCACAACGGGAATGACCGCTGGCCCGACGTGCTCGCCCGCCGCCTTCAGGCCCAGTCCGGCATGGAAAACGTCGGCGTTCTCAACGAGGGTATCGGCGGCAACCGCGTGCTCAACGACGGCACCGGCCCCAGCGCGCTCGCCCGCCTCGACCGCGATGTGCTCGCCCAGAATGGCGCCAAATACCTGATCGTGCTCGAAAGCATCAACGACATCGGCCGCCTCAAGCGGCTCACCGCACCCGAAGACGCAATCGATGCGCACGATCTCGAGGCCGGCCTCAAGCAGATCGCCGAAGCAGCCCACGAGCACGGCATGAAGATCTATGGAGCCACGCTCACTCCCTACGGCGGCGCGGGCTACTACTCCCCCAAAGGCGAGCAGGTGCGCGAGGCCGTCAACGAGTGGATCCGCCAGAGCGGCACCTTCGACGGAGTCATCGACTTCGACAAGATCACCCGCGATCCGCAAAACCCCGACCGCTTCAATCCCCTCTACGACAGCGGCGACCACCTGCACCCCAACGACGCCGGCTACAAGGCCATGGGCGAAGGAATCGACCTGGCGCTCTTCAAATAACTGCCGGAGCATTGGCGCTCCGCCTTCCCTGCCCCGTATTCTCCGTTCTCGTAAAATGATTCCATGTTCACCGGAATCATCGAACAGACAGGCACATTGGTCAGTCTCGCGGAGCGCGGCGGTGTGCGGCGCCTCACTGTCGAGGCCCCCGGCATCGCGGGCCGGCTGCGCGAAGGCGATTCGCTCGCGGTCTCCGGCGTGTGCCTTACGGCCCTCGACGTTGACCCGCGCTACTTTCACGCCGACCTGGCTCGCGAGACCTTGGATCGGACCTCCTTGGGAGCTCTCGAACCCGGAGCCAGCGTGAACCTCGAGTTGCCCACTGCAGCCGGCAGCCCTCTCGGCGGCCACGTCGTCCAGGGCCATGTGGACGGCTGTGGCATCATGACGGCCCTCGATCCGGTGATTGCCTTCTCCAGCCCGCAATTCGACCGCGAAACCACGGACTGGACGCTGAAGGTGCGGGTGCCGGAGGAGACCCGGCAATGGATGGTGCACAAGGGATCGGTGGCCGTCGAAGGCATCAGCCTGACCATCGCCGGCTTCGATGGCGAAATCATCGCCATCGCCATTCTGCCTCTCACTTACTGGCGCACCAACCTGCACACCCTCAACGTCGGCGCCCCGGTCAATGTCGAGGCCGATGTGCTCGTCAAGCTGGCCACGATGCGGATTACGGCACAGAAAGAGTCTGGGACAAAATTGACGCCGAGCTGGTTGGTCGCCAACGGCTACTGAGGGACAGCATCTCGCCCTACGTGCGTCTATCGCTCCCTCAATTGATAAGAACTGGAGATAGCGCACATCCCTGGCGTGCCGCACCGCCAGGGATGAACCTTCGGCCTGCGAACTACGCCTGCGCGCCTATTTCTGGTACTTCGACCGCACAAAATCGTGGGCCACTGTCCGCACGAAGGTTATCGCGCCGGGCGGCACACCAACCTCACCTCGGAGGATCGACTCAAAGCTGTGAGCCTGGCCGTAGTAGAGCTCCGTGTCCTCCTGGTTCTGGCTCACGCTGGTTCCGTCAAGGTCGATGCCCGCAAAGAGCCCTTTGCTGCGCGAGTAGGTGAGAAGTTCGGCATTCAGCTTCCAGTCCGTCGCCGCCTGCCCGGTGCGCCCAACCGGCCCCGCCGCCGCCGAGGCATCTCCGCCAATCTTGAATTTGCTCTTCAGCAGATCCTGGAAACCCCGCTGGTTCACCGCCACCAGAACCAGCGCCGTCGACTGGCCGCCAATCTGGAAGCCGAACGATCCACCCGCCATCCGGATGAACACCGGACCGCTCCAGCCATGCCCCGTCCGGCAGGTCACCACCCCCTGCCCATACTGCGCGCCAAAAACAAAGGCGCCCTTGATGAGAGCCGGCACGATGCCGACGCACGTTGCCTGGGCAAGAATGTCCATCGGAATAGTGCGATCGCCGGCGGCCATGATGTCGTCCAGCGTGGTCTTCGCCGCATCGATGCGATTCTGCAGATCTTCACGCGAGGCAGCCCGGCAGGCTGCGCTCGACAGCAGCAGACACAGGCAAACCGAAATGATGCTCTTCTTCATATCTGAGTCCTTTTTCAATCCGCCACCACGGGGATGCGGAGGGATGGAGTCGTTGGAGGGGAGCCTTCCGGCAACGGGATCGTCGGCAGTCGGAAGCGGGAAGGCATGGATGCCGGTCCGGAGACAAACTTGCCCAAGCTTTCTCCCAACAGCCTACAGCATTCAGATGGGTCGGAGAACCAGAAGAGCTGCTTGCGCCGCAGACCAGGCCCTGAAAAGAGACACCCGCACAGCCAGGTGTGTCTACAAAAACAAAAAAAGAGGAGTTCCCGGGCCGCATGAATTCATGCCGCCGGGGAACTCCTTTCCCCAGATCTGCGTTGTTTCTGAACACAGACTCGTTCATAATGCGCGTTCACACAAGAGTACTTAAGGCCATTGCCTCAAAGTAACCTGGCTGTTTACCTGCGAGTAATGGGAGGCCTGGCCGCCTCCCTGCCGCGGTCGCGGGATGTGCCCGGCTTCCCCAGAGATAAACTGAGGGCCGACATCGAGAGCTTGATGCGGTTGTCCGCCCCCGCTTTGCGCATCAGCCGGCCCACGTACGCCTTCACCGTACGCTCCTCGATACCGAGCTGTTCGGCTATCTCCCGGTTGGAACGCGCCATCATGATCAGTTCAAGAACCTGCCGTTCGCGCACAGTCAGGCCGCTCGCCATCTCGCTCATGCTTGTGTCCATCGGCTTCAGCAGACGGTCGATCAGCCGCGACAGCAGCTTGCGAGGCGCCCAGATCGAGCCCTCGGTGACGACTTCAATTGCCTGAAATACCGTCTCCGGAGAAGCCTTTAGATCCAGATAAGCGCGCGCACCCGCCATGATCGACTCCAGCACAAGCTCCTCGTTGCCCGCTGGCCCGATCACAATCATCCGCAGGTCCGGACGCAGCCGCCGAATCGTCTCCAGCGCCTCAATTCCCAAAGAGGAGTGCAGATCTACAAGGAGATACTCGACCGTCCGGTTCGACAGCAGCTCTTGCAGGTGGCCCGAGACAGGCTGCAGCGGAGGACGGCCCTCCTTGCCCGGCTGGTCGAAGACACTCGTTAGTCCGGCAAGGCGTATCGGCTCATCCGAGATGATCCCGATGCGAATGGGGCCCGTAATGTGCATCGAGGACATCCAACTACTCCCCAAAGCGGATTGTTGAGACGCCTGGCAATCGCTGCGGCGACGTTTGGGAATTGCCCGTCCGACCAGTACCTCGCCAACTCACAAAAATACGTTCCAGCCCGCCAGGCAGCACAAATTTCACAGGGTTACCGTACTCTTCGCAAAACTCCAGTTCACCAGTCCATTGCCCCTCTTTGGGGGTTGAGACGAAACCTTCGCACACATCCGTGCAAGCGGTTCGAGAACCCTGGCGGTGCGCGCCGGGCGCTCCCGATCCGGATCTTCTGCGAACAGGAAGCAGTGGCGAAAATCTCTGCAACCGAAGCCCTCTGACGCTTACCTTCGCAAAAGCGCGCCACAAGGCCACAGTGAATGGATCATCCGACAACCTGGCGGTCGCGCCGGAGGAACATGGAAGGTCCCATCCCCTGACCATCCTACGCCACGGAATCGTCCGGCGACCGCCTACTGCTTGAAGAGTTCATCTTATGAGAGCCTGCCTCAATTCGCAATCCTGTGTGCATATTCATGATCCCTTACGGCCCTTTCGCTCATTCCACGCAGGGCCGCCTCGTTTTTCCTCAGCCCGTCCGGCGCCTCGGCCGCCGCCGGGTTTTCAACCGCACGCGGAAACTTGTAGCATCTCTTTGTAGGCCGTAGTACAGTCAATACCAGTTGAGCCAGCGAGGTTACCCCATTGATTAAGCAGGACATCGTCCATCATGTTATTGAGCGCACCGGCCTGCCGCGCAGCAAAGCCGAAGCTGCCGTGGATACGGTCTTCGAGGGCCTCAAGCAGGCTCTGGCTGCCGGTGAGCGCATCGAACTGCGCGGATTCGGAGTGTTCAGCGTCCGCGCCCGCAAAACCGGCATCGGCCGCAATCCCCGCACCGGCACCGAGGTGAGCATCGCACCGGGCAAAGCCGTGCGCTTTAAGCCGGGCAAAGAACTGCATTCCCTCGACTCAGGCGCCGCCCGCATCTAGCAACCCACTCCGCTCGCCTTCCCGCCCCAGCAGCGAGACGATGGAGTAGCCAGGACCACCAAAGCAGGAGGAACGTCCGAGTTCAGCCGCGCCAGCAGATATCAGGGGAAAAATGTGCGTTCGATCTTTCGGGAGTATGGCCTGCCCGCTCTGCTGCTGGGGGCGAGCGTAGTCACCACCACCGCCAACGGTGCCCGCTTCATGCAGAACTTTCTGGAGGGCATGCCGCCAGTGGTGCGCGAGAGCGATCTCTGGCCCTGGCCCTGGCTGATCGCCCACCCCGAGATGTTCTGGAGCGGCCTGGCCTTCTCCTTGACCCTCCTCGGCATTCTGCTCGTCCACGAGTTCGGCCATTACTTCGCCTGCCGGGCACACAACATCCGCGCCACTCTGCCCTGGGTGCTTCCCGCGCCAACCCTCAGCGGCACCGTCGGCGCCGTCATCCAGATCCGCTCTCGCATCCCCAGCCGCGATGCGCTCGTGGACGTTGGCATCTACGGCCCCCTTGCCGGCTTCCTCGCCTCCGCGCTGGCCATCGCCGTCGGTTTCGTGCTCAGCTACCATACCCCGGCCCGTGAGACCGCCGCGATCGTCGTCTTCGGTGCCCAGCCGCTCGTCCTTCGCCTTCTCCACCACTTACTGGTCTTCTGGGATCCGCTGATACCGCCCTTCGATCACATCGCGCCCCATCCTGTCCTGGTCGCCGGCTGGATCGGCCTCTTCATCACCACGCTCAACCTCGTTCCCGGCGGCCAGCTCGACGGCGGGCACATCCTCTATGCCGTCTCGCCCCGACTGCACAAGATCTCCACCGACCTGCTTCCGTTCGTCCTCTTTATCGCCGGCGCGGTCTTCTGGGTTGGCTGGATCCTTTGGGGCTTCTTCATCATGATCCCCGCCATGCGTCACCCAAAGATCCCGCTGGACCGGGAACTGCACCGCGGCCGCCTGGTCCTCGCCGTCATCGGCCTCATCATCTTCCTGCTCACCTTCACCTTCACCCCCTTCGACAACAGCTCCCTCATGCACTTCCTGCACGCCGATCCCTTCAGCCAGGCGCTGCAATAAATGCACAGCCATTTTGCCACTTACGGTCGTGCCAACTTGCGAACTCTCTAACTTGCTAACCCGCTGCATCTCTCACATCAGCCGCAGTGCATCCACATCCACCACCAGGCTCCTCCGTGGAATCTCCACCGCCTCCGCGTGCACCAGCATCTCTCGCAGCGCGGCATTCAGCACCCGTCTCGAGTTCGCCTTCAAAATCAAATGAAACCGGTACACGCCCTTGATCCGCGCAATCGGCGCCGTGCACGGCCCCAGCACCCGAACCCCCTCCGCAGCCCTCTCCTGGAACCATTTCCCCAGCGCCGCCGCCCCCCCCGCCGCCTCTTCCAGCTTGGCCGACTGCACCAGCACATTCGCCAGCGCCCCAAACGGCGGATAGTGCATCCACCGTCTGTACTTCAGCTCCCGCTCCGCAAAGCTCGCATAGTCGTGCTTGGTCGCCGCCAAAATCGCATAATGATCCGGATAATAGGTCTGCACCACCACCCGTCCCGGCAGCTCCCCGCGCCCCGCCCGGCCTGAAACCTGCGTCATCAGTTGAAACACGCGCTCCGCTGCGCGAAAATCCGGCATTGACAGCGAGTGATCGCACCCCACCACCCCCACCAGTGTCACCCCGTGAATGTCGTGCCCCTTGGCGATCATCTGCGTCCCCACCAGCAGGTTGATCTCCCCCGAATGCAGCCGCGCCAGCAACCGTTCCAGATCGTGCCGCCCGCGCACCGTATCCCGGTCCATCCGCCCGATCCGCGCCCCAGGAAAGATCTCCGCCAGCCGTTCCTCGCCCTGCTGCGACCCCGCCCCCAGGTAGTACAGGTGCTCGCTCTCGCACTTCGGGCATCGCGCCGGAACCGTCCGCCTGTAGCCGCAGTAATGGCACTCCAGCCGCTGCCCCGCATGGGCCAGGCCGGACTCATCAAACGCCGGCTTGTGGTGTGTCAGCGCAATCGCGCAGTTCTGGCACTCCAGCTTCTCCCCGCACGCCCGGCAGATCACTGCAAACGAGTACCCCCGCCGGTTCAGCAGGATCAGCGCCTGTTCCCCGCGTTCCAGCGCCGCCCGCGTCTGCTCCACCAGCGAGCGTGAAAACAGCTCCTCCCTCCCCGTCTCCTGGAACTCCCGCCGCATGTCCACAAGCTCCACCTCCGGCAGCGGCCGGTTCATCACCCGCTCCCGCATCTCGATCCGCGCATACTTCCCGTGCGCCGAGTTGTGCCAGCTCTCCAGCGACGGCGTCGCCGAACCCAGTACCGCCACCGCCCCTGCCAGCTTCGCCCGCATCACCGCCACGTCCCGCGCGTTGTAGCGCGGCGTCTCCTCCTGCTTGTAGCTCTGGTCGTGCTCCTCATCCACCAGGATCAGCCCCAGCCTCGGCACCGGCGCAAAGATCGCCGACCGCGTCCCCACCACGATCGGCGCATCCCCCCGCCTGATCCGCCGCCACTGCTCGCTGCGCTCCTCCGGCGTCAGCGCCGAGTGCAGCAGCGCCACCTTGTCCCCGAACGCCTGGTCCAGCAGCCCCGCCGTCTGCGGCGTCAGCCCAATCTCCGGCACCAGCAAAATCGACGACATCCCCTTGTCCAGCGCCCTCTGCATCGCCGCCAGGTATACCGCCGTCTTCCCCGACCCCGTCACGCCAAACAGCAAGAACGAGTGAAACGCCCCCAGCGCCCCCTTCAGCGTCGCCAGCGCCTCCGTCTGCGGCTCGTTCAGCCGCACCGGCGGCCCGGCCGGCGCCAGCCCGCCCAGATGAAACGCCGCCGCCCGCTCCTCGATCCGCACCAATCCCCGCCGCACCAGAGTTTGCAATGTGGACGAGGGCAGATCCTTGCGCCGCAGCTCCGCCAGCGGCATCTCCCCCCCGCACGCCGCCACCTCCGCCAGAATCGCCTGCTGCTTTGCGGTCAGAGCCGGCAGCCGCGTCTCGGGGATCAGCACGGCAAAACGCTCCGTCCGCCGCGCATCCCGCTCCGCCGCCGCCGTCTCTCGTGCAATCCACTTCTTCCGCACCAGCCCCGCCAACACCGCCAGCGAAGCCGACGTGGCCGTCCTTAACGTCGACACCTTCACCGGCTCACCCTCGGCAAGCCGCTCCAGCACCCTCCGCTCCAGATCCTGGCTCTCTTTCGAGACCTTCCCGCTCCGCTTCCCTCGCGCCCAGTCATCCTGAGCGACCCCTTCGCGCAGCGAAGGGTGAGTCGAAGGACCCGCGTTCTCTCCCGGTGCCTGATCGAATTTAGGCGCCCCATCCATTTCGCGCTCTTTGCGAAATGGGTGGGACTGACCAATGCCACCGTCCCCATCCAAGCCGTGTGCCCCAGAGCCTGCCCTGAGCTTGTCGAAGGGTCTCGATTCTGAGACCTGGGAGTTCATCGAATCCCCCTCCACGCTCTTCGCCAGCACATCCCGCCCCAGGTCGGTAATCCGGTAATAAACCGTCCTTCGCACCTCGGCCATCAGCGGCAGCATCGCCCGCAGCACCTCGCCCAGCGGCGCAATGTAGTATTGCGCAACCCACTCCGCCAGCTCCAGCAGGTGCTCGCTCAGCAGCGGCTCGTCATCCAGCACGGCCTCGAGCGCCCGCGCTTCGAACTCCGTCGGCGTTTTTACATCCACCGCCGTCACCACCCCGATCAGCTTCTCGTTCCGGAACGGCGCAATCACCCGCGCCCCCCGCTGCGGCAACCGCCCGAATCGGACCTCGTACGTAAACGTCCGGTCCAGCGGCACAGGCAGCGCGACTTCGCAGTAGACGGCCATGAGGGCAAGAATCAGTGTAGGGGATCGCTTCCCAATTACGAATCGGCTCCCCGCGCCTCTCCACGAGCCGCCTCGCTGACCGGCAAAGAGAAATCCGTTCGCGAACCCGCCAACCTGCCACGTCCGCAAAGCGGACGCCAACCCGCAATATGACCTGAAAACCGGTGCTCCCTCTCTCCGAAGCCCGGCAGCATCCCAGAGAAACCAGTCCGGCTAGCTCGTTAACTTGCTAACTTGCTGCCTTGCTGACTCGCCCGCCGCGCGCCAATTAAAATCTGAAGTTGATGACCGCCAAAGCCGCATCCCGTCCCTCCGCCCGCAAGAAAGCCTCCTCCGCATCCCCCGTCACCCTCGCCATCGACATCGGCGGCACCGGCCTCAAGGCCATGCTCATCGGCCCCACCGGTAAACCCCTCAGCGAGCGCGAGCGCATCCTCACCCCCACGCCCGCCACTCCCCAAGCCGTCCTCGAAGCCCTCGGCGAGCTCGTCGCCAAGCTCCCCGGCGCCCCGCACCCCGCCTTCGACCGCGTCTCCGTTGGCTTCCCCGGCGTCACCAAGCACGGCATCACCTACAACGCCGTCAACCTCCACCCTGACTGGGCCGAGTTCAATCTCGAGAAGGCAGTCAAAGATCGCTGGAAGAAGCCTGCCCGCGTCGCCAACGACGCCTCCGTCCAGGGCTACGGCGCCGTCAAGGGCTATGGCGTCGAGATGATCATCACTCTTGGCACCGGCATGGGCTCGGCCATCTTCACCGACGGCCGCCTCTGCCCCGGCCTTGAGCTCGGCCACCACCCCTGGCGCAAAAAGACCTACGAAGAGTACCTGGGTATCAAGGCCCTTAAGAAACTCGGCAAAAAGCGCTGGAACGAGCTCCTCCAGGAAGCCATCGCCCAGACCGCCGCCACCTTCAACTGGGACCACCTTTACCTCGGCGGCGGCAACACCCATAAAATCGACTTCGAGCTCCCCAAAGACGTCTCCATCGTCTCCAACGAAGACGGCCTCCTCGGCGGCGTCGCCCTCTGGAAAGATTGAAATCCGCCGCTCTCCTGCACGGCGCTGCACCGCAAATCAGGGTCGGCTTGCTCCCTCCGCCTCCCGGTGTCGGCGCAATCCGGTTGGGGCCGGCAGTCCTGTGCCCTTGCGGGAAGCCCTGCAATACAGGAAAACGGCGCCCCATGCAGCAGGATTGCGTTCGTTCCCGAGTACAAAGGTCACTTTTTTCTACCACTGAAGTGGGATTGCAGGCTAGGCTCAAATTGCGCCCCATGCGCAATAAAAGGAGAACCTGGCATGAAAAAATCACTTCGTCTCGCCCTCGCCGCCGTAGCTCTGTTGTCGGTTGGAACCATCCCTGCCTTCGCCACTGTGGGCGGAACTGATCCGCATCCCCCGCAGGTGGCGACCGCCTCCAATTCCTCGTTGGTAATGCATACGGTCCTGTCCGCGCTAAGCTTGTGAAATCGCAACCACTCGGCTAAAAAAGGGGTGGAATGGATCTGTCCCGAGTCGCAGAACTGCTGTGGGCGGCGGGCTTCGTCGGCCACGTCGCCCTCCTGGCTGTCCTGTTGATGCGGCGCAGGTTCAAGGAATTCCCTGTCTTTAGCTCCTACATTACGTTTCATGCAGCACTGAGCCCCGTCCTTTACATGCTCTACGCGCGCAGCTCCTCTGCCTGGTACGCGCGTGTGTACTGGGCGGGCGCGCTTATCGATTTCGGCTTGCAGCTCGGGATCGTCTTTGAGGTCGCGCGCATCGTCATGAAGCCCACCGGCACCTGGCTCCACGATGCCCGAAACCAATTTTTCCTCGGGGGCGGCTGCGGGATTCTTCTCGCCGCGGCCCTTGCGTGGATCCTCGCGCCTCCAGACGCCACCGGCCCGGACCGCCTTGAGATGAAGGGCAACCTCTTCGCGGCGTTTCTCGTTTGCGAACTATTCTTCCTCATCAGCTCGACGGCTCGGCGCCTGGGGCTGGGCTGGCGCAATCACGTGATGGCGATCGGACAGGGCTTTGCCGCGTGGATCGTGGTGGCCGTCCTCGCTGAAACGTTGCATGGATATTTTGGTAGATGGCGGTATTTTTCGGTGCTAGAATATGCGCATCAGTTTGTCTACTTCGGGGCGCTCGTCTACTGGACGGTCCAGATGTGGCGCTCCGAACCTGCACGACGTCCGATTTCCCCGGAACTCCAGGAATACATCGCCGCCCTCCATCGTCGCGTAGAGTACGATGTCGGGAAGCTCAATCTGTGAAAGCTGGGCCTGCTGGAATGTTCCCCTCGTTGCCTGTCGTTCTTGTGGGTAGTGCCGCAGCCGCGCTCGTTGCGAGGACGGTTGACTCTTTCTATTCGACAGCTCGCAGCCGCAGGGAAGACTGGCGGGACCTGGTTGCCGGACTCCACCCCGTCGACCTCGAAGGACTGACAGTCGTCGCGCGCGATTTCCTCGAGCCCAGCCACAATCAACTCAAGCTGGAGCCCGAACAACTCTGGCAGCTCATCGGCGGCTGGGAGGGCTTGAATAGGATGCGACGCAATGCCGAGATCATGCTGGCGCTCGCCGCTTACACCCAGCGCTGGAACTTCGATGAAGGCGTGATCGTCACCGAGAGGATGCGCCGCGACGCCCTCAAGCTTCGTCGCGCGGTGCAACAGCTGAAGCTTCATCTCATACCGAGGTTTTTGCTCGTGCTGCCGGCGCGCATCCGGTTCAACTTTCCCTTTGAGGTTCATGAGGTCGCGTCTTCGTACTACCTCATGCGCCAGCGCCTGCTGGCCCTCTACGAGACCAGCCACGCCGGGCTCTATCCGGTTCTTGCCGCGTCCGTCTGAGCCGGGCCCCTGGCAGGCTGCGGTCGAACTTCGGTTTTGAAAAGCCCACAGCTTCGCAGCAATCCGGTTTAGCACCATCTCCAGGTTGCAAGCGGCCCGCCCGCACATCCGCTTTCGAAGCGGCACGCCTTCAGTCGTGCCGAAAACGCCGCAAAAACTCTCCGGGCGTCAGCCCCTGAGAGCTGTCTTCGGGGTAGTCTCCGGTTAGGCGGTAATAGGCCCGCAACCCCAAAAGAGTAGCTGTCATCCTTCGCGCAGCCAAAGATCTGCGGCTGTTCTAAGCGATGCCTCTTCGCCCGAAGACGCGCTCTGTTGTGATTGCCGGTCGTACGCCCAGCATTGACGCGTTTTGAAAGGGCACGGCTTCAGCCGTGCCGCAACAGCCGCAAAAATTCTCCGAGCGTCAGCCCCTGGAGGCTGTTTTCGGCGTAGTCTCCGGTCTGGCGGTGACCATGCCCTTGGCCGGTGATACCTTCAAAACGAATGCTTTGCAAGCTGGATTACAATCTGGACGGGGTGCAAGCGTATCGGAAATGTTGGTGTTGGACCGGCTCTATAGTCGAGCAGCGATAGATGACCACGCTCAATACGACCTGCGGGATGCGTTGCGAATAGCCGCCCGAAGATCAAGCGATTGGCGTGTAGCATAGTTTTCGTGGCAAGGAGTTTCCTGAAATGAAGCTGAGATGGAAGCTCGGAATCGCATTGCCAGTGGCATTGCTCGCCACTGGCACGGCCTGCTGGTTCACAAGCGGCTATTGTCGGTTTTGGATTTGGGAAGCTTATCAATCCGTTCGCCCGGTTCCAACGCGCTGCAAGCAGAGGGCCGCCGACCTCGAGGCGAGAGTGAAACGAATCGAAGCGAACGCCAGAATATCGCTCAAACCGGGAGCCAAGAAGGCCGATGTGACGCGCTTCTTTGCGTCTGAGAAAATCCCGACGAACTCGTATCATATTGCCGGCCGAAACGAGGTCAGTGGTCAGATTTACGTCAAGGGCCTAACCGAATGCTCAAGCGTTGCATGCGGTGACGATTCAGCATTGATCGGCGTTCGGGTTGAAGTTGATGAAAACGGAACCGTCGTCGCGGAACCAGAGGTCGTGGGAATGTTAACGAATTGTCTATAATACTGATTAGTACTCGGCGCAGACAACATCAACTCCAGCGTCTCCAGCGCGAGTCCTGAGTTCAGGTTGTATCTTCGGCGAGCGTCGACAAATCCGTGCATGCACCTCGAAGACATGAACTTAGTCGCCCATTAACGTCGGCGCGCCCGAGTCGTCAGCCATGCCGACCTTTGAACCCCCCGCTCGGATCTTGCAATTTCCTGCTGTCGAACCATGTCCTTCAACTCCTGGCCATCGCTGCCTCGTAACCCAAAGACACTTCGCCAAACGAGAATTCAAAATCCCGCAAACTCCATCAAGCCAGACCCATTCCTTTTACCGATAATTTCCCCTCCTCGGCGCATAATCTCAGTAGAGGACGAGCGCATCCCGCCGGACCCGGCCATAGCCTCCGGTGCAAACCCACGCGTTCCCGCCATAAACCCATGAAAAACATCACCATCTCCATCCCTGATCAGGTCTACCGCAAGGCCCGCATGTACGCCGCCTCCCGCGACACCTCGGTCTCGGCCGTCGTGCGCCAGTACCTCAAGCGCTACTCCGAGCTCACTCCCCAGGAGCGCCGCATGGGCGGAATCGGCATCAGGCCCAACGACGAACTCGATCTCGAGCTTTCTCAACTCCCGAGACCCCGCCGCCACCGTACCCCCCTATACCCCCTTAATTTCGAGTGAAACTGTAAGACTGTGAGGCCCGGCCGGGGTCGTTCGCCCCAATCGATTCATTGCAAAGGGGTTCTGTTCGGCGTCCCCTTCACACCCGGCCCGGAGCTCGCAGCCCCAGCTCCTTCATGGCGATCTGCAGATCCGCCCAGGCTTCCTTCTTCTGCCGCGGATCCCGCAGCAGATAGGCGGGATGATAGGTCACAATCAGGCTCGCCCCGCGCACCGCGTGGATGCGCCCACGCAGCCCGGCCAACGGTTGCCGCTGGCCCAGCAGGTAGGTGGCCGCTGTGGCTCCCAGCGCCACCAGCACCAGCGGCCGCACTACGTCGATCTGCCGCCACAAGAATTGCATGCAGGTGTTAGCCTCCTCCGGCTCCGGCGTGCGATTGTTCGGCGGCCGGCACTTCACTACGTTGGCAATGTAAACCTCCTCGCGCTTCAGCCCCATCGCGGAGATCATATTGTTCAATAGCTGCCCGGCCCGTCCCACAAACGGCAGCCCCTGCGCGTCCTCGTCCGCGCCCGGCCCCTCGCCCACAAACATCAGCCGCGCACCCGGGTCGCCATCGGCAAATACGATTGTGTGCCGCCCCTTATGCAGCGCACACCGCTTGCAATCGCCAATATCCTCCTGGATGGCGTTGAGGGCCCCCGGCCGGTCACCTGGTGAAACGACAGAAATAGCTTGCGGGGGCGCGGCGAGACCTTTACGTGCAGGGATGGTGGGCTCCTCTCCGAAAAAGTTTGACTGGGGCAAAGACGATTCCGTCGTGGGCGGCGGTGCACCCGCAGCCGCTGAAGCCAGCGCACTTTCTTGCCCGGCAACCGCAACATCGGTCTCCGTCGGTCGCTCAGCGGCCGGTGGCGCATCAGCCGAAGCCTCAACACCCGCCAGCAGCGCCGGATCGACTGGCCGCCGATAGAACTCCGTCAATCCAAGATCGCGGTAGAAGCGAAGCCGCTCGGCCAGGGCTTCGCGAACAGCAGAATCGAGCTCAGCCGCCACGTTCCGTTACTCCACAACAATCTGGCGGCCCACCGTGCCAGCCACTTCTGCCGGTTCGGGCCTCCGATCGGAGTCCCGCCTCAAAACGGCCGCCTCGCTGCGAACCTGATCCTGGGGCACCTTCCCATCCTTCCGCTCGTCGAGTTCCACCATCACGGGCCGAGGCCGCCGCAGAGCCGCAATCTCGTCGAGTATCCGATCCGCGAGCTGGCGCTTGTGCATCTCCGGCATCTCCACTGCAGTCGCCGCTGTCAGAAAGGTAGCCGCGTTGGTGTCGGCATCGATGCCGACGCCAACGCCCACATCGTTGACCACGATCGCGTCAGCCCCCTTTTTCATTAGCTTGGCGCGTCCGTTGGCCATGCCGTTCTCGGTCTCCGCAGCAAAGCCTATAATGAGCTGGCCCGGCCTGCGCCGCCTCACTACCTCAGCAAGAATGTCTTCGGTAGGCGTAAGCTCGAGGGTCAGCGGGCCCGTCCTCTTAAGCTTCTGCGCGGAAATGACGACGGGCCGATAATCGGCGACAGCCGCGGCCTTGATGACCAATGTGGCCTCGGCCATACGCTCGAGCACCACCTCGCGCATCTCCGCAGCGGTTGTAATCCTCACAACCTCGCACCGTGCAGGCGGGTGCAGCGCCGCAGGCCCACTCACAAGAATCACTTTCGCGCCCCGGCTCTGCGCCGCCTCTGCCAGCGCATAACCCATCTTGCCGCTGGATCGGTTCCCGAGAAAGCGGACAGGGTCCAAAGCCTCACGCGTACCGCCTGCGGTAACCAGCACCACCTCGCCGGCAAGGTCGTGGCGCCTGCCAATAGCGCCCAATACCGCATCGGCGATGGCCTCCGGCTCCGCCATCCGCCCTGGCCCCACCATCCCGCAGGCCAGGTCCCCTGTGCCCGGCTCCACTACGCGTACACCCCGCTGGCGCAGTACTTCAACGTTGACCTGGGTGGCCGCGTGGTTCCACATGTTCACGTTCATTGCCGGCGCCACAAGGACCGGGGCCGTAGTAGCCAGATACATGGCCGTCAGAAAATCGTCCGCGATGCCGTGCGCGAACTTTGCCAGAATATTCGCCGTCGCCGGCGCCACGACCAGCGCCTCCGCCCACCGAGCTTCTGCAATGTGGTCGATTCCGTTCTGATCGGCAGGGACTTCATCGCTGGAGTCCGGCTCATCCCAGAGGCTCGCAATTGCTCTGTATCCGGTCAACGCTGAAAACGTAAGCGGTTGGACAAACCGCGTAGCTGCCGCGGTCATCACTACGCGGACTTGGAGAGCCCGGCGCTGTAAGGCCCGCACCAACTCGGCCGCCTTGTAGGCCGCAATTCCGCCGGATACGCCCACGATAACGCGCATGGGACGATTGTAATCCAGTGGTCGACAGACGGCGAGCCATGAGAAAACTCATGGCACGGCGAACGCTGACCGGCCTTCGCGTTGCACCTGACTCGTTCGCATCGCAATACTCGCGCTGCTTATGCGCGCTAACGGTGAACCAAGTGACGCTTCTAACTCAATAGAATTGGAACCGTCGGACCTTCAACGAGCGGCTTATGCACCTCGGTGTCGGTCTTCACGTAGGCAATTTTGCCCGCCTTGATCTCTTCCTGTGCAATCCTGCAAGCCTTGTTCGACTGCGTGGTCACCAGAGCGTGAGAGCCGCTCTGCAACTGACGGGCACGCCGCGCAGCGACCAGAACCTTGCGGTAGTTCGAATCGAAGCTGGTCTCAATCGTCATCGGAGTCCTCCTCGAACTTGAAGACCTGCTGGTCGCTCTTGCCAAGGATGGCAAAGGCCTCCAGCACGGGTTTAAGCCGCTCCTGCGAATTCGACTGCAGGCAGGAGGCGGCGACCTCCAACACCCTCCGGGAGTTGTATGCGATGGTCTCTCCATTGCGGTAGAAGCGCTCGGCGAGCACGATCGCTTCCAATTGGGCCACCGCCCGGTCGAGGGTGTCGTTGACCAAAATATAACCGTACTCGCGATAATTCTCAATCTCGCGGCGCGCCTCAGCCAGCCGCCGGTAGACTTCCTCATCGTCTACGACACCCTCCGCCCGGCTGCGGTTACGCAGGCGGTGCCGCAGAACGCGCGGGTTGGGAGGCATGACGAAGATTCCTACAGCCTCCGGCATCTTCGCCCGCACTTGCGCCGCGCCCTGCACATCGATGTCGAGCATCAGGTCGTGGCCGACAGCCCGGGCCTCGTCAAGCGATGAGCGGGCCGTGCCGTAAAGACGACCGAAGACCTCGGCGTACTCAAGGAAGACCCCTTCGCCGATCATGCGCTCGAACTCTTCGCGCGTTGTGAAGTAGTACTCGCGTCCGTGTTCCTCTGAGCCCCGAGGGGCCCGGGTAGTCCAGGAGATAGCAAAGTCCACCCCCGCCACCTGCCGGCGCAGCTCCGCGACCAATGTGCTCTTGCCCGAGCCCGACGGCGCGGAAATGATAAAAAGTATCCCTGCCAACGTTCCGTCCTTTTTGAGCCTCTTATTCCGGCTCTTGGCTTTTGGCTCTTGGATTGCGCCGCGTTGCTTCCTCCCACACAAGGGACGGGCTGAGAGCTATAAGCTGAGTCCTCAAAGCTGCCTTTTTCATTCCAGGTTCTGAATCTGTTCGCGGGCCTTTTCGATCTCGGCTTTCATCGCCAGCCCCAGTTCGGTAATGCGCGTACCCTTGCCGCCCAGGCCGCCCGTCTTCGAGAGCATGGTATTGGCCTCGCGATTCATCTCCTGCAGCAAAAAGTCAAGTTTCTTTCCTACTTCGCCGCCCCCGGCCAGCAGTTCACGGAAGTGCGCGATATGCGTGCTCATGCGTTCGGTCTCTTCCGAGATGTCGCTCCGGTCGACGATCACAGCGACCTCTTCGAGCAGCCGCTGCCGGTTGAACTCCGCGCCGGTGGCGGCCGTCAGGCGTTGTGTTAGGCGCTCCTGGTAACGGACCTCAATCTCCGGACGCAGCGCCGCAATGCTTTGAGTCGCGTCCGTCAGCCGGTCAAGCGTTCCGTTCAAAATCGCTTCAAGCGCCTCGCCTTCCCGGCTGCGCATGGCCTTGAGTTGATCGAGGAGAGGACCGACCTCAGCGAGAACACTCCCGGCAACCGCCGTAAGATCCTCGTCGCCGCGGTTGTCGTTTTGCAGCGCGCCGGGCAGTCGCAGAACCGCGTTCAAGTCCGGCTCTCCCAGCAGCGCGAACTCCTCACGCGCGGCCGCGAACGCCTGTAGATAAGTCGAGACGAGCTCCCGGTTGTAACCCGCCTTTTGCTGCGCTGAGCGGTCGATAGAAAGCGCCAGCTCCACGTGGCCGCGGATGAGATTTTCCTTGAGGACCCTGCGCAATTCCATCTCCAGCGCGTCCAGCCCCGAGGGAAGGCGCAACTGCACATCGAGAAAGCGGTGATTCACACTCTTGACCGTGAGCGTGTAAGCAAGCGCATCGCGTTCCTGAAGAGGAACGCGAACCTGAACTCGTGCATAGCCGGTCATGGATTGAATGGGCATGTCTTGCTACTCCTCGGATCCGGCCGCGAGCGCGGGCTCGTGCGAAAGGGGGATGGCGTCGGTCAGCATCGGCTCCGGCACATCCATGAACTGGAGCTGGTGGAGACGTTGGTAGGTTGGCGATGTGCTGAGCAGCTGCTCGTGGGAGCCGATTGCGGTGATGCGTCCGCTTTCAAGCACAGCGATGCGGCTGGCGCGGCGAATCGTCGACAGCCGATGGGCGATGACGATTACGGTGCGGCCCCGCATCAGGTTGGCGAGCGCGGCCTGCACCAGCGCCTCGCTCTCGGCGTCCAGAGACGAGGTGGCTTCGTCGAGAATCAGGATGGGCGCGTCCTTCAGTATGGCGCGGGCGATGGCCATGCGCTGGCGCTCGCCGCCCGAGAGACGGAAGCCCTTTTCCCCGATGACGGTGTCGTAGCCCTGCGGCATGCCCAGAATAAAATCATGCGCCAGGGCGCTGCGGGCGGCGCTTTCGACGAGCTCCAGCGTTACCTCGGGCTGGCCGTAGGCGATGTTGTTGCGCACCGTGTCGTTGAAGAGGATGGTCTCCTGCGCAACCTGGGCGACCTGGCGGCGCAGCGAGGCCAGGGTAAGGTCGCGCAGGTCGTGGCCGTCAATCAGAATGCGGCCGGAGGTGACGTCGAAGAAGCGCGGGATGAGATTGACAAGCGTGGATTTGCCGGCGCCGCTCGGACCGACCAGCGCAAGAACCTCGCCCGAGCGCACCTCCAGATCGACGTTGTGCAGAATCTGGTGCTCGCCTTCCTCGGTGCTGTAAGAGAAGCCCACATCCTCAAAGCGGATGGAGCCGGCGAAGCGCTGCAGTGAAGCCGCGCGCGGCCGTTCCTTCACGTCGTCTTCCACGTCGAAAAACCTGAAGATCGAGGCCGAGGCGCCCATGGCCTGCTGAAAACTGTTGTAGAAGTACGCGAAACGGCGCACTGGATCGTACAGTTTGAAAAGGATGATGATGAACGCCGCAAAGAGGCCCATCGTCATGCGGTTCTGCTCGATCTCGTTGCGCCCTATAAACAGCATCAGGGCGATGGCGATGGCGCCGATCGTATCCATCAGCGGCGAGCTGATCGACTGGATGCGAACGCTGCGCAGGTTGGCGCGGAAAAGCCGCGACGCTGCATCTTTGAACCGCAGGATCTCCCAGAGCTCCGTGTTGAACGCCTTGACGATGCGGTTGCCGGTAACCGTTTCGTGCAGGATGTTCTGGATCTCGGCAAGCTTGTCCTGCCCGGTGCGCGTCCGCACGCGCACCTCCTTGCCAATCTTGCGCGCCGACGTAACGACCACGGGAATAAAGAGGAGCAGCGCCCAGCTTAGTTCACCGCCCAGACGGATTACCAGCACCAGGCCCACGATAAAGGTAAAGAACTGTTGCAGAAACTGGCTGATCACGGAGCTGAGGGCGTTCTGCACCCGGTCCACGTCGTTAATCAGCGTGGACAGAATGTTGCCCGTCGAGTTCTTGTGAAAGAAACTCGACGACCGCCGCAGCGTGACTTCATAAAGATTGTTGCGGAGGTCGGTGATAATGCCGAAGCCGGCGTAGTTCACCAGGTAGGAGCCCGCGTAGTCGCAAAGTCCCTTGACAAGCGTTGCTGCAACCAGACAGAAAGCAACAACGTACCACGCGTCATGTAAAGAATGTGGCACGAACTGGCGCAGGTCGAAATGCCATTGGGAGTTGCGATCACCCAGCAGGATGGGCCCCCCGGCGGTCTTGGGATTCAGCACCCGGTCGAAGATCGGCTGCAACAGGAGCGCCCGGAAGTTGTCGAGTACGCCAACTGCTGCCAGCAGCACCACGCTGATGAGCCAGGGCGCCATGTAGGGAAGTCCATAGCGCAGAAGGCGAATGAAGTTCTTCATGCCGGCCGGCCTGCCTTGCGGGGCGAATCGCCCTCCATGGTCCTCGGATGTCGGGCGTACAACTCCATCCCCGTATTGTATCCGGGACTACTTGCCTGCTGCGCCCTCCGCTCCGGCGGCTGCGGGCTTCCTGCCCATCCAGCTTTCCTCGATCCAGTCGCAAATCATGTGGCCGGCAAGAATTTGCGCTTCTTGAATGCGCGCCGTGTCGCGTGAATTCACAGCCAGAAGATGGTCGGCGGCAGCAGCCATCTTTCCTCCACCAGCGCCTGTGAATGCCACCGTCACCATCCCGGCCCCCCGTGCTGTCTCCAGCGCCAAAACCACGCTCCGGCTGTTCCCCGAAGTCGAGATGCCCACCAGCACGTCGCCGGCCGCGCCCAATGCCTCCACCTGACGGGCAAACACACGATCGTAGCCGTAGTCGTTACCGATAGCTGTCAAAATCGACGTATTCGTGGTGAGCGCGATCGAAGGCATGGCCCTCCGCTCGCGCCGAAAACGCCACACCAGCTCCGCAGCCAAGTGCTGCGAGTCCGCCGCGCTGCCGCCGTTGCCACACCACAAAATCTTGTGGCCCGCCTCCAGAGCCGCGGACATGACCCTGGCAATCTCTTCGAGCGAATCTTGTCGCTCCTGCAGCTGGCGCACCACTTCAAGGTGCTCCGCAATAGCCTGCGAAAAGACGCTCACAGCATCGGGTCCAATGGACATCGCGGTAGTCTTGCTCCTCACGGTTGCCGGCAGCCGGTTTCGTGCCCCCGCCTGCCGTCCGCCGCTATCATCATAAACAATGCCTCCACCGGCCCAGCTTCTCAGCCCTCTCAAGTTGAGCACCGTCTTTCTCGACCGCGACGGGGTCATCAACGAAAAGATGCCCGAGGGCAGTTACGTGCGGTCTCTCGGCGAATTGCGTTTGCTCCCTGGAGCCGCGGAGGCAATCGCAAAGCTCAATCGCGTCCATCTCCGGACCCTGGTCGTCACAAACCAGCGCGGCGTTGCACTGGGCCTTTATTCCATGGCTGACGTGGAGGCGATCCATTCGGCATTGCAGCGGCAGCTTGCCGGCCGCGGCGCCCACGTCGACCGGTTCTATGTCTGTCCCCACGACAAGGGCCGGTGCAACTGCCGCAAACCGCTGCCCGGACTCTATGAGCAGGCGTTGGCTGACTTCCCGGACATCGACGCCGCGGCCAGTGTGTTGATCGGCGACTCGCTTTCCGACATCGAGTTTGGCCGGAGATTAGGAATGCACACGGTCTTCATTGGAGACGCGCCGGGCCGGCCCGGACCGGGCGCTGAAACCGCCGGCACTCTGGCAGACCTGCGCCTCGGCTCCCTCGCGGAGGCCGTCGACAAGCTGCTCGAAACAAACCGCTGAAGACCTGGGAAAGAAGCAGAAATATCGCCGGTTACGGCCCCCAAACCTGGCGCCAGACAACCCGCTCCACGGTCCTGCAAGGATGGAAGATGGGCGGACCCTGTGGTAATCTACAGCCAGGATTTGCTTCCTCCGGAGCTGACGTTCAACTTGAATGAGAGCTCTACTTCAGTCCGAGTCGTCTTCCCCGTTTTCTCGCTCGATTGGACTATCTAAGCACACAGTTTTCTTCAATAACCCGGGAGGATTCCTGAATGAGCGACACGATCGTTTGCCTCGGCGCTGACCACAACGGAGTGGAACTCAAGGCGAAGCTCAAGGCGTCCCTCGTTGAAGCGGGCTACCGCGTTCTCGATCTCGGCCCATTCGCAACCGGGGTTTCGGTCGACTATGTCGACTATGCGCAGTTGGTCGGCACGCTCGTGCAGAACGGTGATTGCGACCGCGGAATTCTGATGTGCGGAACCGGCATTGGGATGAGCATCGCCGCCAACAAGTTTCCCAAGGTGCGCGCCGCGGTGGTTCACAACTTCGAGAGCGCGGGCAAGTGCCGCGAACACAACGACGCCAACGTTCTCTGCCTCGGCGCCTGGATCCGCACCGACGACGAGAACATTGAAATCACCCACAAGTGGCTCACCGAGAAGTTCGGCGAGCGCAGACACGTGCGCCGCGTCGAGCGCATCGCGCCCGATCCCCGCGGCAAGGTGGTCTTTGCCAACGGCATCTTCGACATCCTCCACCAGGGCCATCTGGACCTGCTCAAGTGGTCGCGCAATCTGGGCGACCGGCTGGTCGTCGGAATCAACTCCGATGCTTCCGCGCGCGCCATCAAGGGCGAAGGACGGCCCGTCAACTCGCAGGAGAATCGCAAGGCGGTGCTGGAGTCCCTCAAGTTCGTCGACGAAGTGGTGATCTTCGACGACCTCAAACCAACGAATTTGATCGCCATGCTCCACCCCGCGATTGTCGTCAAAGGCGGCGAGTGGCTCGCCGAGCAGGTGCGCGTGCAGGACGAGATTCCGGACGACATCGAGGTAAAGATCTTTCCCATCGTCAAGGGCTATTCGTCCACCAGCATTATTAGCAAGATCAAGGCGGGAGAGTCTGTCCGTCTCAGCGCATAGGCATTCACGCAACCCAATAACGAGCCGGGTCGGTGAGCGCCTGGCAACGGATTCCACCGCACGCAGCTTTGCGAAGCCGCGCAATATAGGAATGCGACTTTGAGCGATCTAAAGGGAATCGTAGATGGATTCGCGTCCGCCCGTGTGCTGCTCCTCGGCGACACAATCCTTGATATCTACACCTACGGGACGGCCATGGGGCTCTCCGCCGAAACCCCCACCATCGTGGCGCGGCGCAAGGAAGTAAGGTACTCTCTGGGCGGCGCGGCCCTGGTATGCAGAAATCTGCTTGAGCTGGGCGCGGCGGTGCAGTTCATCACCCTCGTGGGCGCCGACGAGGAAGCTGCCCATGTCCGCGCCTTTGCCGCGCCCAAGCTCACCATGCGCGCGGTCTCCGACCCCGAGCGGCCCACTACCGTCAAACATCGCTTCTGGGTGGATGGGTACAAGCTGTTTCAATTGGACCAGCGCGAAGACCGCGGAGTTTCGGAGTCCGTCAGCAGCCAGATCCTCGCCCAGGTGCGAACGGCGCTGCCCGAAATCGATCTTGTGGTGATCTCGGACTATCGCCATGGCCTGCTCTCCAGCGGCGTCGTAGCCGCGCTCATGCCCCTCCTTCATGAGGCCGGAAAGCCCGTCTATGTGGACTCGCAGGTCTCGCAGACGGCCAGCAACCACACGCTCTACCGCGGCGGCTGCATCATCTGCTTGAACCTGCGCGAGGCGCGCTGCATCGACCCGGCCTTTACGCCCGCACTCGCTCCAGAGGCCTTCGCCGGGCTTAATAAAGCCCTCGATACCCAGCGGATTGTGGTGAAACTCGGAGCTGAGGGCGCGATCTTCCAGCAGGGATCGCGCATAACCCAGGCCCGGGCTAGCAAAGTGAACGTAGTCGATACCACCGGAGCAGGCGATTCCTTTCTTGCGGCGTTCTGCCTCGCCGGCCTGGACAACCCGGAGGCAGCACTCCGGCTCGGAAATGCCTGGGCCGGACTTTCCGTGCAGATTCATGGCACCGTGCCGCCCCAGAAGGCGGATCTGTTGAAAGTAGCCCAGGAGGTTTGAGATGGCGTACGGACTGACGCTCGATCAGGTAAGGAAGACCCGGCGGCCGGCCGCTCTGCCGGTCAGTTGGGGCAGCGTTACTTCGCTTACTGAGATGGCGGAGTTTGCCATGTACCGCGTCGACATCGCCGCCGGCGCGGCGCAGCCGATGCGCTTCTTTGCCGCGGCGTACCAGGCCTTCGTGGAGTCGGGGGAGGTGCTCGTCCGCAGCCTCGACAGCGCGGGCGCCGCACAAGCCGGAACGATGCGCGCAGGCCAGGTGCTCCCCTTGCCCCGATTCTTCGTGCACGCATTCGCCAGCGCCTCCGGCGCCACGATCTATCTCTTCGGGCCCCGCAGCGTCGAGGGACTCGAAGCTCACCTGGTCGAAACGGATGAAACTGCCGCGTCGGCGTTTGGCGCACTCAGGATCGCCGAACTCGCCCCCATCGGCCAGCCGACAACCGACGTCCGCGAGAAGTACTGGGGACGCATCGAGACAATTCTCAGCGAAGATGTAGCCGCCAAGCGCATCTTTATCCGCGCCGGCGGGCAAAGCAGCCTCGAGTACCACGTCGAAAAGAGCGAGAGCTATTATCTCCACTCCGGCCTTCTGCGCCTGGGACTGCGCATCGGCCGCGCCGAAAACCATAGCATCGTCATGGGCGCCGGAGAAAGCTACGACGTCCGGCCCGGCGTCATGCACATGCGCATGGGCCTCGAAGACACCGTGATCATCGAAGTCTCCACCCGCGACTCGGACTCGGACTCATATCTGGTGGAAGACGGCCAGACCTATCGTCACATCGACGCCGATCAAAAGGCGGCCACAACCGAAAAACAGGAGCAACCTGCGTGAAGATCTTTCTTGACTCAGCCAATCTTCTGGACGTGGAAAACGCGCTGGCGCGCGGCCACATCTCCGGAATCACGACCAACCCTTCCCTGCTGGCCAAGGAACCAAAGTCGAACTTCTACGAGCACATTAAGAAGATCGTCAAGCTGATCGAAGCCGACGGCCGCGGCCTGCCGCTGAGCGTCGAAGTCTTCGCCACCAAACCCGACGAGATGATCGCGCAGGCCCAGGACATCATGCAGTCCATCGCTTACCCGCAGCTCAATATCAAGGTGCCCATCGGCTGGGACGAGTTGAAGGTGATCTACGCCCTCACCAAACTCGGCATCAAGGTGAACTGCACCTGCATCTTCACTGAGGAGCAGTGCGTGCTGGCCGCCAGCAGCGGCGCCAGCTATGTTTCCATCTTCCATTGCAGGCTGAAGGACATCGGCGGCGACCCCGTACGCGTCATACAAAATACGCGCAGGATATTCGACCAGGCCGGTCACAAGGCCGAGATCATCGTCGGCAGCATCCGCATGCAGACCGATGTGTTCGAGGCGCACCTCGCCGGCGGTCACATCGTCACCGTAGGCGCAAAGGTCGTCGAGCAGATGGCGGCTCACCCGGCCACCGACAAGTCCGTACAGGGCTTCCTCAAGGACTTCCAGGGCTGGATGTCCTGATGAAGATCTGTTTCGATATCGACGGCGTGCTGTGCGACCAGGTGGCCCGCGACTACCAGGACGCACAGCCCAACCAGCCCATGATTGACCTGCTCAATCGGCTCTATGACCGCGGTCACCACATCGTCCTTCATACCAGCCGCTTCATGGGACGCACCAGGAGCAATCCTCAGGAAGCCGAGCGGATCGGACGCGAACTCACCGAGCGCCAACTCGCCGCGTGGGGCGTACGCTACCACGAATTGTGGATGGGCAAGCCCCGCTACGATTACGTGATCGATGACCGTTCGGTCTTCTACGACGCCGACTGCGCCCGCATCGAAGCCTTCCTTGAAGAACGCGAGCTGAGCGCGGCCAGGTAGGGCCGGCCGCTCAGCTCGTTTCGGGCATCGCCGCGCGCGCAATCAGTTGTGTCGTGCTGAATCCTTCCACAAAAGGAACAATCGCTACGCGTCCGCCCCAGGAGCGCACCTCCGGCGCCCCCACAATCTCATCGGCCACGTAGTCGCCGCCTTTCACAATCACGTCGGGGCGCAGGGCAATCATCAGTTCAAGCGGCGTCGGCTCGTCGAACACCACCACGGCATCCACGGCCTCAAGGCCCGCCAGAACGCGAGCCCGCGCATGTTCTGGCACAATAGGCCGCGCAGGTCCTTTCAGCCGCGAGACTGACGCATCGCTGTTAATGCCCACGATCAGCCGGTCTCCCTCGCGCCGCGCGTCGTCGAGCAACGTCACGTGGCCAATGTGCAGCAGATCGAAGCAGCCGTTCGTGAACACAACGCGGAGGCCCGCGTCCCGCCACTCCTCCACTCGCTCCGTGAGGCGGTCCAGCGGCATGATCTTCGCTTCCGGCCTGGGAAGAGCCACGGTCCTCACGATGTGATCTCCTCGCGGCAGATGACCTGCATCGCAGCCTGGAATACCTCGTCAACGCTGATGGATTCTATGCAGATTTTCTTTTTCTCGATGCAGGTAGTCAGGTGGCAGGCGGAGCACTCCACCCGGTGATAGATGGAGCGGTGCCGCTCTCCGATAGGATACCAGCGGCCTGGAAAGTCAAGCGCGGCGAAGGGAATGACGCACGGCACGCCGTAGGCCGCGGCCAGGTGCATCGGACCGCTGTCAGCGCCCAGGAACAGTCCGGCCCGGCGCAAGACCGCCGCCGATTCCCGCGGCGTAAGCAGGCCGCAGAGGTTCACCACCGCGGCCTTCCACCCGCCGGCGGCGTATTCGCTCACCTCTGCATCTTCCTTTGCGCCGATCAGGACCAGCGCATGCCGGGGAAACTCGGCCGAAAGTCTGCCCAGCAGCTCCCGCCACTTATCCTGTCCCCACTCCTTGGCCTGCATCTTCGTGCCCGGCCCGCAAGCGATAAAGGACGCCCCGCCCAGCGCAGCCAGTCTTTCCTCCGCTTTTCCCGTCTCTGCACTCGTAAGCCGCAGATCCCAGCTCGCCAGCTCGGTAAGATCCATGGTCCCCAGCGATTGGATGCAGCGAAGCAGCCGGGACGCTTCCCGCTCCCACAGGCCCGTCGCCGGATCGAACCGGCTCGTGGCCAGATCGCCCTCCGGAAGGCCAACCATACGGCGAACTCCGCTGAAACGGAAAAACAGCGCATCGCGCCGCACTGCCTGTGCGCCGCGCGGAGGCGTAAGGTAGACGAGCACATCCGGGTGGAACCGCCGAATCCGCCAGGAGAGTCTGAGCAGTTCAGCCGGACTCCGCGTGCCGATGGTATAGCGCATGTAGCCATGCACCAATCCCGAATCGCCCAGCACCGCGGCCGACGCCGGCGCCTTCGCGTGGACTGGAAAATTGGTCAGCATCCGCCGTTCGGCCTGCGGAAAAGCGCGCGCGATCAGGTGAAATGAGGGCAGGGCGACAACAGTATCGCCCAGGCTCCCGATGCGGTAAATCAGAACCTTCCGTACCGGTAATTCAGACCGCACGCAGTCTCCTCCTATGGCATTCGATGGAACTTTCTTTTCTAGTGTCCTGTCTCCAAAGTTCGCATTAAAAACAAGCTGTCATCCTGAGCGAACGGGGCCCCAAACGCTTTCCGGTTTGGGGGTGGTGAGTCGAAGGATCGGCGGTTGTTCTTCAATGAACTTCTGGGACATCACACTAGAATCCTGGCAGCAATCGGGATCCAGTCATTCACGGGACAAGTGGGAGGAAACCGCAGGTCCCGCCCATCCTGTCACTCTGTTCAGCTGTAATTCAACCACGGAAGTCGGGTGCCGGGTACCGGGTGCCCCAGGTCTCGATTTTGAGACCTGGGAAATCACGAAATCATCCGGTCACAGTACTAATACGACTTCATTTCCACGATGGCTTTCAGAATGGTTTCGCGATTCTGTAATTCAACCACGGAAGCCGGGTGCCCCAGGTCTCGATTTTGAGACCTGGGAAATCACGAAATCATGCGGTCAAAGTACTAATACGACCTCATTTCCACGATGGCTTTCAGAATGGTTTCGCGCTGCGGAAGAATTGCGTCTTCAAGAATCGGCTGGTAAGCGACAAATGTGTCCATGGAACCGATGCGCTTGACAGGTGCATCGAGGTCTTCAAACAACTCGTCCGCGATCCGCGCCGCAATCTCGGCGCCGTAGCCCCAACTCAACATGTCCTCCTGGGCAACGATGACGCGGCCGGTCTTGCGTACTGAGGTGGCGATAGCCTCCCAGTCGTAGGGATTCAGCGTGCGCAGATCGAGGATCTCGACGTCGATCCCTCTTTGGCGATGGACTTCCTCGGCGGCCTGCAGGGCCCGCGGCACGATTGCGCCGTAGGTGACCAGGGTGATGTGTGCGCCGGGCCGCACGATCTTGGCCTTGCCAAACGGAATCGCGAACTCCGGTCCCGGGTAAGGCGCCCGGCCGAAAGACTCGCGGTAAAGGCGCTTGTGCTCGAGGAAAAGAACTGGATCGTCGCAGCGGATGGCCGTGCGCAACAGGCCGTTGGCATCGAGCGCATTCGACGGAAAGACCACCCTGAGCCCGGGAATGTGCGTAAAGATGCTCTCGCCCGACTGCGAGTGGTAGATCGAGCCCCCGCTGATGTAGCCGCCAATTGGAACCCGGATGACCGCCGGCGCCCTCCAGTTCCCGTTCGAACGCCAGCGCATCAGCGCCAGTTCGTTGCGAATCTGGTGCATGGCCGGCCAGACGTAATCGAAGAACTGAATCTCCACCACCGGCTTCATTCCCCGGACCGCATAGCCCACCGCACGGCCGACAATGTTGGCCTCGGCCAGGGGAGAATTAAACACGCGCTCCGATCCAAACTCGGTTTGCAGCCCCGCCGTAAGCTTGAAGACCCCGCCCTTGCCTTTCACCTCATCGAGGGCCGCCTCGCGGCTCGCGTCGGCCACGTCTTCTCCGTACACCACGATGCGCGGATCGCGTCTCATCTCGTCGTGCAGGCACGCATTGATCAGGTCGACCATCGTCCGCGGAGCCTTGGCTTTCGCGTCGCCGCCATCGTCTGCGGCAGCCGCCGGTTCGGTCGCCAATGCCGCGCTGGTCGGATCGAGATCCTCAGAGTAGACGTGCGCGGGAATACTCGCCACCGAAGGCAGGGGCGCCTCTAGCGACCGCGAAGCCGCCTCGCCGGCCTCGCGCTCAACGGACCGCTCCAGCTCCTCCACCTGTTCGGCAGTCAGGATGCCCTCGCGCACCAGCCACATCTGCATCCTCGACACAGGATCGCGCAGCGCATCGGCCGCGCGCTCCGCCGACGACCGGTAGAGCCTGTCGTCGTCTGAAAGCGAGTGCGAATACGGACGGATGCAATGGCCGTGCACGAAGGCAGGCCCCAGTCCGGCCCGGCAGTATTCCGCTGCGGCCTGAAACGCCCGCAGGCAGACCACAGGGTCCGTGCCATCGATCTCGGCAAAGTGGAAGTTGGGAAAATTCGCGACCAGACGTGAGATATTCCCGCCCGGCGTATTCACTTCCACCGGCACGCTGATCGCGTAGCCGTTGTCCTCAACGCAGAAGATCACCGGAAGCTTCGCGTTCGAGGCCGTATTCATGGCCTCCCAGAACTCGCCCTGCGAAGTCGAACCCTCCCCCAGGCAGGCCAGGACAACTTCGTCGCCATGGAATGTCACATTGCGGAATGCCCTGTAGTCGCCGCTGGCCTTGGCCGCCGCCTCCGGATGCCGGCTGAAATACCGCCCCGCCTCCGCGCAGCCCACCGCATGCAAAAGCTGCGTCGCCGTTGATGACGAGGTGCTCACAATGTGCAGCGGCGGACTGCTCCAGTGGGTTGGCATCTGGCGTCCGCCGCTCGCCGGATCGGTTGCCGCGCCCACCGCCTGCAGCATCATCTCTCCCGGCGTCACCCCGAGCGCCAGGCACAAGGCCCGATCGCGATAGTAGGGGAAGAACCAGTCGTACCCGGGCCGCAGCGCGAGCGCCGCCCCCACCTGCAGGGCCTCATGCCCCGCGCCCGAAATCTGGAAGTAGATCTTCTGCTGCCGCTTGAGCAGGATCTCACGGTCGTCCAGGGAACGGGAGAGCGCCATCAATCGATAGATTTCGACCAGCCGCTGGGGGCTAAGACCATCAACGGCAGCATCTTTTTCGGGCGCACCTACGCCGGAGACCGCAAGTTCCATTCCCTGTATTCTCCCTCAAACTCGGCCAGTTGGGGAAGCCCAGGCCCGATTGTAACGCGCACGCCAGCTCCGTTGCAGCCGATACCGTGACGCCCGGCTAAACGACTACCGGCTGAAAGCCTGTAGGTTTGGTTGGGACTGGAAGTCGCCGGTTTGCGGCTGAAGCCGCCTTAGAGCTTATCCGTAAATAATGATGGTCTGCCTCCAGCAGATCAGGGCAGCGGCTAATGAAAGTAGGGCAACGTAGCTAGCTTCGGTTTTCTCGAAGCTGACGAGCAGCTTACGGAAACGGTTGAGCCAGGAGTGGCTCCGTTCCACCACCCAGCGGCGCGCTCTGTAGCCAGGGTGCTTGCGTTTTGCG
>DATJMU010000118.1:0-14379 GCA_035508555.1 Occallatibacter sp. | reverse complement strand
AGAGTTGGAGAAGGCCATCCGCACCTACATCCAACACCACAACAAAGACCCAAAACCGTTCATCTGGCACAAAACCGCAGACCAGATCCTCGATTCCGTCGCCAGATTTTGTACAAGAACTTCAGACTCAGGACACTAGATACGGAGCACGCCGGACCTTGACAGGGAGATTTCGAGCTGAGCGATTGATGCTGGTTGGCTCGGTTCAGACCGAGGGGGGGGACAAACGGCGGGGGGCTTTCATCCCGTGATCCAGGATGAAGGCGCCCCGGCGATTTTTAGTAACCCGGGCGGCAATCCCTGCGATCAGCGATGGTCGCCCCAATCATCCCAGTCGTGATCGTGGCCACCGTGTGAATCGGCCTGGATAATTTCGACCGCGTTGTAGAGCGCCTGGCCGAGCGTAAAACCATCTCCGGAGCCAGCAACGTGCACGAAGTACAAGTGGGGCTGGTCGCCGAAGTAGTGGCTGCTCTGGGAGGTGACCGTGAATCCGCCAGCGCGCAGCGCATCTTCGACTGCCTGTACTTCGCCGGCGCGGAGAGCAAAATCGACGTTCAGCGTTGCGTTGGTGCCGCCATTGAAATCGATCTGGATGTAAAAGGTCTGGCCCACGCCCAGGCCGGTCTCCGCCCTGGCGCCGTCGAGCCAGATCTGGTGCTCGTCGGGCCGGGGAAGATAGAAGACGAAGATGCCATTGAGTTGTTCCACATAGCCTTCGTCGTACAGCTTGAGGTATTGCGGAGGAAGAATGCTCGCCGGGTTGAAGACGGTATTGGTTCCCGGAACCACGAGAACATTCTCCTGGGGGTTGTTGATGGTCTGGAGGGCAGAGGCCAGCGCGGTGGCCAGCGAGGCCCCGTCCCCTGTAGCCTCAAAGTGCACCCAGATGAGGGCCGGAGTCTCCTCAATGACATGGTTGACGACGGCGGTGATGCGGATGGCCTTGTCGGCGCGAAGAGCGGCCTCGAGGCTGGCCAGCTCGGTTTCCTGGGCGGGCAACGATCCATCCACGAAGTACTGCCCGCTGTACATGTGCTCGAAGGCGATAAATCCGTTGGCTACGGCCGCAATTTCGAATCCCGGCACGGGTTGGCCGTTGACTGCGAGGGAAGTGAGGTCTTGCCGGACCAGTTCGAAGCGAAGCACGTTGCCCGGCATGACGTTTCCGGTGGCGTTGAGGGCGCTTTGAATGGCGCTCCAGTCTGTGGCGGCATAGATCTTTCCGGCGAACGTGAGGGAAAACACAAAGGCCAAAGCGAGAGCCTTGACCACTGAGCTGCGCATCGACCGCAGAAAAACAAATGTCGACATGGGGGATGCCTCCAGGGGGATTTGCTATCTGCCGCGGCGAAGACGGAGTTTCACCGCGCCCGCATGATAACCCCGATTTTGATGCTCGTGAAGAAAAATTCCGATGAAAGTTACTTTGGCGGCTTTCCATTGTTGAGTTTGCCATGTGGAGTGCCGGGCTCATGGCGGCTTTGCCGAGGTCCCACACCCGTTACTCTCCGGGCTGTTTCAACTCTGTCACGGAAAGCCGCCGGTTGGTATACTTAGGCTTGTGACAGCCGCCGTTTTAGAACCCGCTCCCGCTTCGGCCACAGCCTCAACAAGCGCTCAACCTGCCGCTCCTGCCCGCGTAAAGCGCGTCCTCCTGCTCAAGCCGCGGGGATTCTGTGCCGGCGTGGTGCGGGCGATTGACATTGTCAGGATAGCCCTTGAAACCTTTGGCGCGCCCATCTATGTTCGCCGGGAGATTGTGCACAACCGTTATGTTGTCAATGAGCTGGCGGAGAAGGGCGCGATCTTTGTTCATGAGATTGAAGAGGTTCCCGACGGTCAGCGCGTGATCTTCTCGGCCCACGGGGTTTCGCCTGCCGTCCGCGACGTGAGCAAGGAGCGTCATCTGAAGGTGATCGACGCCACCTGCCCTCTTGTCACCAAGGTCCACATCGAGGCCGTTAAATTCGCCAGGCAGGGTTACTCGCTGGTGCTCATCGGCCACCGCGATCACGACGAGATCGAGGGGACGCTGGGCGAGGCGCCCGACGTGACGCAGGTCGTCTCCAGCGCCGAGGAGGTCGAAGACCTCGTCGTGCCCGATCCCGACCGCGTGGCTTACCTGACGCAGACCACCCTTTCGCTGGACGAGGCGCGCGACATTATTCACGCTCTCAAGATCAAGTTCCCGAACATCGTCGGGCCGCACTCGCAGGACATCTGCTACGCGACGGAGAACCGCCAGGTAGCGGTACGCAACGTGGCGCATAAGGCCGGCCTTGTCCTCGTGGTCGGTTCGACGAACAGTTCAAACTCGAATCGACTTGTGGAAGTGTCACGCAATCTTGGCACCAACGGCCATCTCATTGACAACTCGCAGGCGATCGACCCGGCCTGGCTCAAGGATGTGGAAAACGTAGCTGTGACTGCAGGCGCTTCAGCCCCCGAGGTCCTTGTCGAAGATGTCGTGAAATATTTGCGTCAAAACGGTTTCGAAAGCGTCGAAGAAGTAGAGGTGATGCCGGAGAACGTTCGCTTCGGACTGCCTCCGGAGATTGTGCAGGCCATCGGCGGCGCGGACGGTAGCGCCTCTGTGCAGGTTCGATAGTTTTATTGCCCCAGATCCTGCCACCCACGGCTGGGTATCTGGGGTGTTTCGTATTCGGGATGGTTTGATCTGCCGCTTCTTCCACGGCGGGAGCGGTTCCGCGAGTAGAAGTGAGCCGAAGCGGGTTTGAGCTTTTTTGAGCGCATGAGTACCGAGTATCGTAAGACCCAAACCGAACCCCGTTATGGCCGCCTCGATGCGGACCTTAGAGACGTCGAGTCGGTGATGGCACGTTCCCGCGATTACCTCTTCTCCCGTCAGCACCCGGACGGCTACTGGTGCGGCGAGCTCGAAGCCGACTCAATGCTCGAGGCCGACTACATCTTCCTCCACAAGCTGCTCGATTCGGGTGATCCGGGCAGGCTGCGGCGCGCTCTTGTGGAGATGTTCCGGTTCCAGAAGCGGGACGGCAGCTGGAGCCTCTACCCTGGCGGACCGGGTAACATCTCGCTCTCGGTGAAGTGCTACTTCGCGGCGAAGCTGATGGGCATCGGCGCGGACGACCCGCGTCTGGCTGTCTGCCGCGAATGGATTCTGGACCATGGCGGAGTGGTTGCGTGCAATACATTCACGAAGCTGTATCTCTGCGGCCTGGGCCAGTACGATTACGACGCCGTGCCGGCGATTCCGCCCGAGATCGTACTCTTTCCGCGCTGGTTCTACTTCAACATCTACGAGATTTCTTCCTGGTCGCGGTCGATTCTGGTGCCGCTCGCGATCATTTACGCAAAAAAGCCGTTCCGGAAGATTCCGCCGGAGCAGGGGATCGACGAGCTTTTCGTCGATGGACGCACCAGCTCCAACCTTCGCCTACCCATGGACCGCAAGAAGCTCTTCTCCTGGCGCAACTTCTTTCTTGTCACCGACCGCATGATCCACTGGTTCGAAGGCGTGCATATTCGCCCGCTGCGCCGGCTGGCCCTCAAACGTGCGGAAAAGTGGATGCTGGAGCGGCTGGAGATGAGCGATGGCCTGGGAGCTATTTACCCGGCCATGCTGAATGCGATCATCGCGCTGCGCTGCCTGGGTTACTCGGAAGACGATCCGCAGGTGATCCGGGCGCGGGATGAGTTCGAGAAGCTGGGCATCGAGCAGGCGGCGACGGAAGCAGTTCCCGAAGCTACGTTCCGGATGCAGCCCTGCGTCTCGCCGGTGTGGGATACGGCGCAGGCCGCGTTCGTGCTGGGTGAAGCGGGTGTGCCGCGCGACCATCCGGCCATGATCAAGGCTGCGGATTGGATCCTCTCGAAAGAAGTGCGGCACAAGGGCGACTGGGTGGTGAAGGCCAAGGCCGAGCCCGGCGGCTGGTACTTCGAGTTCAACAACGAGTTCTATCCCGACACCGACGATACGGCGCAGGTGTTGCTGGCGCTCAGCAAGGTCGATAATCCGCGGGAGCGCTACCAGCACCAGGTGGCTCAGCGCGCTGTGGAGTGGGTGCTCGCCATGCAGTGCAGAAACGGGGGCTGGGGAAGCTTCGACAAGGACAACACCAAGATGATCTTCCAGTACATCCCGTTCGCGGACCACAATGCGATGCTCGATCCGCCCACGGCCGATATTACGGGAAGAATCCTGGAGATGCTGGCTACCTACGGCTACACGCGCGACGACCGCCGGGTGGAAAAGGCCGTGAAGTTCATCTTCAGCGAGCAGGAGCCGGACGGGAGCTGGTTTGGACGCTGGGGTGTCAACTATCTCTACGGCACATACCTGGTGCTGCGCGGACTGGAAGCGATCGGAGTCGACCACCACGAGCCACAGATCCAGCAGGCGGCGGAGTGGGTGCGAATGATCCAGAATCCTGACGGTGGCTGGGGCGAGACCGCGGGCAGCTACGACGACCCGAATACGCGCGGCATTGGTTCAAGCACGCCCTCGCAGACGGCGTGGGCGCTGCTGGGGCTGCTGGCCGCCGGCGACGACCGCTCCGACTCGATTGCCAAGGGGGTTCGCTGGCTGCTGACGCGGCAGCGCGCGGACGGCAGCTGGGACGAATCCACCGGTGCGGGCGCAACCCGCCAGGCACTGTACACTGGAACGGGGTTCCCGCGCGTCTTTTATCTGGCCTATACCTTGTATCGCCAGTACTTCCCGCTGTTGGCGCTTACCACCTACAAGCGGGCTATGGAACGCGCCGCGTAGGCGCCGGAGGTTAAACGCAAAGATGGCTGTTCCGATCTCCCAGATGTGGACGGTTGCCACCTATGTCCTGAAGAAGCGCTTCACCGGCGAGAAGCGGTACCCGCTTGTGCTCATGCTCGAGCCGCTCTTTCGCTGCAACCTGGCGTGCGCAGGCTGCGGCAAGGTGCAGTATCCGCCCCATGTGCTGAAGCGCATGTTGACGCCTGAGGAGTGCTTCGCGGCGGCAGAGGAGTGCGGAGCGCCCATGGTCTCGATCCCTGGCGGCGAGCCGCTGCTGCACCCGCAGATCGTGGAGATCGTCAACGGCCTGGTTGCGCGCAAGAAGTACATCTATCTGTGCACAAACGCTCTGGAACTGAAGCGGCGGCTTCCGGAGTTTACGCCGTCGAAATTTCTGACTTTCTCTGTCCACCTCGACGGCCAGCGCGAGCATCACGATTTCTCGGTGTGCCGCGAGGGCGGGTACGATCTGGCCGTGGAGGGCATCAAAGAGGCGGTCAAGCGGGGTTTTCGCGTGACCACCAACGCGACGTTTTTTGACGGCACCGATCCCAACAGCGTCCGCGCCTTTTTCGACGAGGTGATGGCGATGGGCGTCGAGGGCGTGGTGCTTTCGCCCGGCTACAGTTACGAGAAGGCTCCGGACCAGCACCGTTTCCTGGGACGCGCGCGCGTGCGGCGGCTCTTCCGCGCCATTCTGTCAAACCGCAAGAAGTCATGGAAGTTCAACATGTCGCCCCTTTTCCTGGAATTCCTGATGGGCGACCGGAGTTATGAGTGCACGCCTTGGGGTTCGCCGGCTTATAACATCTTCGGCTGGCAGCGGCCTTGCTATCTGCTCCAGGATGGCTATGCCGAGAGCTTTAAGGAACTGATGGAAACCACGCGCTGGGAGGAGTACGGCGCGGCGAGCGGCAACCCGAAGTGCGCCAACTGCATGGTCAGTTGCGGCTACGAGCCCACGGCGGTGATGGACGGCTTTGGGTCGCTCAAAGGGTTCTGGGCCATGGTCAGGGGCACGTTCTCGCTGTACCCGGACCAGCACGCGCTCAATCTGCTGAACGAGCCGGTGCCTCACGGTGCTGCGTCTCTTGTGAAGATCGAGCAGCCGGCGCCTGCCTTCGAGGAGACCCGCGCATGACGGCCGAGGTGCTTAAATACACGCTCGCGGAGGTTGAAGCGTTGGAGCTTGCGCCCGGCTCCGAACACGAGCGTCTCGAAGGCTGGGTTCCCGAGCTTGCCGGCGACGAAGACTTGCGCCGGGCGCTCGAAAAAGCCTTCGACTATCGCGGCGACGTGACTCTGACGCTCAAATCGGGCGAAAAGATTGAGGCTTTCATCTTCAACCGGCACACCGGCCAGACGCTGGCCGACTCCTGGGTGCAATACTTTGCGCCCAACGCGCCCGAGAAGCGCAAGGTCAGCTACGCCGAGATTGCGCGCCTGGAGTTCAGCGGCAAAGACCGCGCTGCCGGCAAGCACTGGGAAGACTGGGTGAAGGCTTACAACGAAAAGAAGGCCGCCGGCGAGAAGAACATCGCGCTGCATCCGGAAGCGCTGGAATAGGCTGCTGCTGACTCGGCCATGAAAGTCTTTCTTACCGGCGCCACCGGCTTTGTGGGGCATCACGTCGCGAAGGCTCTGGCCGCTGAAGGTGCTGGACTGCATCTTCTTGTCCGCAAATCGAGCAATCTCTCCAATCTTGAAGGCATCGCCGGCGAAGTCGTCGTGGGCGATCTTGCCGACCCGGAAGCGTTGAGACCGGCACTGGCTGGGTGCGATGCGGTTGTCCACGTTGCCGCCGATTACCGGTTGTGGATTCCCGATCCGGCTGCAATGTATCGCGCCAATGTTGACGGCACGCGCGCGCTTCTGCGCATGGCACGCGAGGCCGGCGTGCCCCGCTTTGTCTACACATCCAGCGTCGCCACCATGCACTTCCGCACCGATGGCATCGTCATCAACGAAGAGACGCCGGTGACTCTCGGCGACATGGTTGGCCACTACAAGCGCTCCAAGTTCCTGGCCGAGCAGGAGGCACTGCGTGCGGCGGCGGCCGGGCAGCAGGTGGTGATATTGAATCCCACCAGCCCGATCGGCCCGAACGACCGCAAGCCGACGCCGACGGGGAGGATCATCCTCGACTTTATGAGTGGCAAGTTTCCGGCGTATATGGACACGGGCCTCAACCTGGTGGACGTGACAGAGGTCGCGCGCACACACGCGGCGGCGCTCACTGTCGGCCAGCCCGGCCGCCGCTACATCCTTGGGGGCGAAAATCTGACTCTCAAGCAGATTCTCGACAAGATGTCGGCTATAACGGGCATCCCTTCGCCTACAGTGAAGATTCCGTTCGCCGTCGCCGCTAGCTACGCGTTTTTCGAGGGGTGGATCACCGGGCGCATCCGGGGCAGGGAGCCGAGGGCAACTCTCGAAGAAGTGCGAATGGGGCGCAAGAAGATGTTTGCCTCGAGCGCGCGGGCCCAGCAGGAGCTTGGATTTCGTATCGCACCTGTGTATCCTGCCTTGCGCGCGGCCATTGAGTGGTTTCGCGCCAACGGCTATGCGCCGGCCGGCAAGCAACAGGCGGGACCATGACGCGCGTCGCCATCGTCGCCGCCTTTCCGGGCGAACTGAAGCCCCTGGTCCACGGCTGGCCACACTCCACCCGCAACGGCATTCACTTCTGGGCGCAGCGGAACGAAGAGGAAGAGTGGATGGCCGTCTGCGCCGGCGCCGGTCTTGGCGCCGCAACGCGCGCGTTCGCCGCGATCGAGGACGGCGGCCCTATCGACCTGGTGTTTTCGGTCGGGTGGGCGGGCGCGCTCTCAGCGCAATCTGAGGGCGGGAAGGCCTATAACCTGGCTGGAGTGATCGACGTCCGCACCGGAGAGCGATTCCATTGCGACGCCGGCGCCGGTTCTCAGTGGCTTGTGACCAGTCCGAAGGTCGCAGGCCGCGATGAGAAGCGCCGCCTTGCGGCGACTTATTCAGCCGCGCTGGTCGACATGGAGGCGGCAGCGATCGCCCGTCTGGCCCAGATGCGCGGCATTCCCTTCTATTGCATCAAGGGCGTGAGCGACGGGCTTAACGAGCATCTGCCCGACTTGAATCCGTTCCTCGCCACGGACGGGAGCTTTCGCTCGGGGCGGTTCATCCTGTCGGTGATTCCGCGCCCGTGGTACTGGCCCGCCCTCGTGCGTTTAGGCGAAAATAGCAGGAGGGCTTCCCAGGGTATTGCGGAGCTGCTGCTTGATTTTCTTCAGGAATGAGGTCATACAAGAAGACCCGATGGCTACCCAGGTATCCGGCGCCGCGCCGCTGACTGCACCGCACATCCCGGCGACCATGCGCGCCGCCGTTTACCGTGGCATTGACGACGTACGCGTGGAGACGGTTCCCGTTCCGCGGATCGGTCCCGGCGAGCTGCTCATCAAGGTCGCCACCTGCGGCGTGTGCGGCACCGACTTGAAAAAGATTCACACGGGCTCCCACTCGGCACCGCGGATTTTCGGCCATGAGATGGCAGGGGTGGTCGCCGCCGTGGGCGAGGGGGTTTCACGCTACACCGTTGGCGACCGCGTCATGACCTTCCATCATGTGCCGTGCGGCGAGTGCTACTACTGCCGCAAGAACACGCCTGCCCAGTGTCCGCTCTACAAGAAGACCGGCGTCACCGCCGGCTTCGAGCCCGCCGGAGGCGGCTTTGCCGAGTACATCCGGGTTATGGATTTCGTCGTGGCAAACGGCGGTGTGGTGCGGATTCCGGATGAAGTTCCTTTTGAACAGGCGGCCTTTGTCGAGCCGGTGAATACGGTCCTCAAGGGGGTCAAGATGCTCGATCTTGCCCGCGACGACACGGTTCTGGTGATTGGCCAGGGGCCCATCGGCCTGATGCACGCGGTGCTGGCCAGCCGCATCGGCTGCCGCGTACTCACCTCCGACCTATATGCGGAGCGGCACGCGGTCGCTGCACGCTATGGCCTCTCCCATCCTATCCACGCGGCAACGGAGAACGTCGTCGAACGCGTGTTGGCGGGGACAGAGGGCCGGGGAGCGGACGCTGTTATCCTCGCCGTCGGCGGCAATGCGCTGATCCGGACGGCCATGGACGCGGTACGTCCCGGCGGCAAGGTCATGCTCTTCGCGCAGACCCAGCATGGCGAGGCTACGATCGACCCGGCCGCGGTCTGTGTGGACGAAAAGACACTTCTCGGCTCATACTCATCTTCGTTCCCGATTCTCGGTGAGGTTACGGATCTCGTCTTTGGCGGCCACTGCAACGGGTTCGATCTGACGCAGCTTATCTCGCATCGCTTCCCGCTGGAAGACGCGGTTGCGGCGATCGACATCGCCTCTCATCCCCAGCCCGGCTCCATGAAGATCATGATTGAGCCGGTCGCGGGCGGAGGGCGGCAGCAGGAGCAAAGAAGGAGCTGAGATGGCAAGCCCGGTTAAAGCCGCAATCAGCCGCAGCCGCCAGACGGTCGGGACCGCTGTTGTCGAGGGCCGCAAGAAGGTCGAGACGGTCGTCGAAGAGGGCCGCAAGAAGGTGGAGAACGTGGTTGAGGCGGGTCTGAACACCGTCGAGACCGTGGTCGAGGCAGGCCTGAATACAGTCGAGACGGTGGTTGTGGAGGGCCGCAGGAAGGTCGAAACCGCGGTTCAGCAGGGCCGTAAGACCATCGAGAATGCTTTTTTCCCCGGGCGTGTAACCATGCGCGCCGCTATCCTCCACGGCCGCGAAGACGTGCGCATCGAGAATGTTCCTGTTCCCACGGCCGCGCCCGGCGAGCTGGTGCTGCGCGTGGGCGCCGCGCTCACCTGCGGAACCGATCTTAAGGTCTTTCGCCGCGGCTATCACGCCCGCATGATCGTCCCTCCGGCGCTCTTCGGCCACGAGCTGGCGGGCACTGTCGTCCAGGCCGGCGAAGGCGTCTCTGCGTTCGCTCCGGGCGACCGGGTTGTCGCGCTCAACTCCGCTCCCTGCGGCGAGTGTTATTTCTGCCAGCGCGCCCAGGAGAACCTCTGCGACGACCTGCTCTTCAACAACGGGGCTTACGCTGAGTACATCCGCATCCCGGCGCGTATCGTCGCGAAAAACACCCTGCGCGTCCCCGACCAAGTTCCTCTCGAGCATGCCGCGCTCACCGAGCCGCTGGCCTGCGCCGTGCACGGCTTTGTGGACTCGAATCCGCGCGCGGGCGACACCGTGGCGGTAATCGGCGGAGGCCCGCTTGGCCTCATGATCCTCCATGTTGCCGCTCTTGCGGGCTACAATGTCATCGCTCTCGTCAAGCACGACGGGCAGGTCGAAGCGGCGCGCCAGCTGGGCGCCGCCCAGGTGGTCCAGACCAGCTCCATCCGCAGGGCCATCCGGGAGACCCGCGCCCTCACGCCCAACGACCGCGGCGTGGACATCGCGATTGAGGCCGTCGGCGTTCCCGATGCCTGGCAGGAGGCGGTAGAGCTCGTGCGCAAAGGGGGCACGGTGAACTTCTTCGGCGGCTGCGCGGCCGACACCCATGTCAACCTCGACACCAACCGGATTCACTACAACGACATTACCCTCCGCGCCACCTTCCACCACACGCCGGAGTTCTGCCGGAGGGCGCTCGACCTCATCGCCGGCGGCCGTTTCCAGGCGGGCGCCTTCATTACCGGCCACGCCCGGCTCTACGAGCTGAACCGGGTCTTCGAAAAGCTGATGAAGCGCAGCACCGAGATCAAGACCGCCATCGTGCCGTAGCCTTTCTGCCCGTTCCGGCGAATTTTGCAGGTCTCGCGCAAACCGGCGCGCCAGCGCAATAAAATGGATTGCGGCGGGTGTCTCCGCCCGGCGGACAAGGGATGAACGCAACGGCGGCCAACCAACTGGACACGGAAACGCTGCTCGCCCGCGGCTGGGCTGCGCTCCCGGCGGCCTATCGCATTCCTGAGACCGCGCCAACGCTGGCCGAGGCCCTGGATTATTGCCGCCGTCTCGCCGAATCCCACTACGAAAACTTCCACGTGGCCACGTGGTTCTTGCCGAAGGCGCTACGGCCGCACTTCCACGCCATCTACGCCTACTGCCGCATCTCAGACGATCTCGGCGACGAGGTGGGCGACCGCGCGGCGGCTTTAGCTCTACTTGAGTTATGGGGACGGGAGCTGGATGCCTGTTACGAAGGCCGTGCCCGCCACCCGGTGTTTGTAGCGCTGGCTGAGACGATTCGGGCATGCTCGATTCCCAAGCAGCCGTTCGCCGATCTGCTTATGGCCTTTCGACAGGATCAGACGGTGACGCGGTACGCGACGATGCAGGATGTTCTCGGCTACTGCCACTACTCGGCGAATCCGGTAGGCCGACTTGTGCTCTACGCCTGCGAGGAAGCGAGTGAAGAGAACTTCCGGCTCTCGGATTTCACGTGCACCGCGCTCCAACTCGCCAACTTCTGGCAGGATGTTCGAGTCGACTACGAGAAGGGCCGCGTCTACCTTCCGCAGGACGATATGCACCGCTACGGCGTCAGCGACGAGACCATCGCCGCGGGTGTTGCCACGCCTGAGTTCCGCGCCCTGCTGCGTCATGAGGTCGCTTATGCCCGGAGCCTCTTCGAGCAGGGCCTGCCGCTGATCGTCCGGGTCAGCCGCGAGCTGGCCGTCGATCTGGACCTTTTCAGCCGCGGTGGCCTCGAAATCCTGCGCGCCATTGAGCGGTGCGGCTACGATGTTCTCTCTGCGCACCCGTCAATCTCGAAACGGACCAAGCTGGCACTGGCGCTGCGCGCCCTGGGTGGCAAGGCGCTGCCATTTCTTCGTCTCGGAACACCAACCACAGGAAAGGCAGCTTGACCGAGACGGCTGCAATCGTCGAACCGCCGCCCCGCGCCGATCTCAACCAGGCCTACGCGGTGTGCCGCGCCATTGCCAAACGCGAAGCGCGCAACTTCTACTATGCTTTTGTTGCGCTGCCGGGGCCGCGCCGCAACGCCATCTGTGCCATCTACGCCTTTATGCGCCAGGCCGACGACCTCACGGACGATGAGTCTCTACCGCACGCCGAGCGCCGCGTACGTCTGGATCGTTGGCTCGCGTCCTGGCACGAGGCCGCGGAACTCGGCCACTCCTCCGACCTTGTCTTTACCGCCGTCCTCGACGCGACGCGCCGGTTCGCGATTCCGTTGAGCCTCCTCGATGAGCTTGTCGCGGGTACGGCGATGGATCTGAAGCCGGCCACAGCGCAGCAGCCGGACACGTATGCCACCTTTGCCGATCTTTACCGATATTGCTACCTGGTAGCGTCAGTGGTCGGCCTGGTCTGCATCCGCATCTTCGGTTACACGGACCCCCGCGCTGAGAGATTCGCTGAAGAGACGGGCATCGCCTTTCAGCTCACCAATATCCTGCGCGACGTAGCCGAGGACGCGGAGCGCAACAGGGTCTATCTGCCACTGGAGGATCTGGCTTGCCATCACCTGACGGTGGAGGGACTGTTGCACCGAAGACCGGGCACCCCGCCCACCGCAGCCGAGCGCGCCTTGCTTGCCGTCATCGCTCGGCGCGCCGAAGGATTCTACGCCTCCGCACGGGAGCTGTTGCCGCTCATCGATCATGAGAGCCGACCCGCGCTATGGGTGCTGGTGAGCATCTACCATGAGCTGCTGGTGCGTATCCGGCGGGCTGACTATGACGTCTTCACCCGGCGGGCCTCTGTCTCTACCGCGCACAAGCTCGCGATTCTCGGGGCCGGCGTCGTCCGCGTGGCCTGGGTGCGCATCTTCGGTTGACATATGGGCGTTGGCGTTGGGAAAGCTCGGATCGAAATCGCACGCGGCAAGGGGTTCTAACGCGGGCGCAATGGGACGCGACTGATTTGCAGACAGCTGCCGACAAATCCGTCATCATCGTGGGAGGCGGCGTTGCCGGGATGAGCGCTGCGTGCGCGCTGTCCGAAGCCGGCTTCCGCGTCCACCTGGTCGAGCGTCGCGGCTATCTGGGCGGCCGGGCCAGTTCCTATCTGCATCCCGGCGTCAACGAAGTCCTCGACAACTGCCAGCATGTGCTGTTCGGCTGCTGCACGAACCTGATCGGCTTCTACCGGCGCATCGGCGCGCTCGATCAAATCCACTGGTCGAACGAGATGACGATGATTGAGCCGGTCACGCGGCGCCGCACGCGGCTGGGCCCGTCGACCCTTGGGCCCTTCGGGCTTCCGGCGCCACTGCACGCCCTGCCCCGCCTGCTGGGTGCACGCGCCTTCACGGGAGCGGACAAGCTGGCGCTGGCGCGGGGTTTCTGGGCACTGATGCGGCCGGTTGCGGAGGAGTCGACCGAAAACCTGGCGGCCTGGCTTGCTCGTCACAACCAGACGCCGGGAGCCATCGACCGCTTCTGGCGGCTGGTGCTTGCCAGCGCACTCAATGCGGATCTCGACGCAATCGCTGTGCCCTATGCCGCAAAAGTGGTGCGCGAACTCTTCATGAACTCGGCCGGGGCCGGACGGATGGGCCTCAGCACGGTGCCGCTTAGCGAGTTGTATGCGGGCGCGGAAGAGTTCCTGACCGGGCATGGCGGCAGGATTCACTTGAGCTGCGGCGTGGAAGCAGCGGCGTGGGACGAGGGGACTTCGCAGTGGTCGATCGCCACACGCGGCGGGCCTATGATTTCGGATTACCTTGTGCTGGCGCTGCCTTTCGATGCCGTGGGCAAGCTGCTGGAGCAGATGCCACCCGCCGATGGAGTGGAGGCGTTGTGCGGGCAGATTGCACGGCAAGAGCACTGGCCGATCTGCAGCGTGCACCTCTGGCTGGACCGGGAGATCACGGAGTTGGATCATGCGATCCTTCTGGACCGGGAGCTGCACTGGATGTACAACAAGGGTCGACTGCAGCCGTGGCGCAAGACCCGCGGCAGTTATATCGAGCTGCTGGTCAGTGCATCGCGCCGTTTCGCTGCCCTCAGTCGAAATGAGGCGATCGAGCTGGCCGTTGGCGAACTGGCAGAGTTCTTCCCGGAGGCCGCTTCGGCGAGGGTGGAGAAGGTGGCGCTGGTCAAGGAGGTGCGGGCGACGTTTGGCGTACCGCCGGGAATCGATGCGGCACGTCCGGGGGCGGTCTCTCCGTGGCCGAACTGCTATCTGGCCGGTGACTGGACTCGGACAGGGTGGCCCTCGACGATGGAGAGCGCGGCCCGGTCGGGCCATCTGGCGGCAGAGGCGGTTCTGGACGCGGTTGGCGCGGGGCGGCGCGTGCTCGAGCCCGACCTGCGGCCGCGGGGGCTGATGCGGCTGGTTCGGCAATGATTAGGGCCTGTTAACACTACCAGGGCGGTGGCGACGGGAGCCAATCTTTCCCAGTTCCCGATTTTTCCCGGTTCCAGGAGAGAGGAGCGACGCATACCGGGGTCCCCGCGGACGGATCTTTGTCCGTGGGGTGGATACCGGGTGTCTGCCAGCGACGAGAGAAGACGAAATGGGGAAAATTGACCCCGTCCTTCGACTTCCATCCCAGCCCGCAAAGACCGTGTGCCGGGAGCCCTGGGTGCGGCGAAGATCGGGCCATACTTTGTTCTCGCTTTCGACCTTGGAGCCACCAAAGCCTTCGGGCTCGGCTTCTCACCCCAGCGACGAAGACCTGTCG
>DATJMU010000117.1:0-28633 GCA_035508555.1 Occallatibacter sp. | reverse complement strand
CGGGTTGCTCTCCAGCAGAGCCCGACTCCGCTTCACCGGCCGAGGCCATGCTCCATCAAAACGTGGCTCTTGGTAAAACTGAAAACAGCAAACTGCAGTTGGGACCATTTCGAACTGTCTCAAACTAAGGGGTCACCCCAGCAGTTTTGGGCCCGAATTCGGGCCAGATGGCGGACGGCAGGCCGTCTCATATCGCCCGACAGAGGGCCTGCCGATAGGAAAGCTCCGGCTTGATTCAGCATCTCCGGAAGCGCCATAGAGTAGCGCTCTCTAACTCAGCGGCGCCAGATGCTTGGTGCACTGGTAGGTGTAGACGATGCGGTGGGCTACGGTGATGGTCGAAAGCGCGGCCAGCACCCATAGGACCGGGGCCATCACGCCCCAGTGGTTGAACAGCGCCCCCAGCATGATCAGCACCACCCGCTCTGGCCGCTCCATGAAGCCCACCTTGCATTGGCCGATGAGGGCCTCGGCGCGGGCGCGCGTGTAACTGACCATGAGGGACGTGACCATGACGAAGGCCACCAGCACCACATATTTGAAGCGGTTGATGCGCCCATAGAAGACCAGCAAACCGAAGAAGAGGACCACGTCCGAGTAGCGGTCGATTACCGAATCGAAGAACGAACCGAATACCGTGACCTGGTTGGTGCGGCGGGCTACGCGGCCGTCAACCATGTCGAAGATGCCGGCGCCAAAGATGACCAGGCCGGCGTAGAAGAACATTTGGTCTCCGTTGGCCGCGTTGGCGTGGCCAAACAGCACCGCGGCCACGATGTTGATCACCAGGCCGATGAATGTGAGGGCATTCGGTGAGATGCGGGTGAGCGCCAGTCCGTGAACGATGCGGTCAAGAAGCCAGCCGCAGGCGCGGCCAAAGGCGCTGGTCCAGGTCATGCGAGCTTCAAGCTCCTAGCTTCTAGCCCTTCGCCTCTACTTTGTTGTCAGAAGGCTCATTGGACTCATTCGCGAAAAAACTAGAGGCTAGAGGCTAGAAGCTAGCGGCTAGTTCTTCCGGCTGTTACTACGCGCCGGCCGTTCCGTTGGCCGGGCTCTCTGCGCCGGCCTCGTCGTGGATCGTGGTCAGCTTCAAAATCTCCAGCTCGCGCTTGCCGTTGGGCGTCACGATGGTGGCCATGTCGCCCACCCGCTTGCCCACCAGCCCGCGCCCGATTGGCGAGGTAGTCGAAATCAACCCCTTGGCCACGTCCGACTCCTCACTGGTGACGAGCCGGTACTCGATCTCCTCGTCCTTGGTGGTGTCGTAGACAACCACGGTCGACCCAAAGCCGGCCTTGTCTCTTGGGATGTTCGCCAGGTTTACGAGCGAAAGCTCGGCCATGCGCTTCTTGAGCTGGCCCAGGCGCGCATTGACGAACTCCTGGCGCTGTTTTGCCATGTGGTACTCGGCGTTCTCCGACAGATCGCCCAGCGCCACGGCTTTCTTGATCTCCGCGGGAAGCTCGTGTGCGAGCTCGTGCTCGAGCTGGCTGATCTCAGCAAGTAGCTGCTTTTTAATGTGATCCGGCATTCATGTTCCGTGGGCGGGAGCGGGGCGCTCAATCCGCAAGTAATGATCGAACCTGACGTTCCCTCTATTATACGGCAGGGCTGGCGTTTGGCTGTCGGCTTTCACAGGTACTCACGCACCATGCGCTCCCAGGTGGGCCAGTCGTGGGCGTTCCAGGACTCCCAGATGTAGAGCTTATGCGGAATCCCCTTGGCGCTGAGGACGCGGTCGAGGTTCTGGTTCTGGCCCAGGCAGTGGTCGTCCCAGCCGGTGGCCAGCACCAGCGTGTTGCGGTCGTAGTGCTCGAAGAACCAGGGATCGGTAAGGTTGGACAGGTAGTGCAGCGGTAGATTGAAGTAGCAATCCTGGTCGTAGTAGTCGTCGAGAAAGCCCGAGAGGTCGAAGGCGCCCGACATCGAGAGCGCGCCGGTGAAGATATCGGGATGGCGCAGGGCGATGTTCACAGCGTGGTAGCCGCCGAAGCTGCAGCCCAGCGACACCAGGTGCGGTTCGCGGTTTTCGAGGCGGATCAGCGGCACGACCTCGTTGAGCAGGTAGTCCTCGTACTGCACATGGCGGGCGATGCGCCACCGGGGCGGCACGGATCTGTTGTACCAGCTCTCCATGTCGACCGAGTCGACGCAGAACAACTGCAGATGGCCGCCGTCGAGTTTACCCCAGAGCGCGCCCACGAAGCCACGGTCCTCGAATTCGTAGAAGCGGCCGCCGGAGGTTGGGAAGACGAGCACCGGCAGTCCGGCGTGGCCAAAGACAAGCAACTCCATGTCGCGGCCCAGGCGGGGGGAGAACCACTTGTGATACTCACGGCTCATCGTTGCTTCCTTTGTGACCGATTGCTCTGCGGCTGAGTCGGCCTGGCGGTGGTTTGGGTCGCGCGGCGGGTGGTGGGCCGAATTATGGTTGCACGGAGACGGAGCCCGGCGGGGGAACACAGTCGCTCATATCTCCCTGCATCTTGCGTATGGCGTGCTCGAGGGCGATCCACACGGCCTCAAGGCATTCGACGGCTCCGCGCGGGCTCCCGGGAAGATTAAGGATCAGGGTTTGTTTGCGAACACCTGCGACGGCTCGCGAAAGCACCGCGAAGGGAGTCTTTTTGAGGCTGGCGGCGCGCATCGCCTCGGCGAAACCGGGAATGACGAGGTCCAGAACCTTGGCCGTGGCCTCGGGGGTGCGATCACGGGGCGAGATACCCGTTCCGCCTGTGGTGAGGATCAGGTCGCAGACGCCGGTGTCGGCCCACTCGGCCAGTTGAGCAGAGATCACCTCCGGCTCGTCGGGAAGCATCCTGGTAACTGCGATGATGACGTGGTGCGAGGCCAGCCAGACGGCCAGCGCCGGGCCGCTCAGGTCCTCGCGCTCCCCGCGCGCGCCCTTGTCGCTCAAGGTGAGAATCGCCACGCGGACAGGCAAGTTGATAGCGCCGGTTCCCATGCAAGCAAGTTCGATTATTGTATCGTGCCGCGAATGGTGGAGGCCAAATTGTCAGTGGGCGGATGCAGTGAGGACTCTCGTAGGCCGCTGAATATCCGCAGACCGGTTGCAACGGGTGCTTCCACGTCGGTATCAGTTTCTGCTGCTTCAATACGGGTATCATTGACTGAATCACGCTGGAAATCGTGCCTTGTTGCAGCCCCGGTTGATGCATTGCAGCGCCAGCTCTAATTGCGCTATTCTTTCGGCGAAAGTCGGGCTGCGAGACTTCGGTTTCGCTGCGCCAATTGGCATCGAAAGGAGAAATGCCCATGCAACTCAGCGCGCGCAACATGCTTGCCGGAACGGTTACCAAGGTGGCCAAGGGAGCAGTCAACACCGAAGTCGATCTCACACTGGCCGAGGGCGAAAAGATCGCCGCCATCATTACCAACGCCAGCGCCGATGCCCTTGGCTTGGGTGAAGGCAAGGCCGCGACTGTCATCATCAAAGCATCCGAAGTGATGGTGGGCACGGGAATGGACGGCGCGAAGATCAGCGCGCGGAATGTGTTGAACGGGACGGTGGCGCGCGTGGAAGATGGTGCGGTGAACAGTGAAGTGACCATCGAACTGGCCGGCGGCTCCAAGGTGGTCGCCTCCATTACCAAGGCAAGCGTGCAAGCGCTCGGACTGGCGGCCGGCGCCAAGGCCAGCGCCGTGATCAAAGCCTCCAACGTGATGGTGAGCGTGTAGTCTTCATCTTTCAGCGGCCGCTCGCTTTTTTGCTTCCACGACCGGCTCCTCTTCGCGAATCCGATTGCGCGAGTGCGGCAGCGCGATGACGGTCTTGCGGCGGACGGCGATCATCTCCGAGACGATGGAGACGGCGATCTCCTCCGGCGTGACCGCGCCGATCTCCAGGCCGATGGGCGCATAGACCCGCTTGAGGCTCTCGCGCGACACGCCTTCGGCTTCAAGCTGATCGAAGATGGTAAGCACCTTGCGTCCCGAGCCGATCATGCCGGTGTAGCGCGCCTCGGTATCGAGCGCCCAGCGCAGCACGCCCAGGTCGTACTGGTGGCCGCGCGTCACGATCACCACGAACGCCGTGGGCGGCGGGACGATCTGCGGCAGGACCGTCTGCCACAGGCCGGCATGGATCTCATGCGCATTCGGGAACCGTTCGCGGTTGGCGAAGGCCTCGCGGTCATCGACCACGTTCACTTCGAATCCCACTAGCGAGGCGATCTTGTAGACGTTGAGGCCGACGTGGCCGCAGCCGAAGATGTAGAGCGGCGGCGTGGGCACGATGGGCTCGACAAAGACCTGCAGCGAACCGCCGCAGACCAGGCCCGTGTCGTCGTCCGGCTTCTGGTTCAGGTTGAAGGTGAAGGTCCGGGGCTTTTCGTCGTGGAGCACCTCCAGCGCGCCCTTGCGCACATCGTTCTCCACGCAGCCGCCGCCCACGGTTCCCAGGATGGAGCCGTCTTCAAGCACGAGCATCTTGGCGGCGGCTACCGACGGGATAGAGCCCTGCACGTTGACGATGGTGGCGAGCGCCGCGCGCCGGCCCTCCCGCTTCAATCTGGCGATTTCCTCAAATATATCCATCGTTTGCCTTTCTTCTTTCCGATCTTTTACCGCGGCTCTCTCGCGTACGCAGCGCGTGCGTTACCACACCGACGAAACTGCCTCCGGCTCAAAAAACGAATGCGTGGCGCGCAGCCGCGCCACCGCTTCGGGCAATGCTGCTATCGTGCGGTCAATGTCTTCGACCGTGTTCAACTTGCCCAGGCTGAAGCGCAGGCTAGAGCGCGAGCGCTCGCCGCTCAAGCCCATAGCGATCAGCATGCTCGACGGGCCGGCCTCTCCCGAGGAACACGCGGAGCCGCGCGATGCCGCGATGCCTGCCTCGTCGAGCGCCAGCACGAGCGCATCGCCGGCCACGCCGTCGAAGTAAATGCTGGTCGTGTTGGCAACTCGTGCCGCGCCGCGGCCGTTAACGCCCGAGCCCGGAATCGCCGCCAGCACCGCGTTCTCCAGCCGGTCGCGCCAGTCGCGCAGCCGCTCGACTGAGCCGTCCTCCAGGCCGAGCCGCGCAAGCTCGCAGGCCTTGCCGAGTCCCACAATGCCGGCCACGTTCTCCGTGCCGGGCCGGCGGGATTTTTCCTGGTGGCCGCCATGGAGCAGTGGGCGCAGTGGCGTGCCCCGTTTGACGAAGAGCGCGCCCGTGCCCTGGGGCCCGTGCATCTTGTGCGCGGTAATGGTCAGCAGGTCGCAGCCGATGGCCGTCACCGAGATTGGCGTCTTGCCGGCGGCCTGCACGGCGTCGGTGTGGAACCACACGTCGGCCTCGGCCGCGATGCGGCCGATCTCCTCGACGGGCTGCAAGACGCCGGTTTCGTTGTTTGCCATCATGATCGAGACCAGCCGGGTGTTTGGCCGCAGGGCGCGGCGTACCTCGGCAGGATCGATGCGCCCGTTGCCGTCCACGCCCACGCGCGTCACCTCGCAGCCCTGCCGCTCGAGGAACGCGCAGCACTGCAGGATGGCACTGTGCTCGATGGCCGAAGTTACGATGTGATCACTCGGGTTCACCATCCCCATCAACGCGGTGTTGTCGCCTTCGGTGCCGCCACCGGAAAAGACGATCTCCGTGGGCAGACAACCCAACAGGTGTGCGGTGCGCTCGCGGGCGGACTTCAATTTTGCCAGCGCACGGCGCCCGCAGGCGTGAATCGACGACGGGTTGCCGAACTCTTCAGTGAGGCTGGGCAGCATCTCGCGCAGAACTTCGGGATGAATCTGTGTGGTTCCGTTGTTGTCTAGGTAGGCGATTGACATGTCTGCCTCCTTCGCAATGTCTCGCGTCGACCGCGCGCCGGCGCCGCTGGCCGCTCTACTGCCGGCTGAGCGAGCGGCGGCGTAAAGTTCATCAGCCGCAGCCGGACCCGGGATAGGTCGTATTCCAGGATGCTGACGCATCCGTAGTCCTGGCCGATGCTCATCAGATTTGCCGTGGGAATGCCCAGCGCGTCGCAGAGGATCAGACGGTTGACCCCTGCGTGCGCCACCAATAGAACGTTGCCTTCGGCTCCATCCAGAAGCTCCTTGAGCGCGGGCAGGACGCGCGCGCGGCAGTCGGCAAAGCTCTCGCCGCCGGGCGGGCTCCAGTTCTCGAGGTCCCGTCCGCGCGCCGCGTACTCCTCTGGGAAGCGGGATTCGATCTCTTTGAAGGCGAAGCCTTCCCACGCGCCCAGACTGATCTCTCTGAATGCCGGGCAGGGCCGGATGCGCTCTGTGCGATTACCCGCGATGATACGCGCGGTGCGCTGCGAACGCGAGAGGTCGCTCGAGCAGACGAGGCTGAAGGGCACGTCATCAAGCCAGCGGCGCAGTGCCCAGGCCTGCTCCACACCCGTCTCGCTCAGCGGGGCTTCGACCTGGCCGATGTAGGCCTTGCCCTGCACGGAGATGATGTCGCCGTGGCGCACGAGATAGAGGACGGGATTGCTCATGGGAGTTAGCGCACCTCGATGCGCCGTTTGGGCGTGGGGTGTTCGAGGGGCTGGCAAGTTGCGGTTGTGGAGACGGCCAGTTCACCGGCTCGTGTCGCCGCCTGCACGATCTCGATCATATTCAAAGCGTCGTGAATCGCTGCCTCATTTGGCGACGCGCAGCCACGCGCGATCGAGAACACGAGTTCCAGGCGCGAAGGCTTGCCGGATTGGATGGAGGCCGTAAAGTCTGTGACTCCGGGAAGTGCGAAGAGCGCTTCGTCGAGCATGGAGAGAGTGAGGCTGCCGGACGCGCTGAGCGCAACGCTGCTGCCTATGCGGTCGCGGACGCGCGCAAGCCGCTTGAGCACGGAGCCGCATGGGCATGGGCCCGGCATCGGGCGCGAGAGGTCGCCGGTGCGGTAGCGCAGCAGCGGCATGGCGCGCCGGCTGAGCGTGGTCAAGACGATCTCGCCTTCGCATCCATCGGGCATCGGCGCGCCGGTCAGCGGATCGAGGATCTCAACGTAAAGATCGGCCTCGCGGAAGTGGTAGCCCGCGTGGGCTTCGCAGTCGATGCCGCCGCCCAGGCCGGTCTCGGTCATGCCATAGTGCTCGAAGACCGCGCAGCCCGAGCGCCGGCGAATGGCCTCAACCAGGCTCGAAGGAACGTGGTCGCTGCAGAGCACCATGCTGCGCAGGTTGCGGAAGGCCGCGCTTCGCTCGGCATCGGCGCGATAGGCCAGCGCCAGCATTTGCGTGGGCAGGCCGATGCCGGCTGCCGGCTGCTCGCGATCAATTGCATCGAGCAGCGGCCCAGGGTCCGTCGCAAGGCCGCAGCGGATGGGAACGACTCCGGCGCGCTCGATGCCTTTGGCAAGTTGCCAGCCTACGCTGTTCGCGCGTTCGCAAGGGAGCGCAATGGCCATCCGCTCGCCCCGCGCGGCCACGGCTCGCACCCCATGCTCAAAATAATCGGCGGAACAATCGAGGTCTTCAGCGGTGAAGAAGACGCGCTTCTTTCCTACCGTGCCGCTGGTTGAGAAGGTCACGACGCGCCGGACCTCGCTTTGGGAAACACACAGGAACCGCTCGGGCGCAAGGGCCAGGTCGGCGCCGGTGGTGAAGGGAAGGCTGCACAGATCGGCGAGATTCGTCAACGATGCTGAGGCCGACCCTGCCAGGCGCTCGCGGTAAAAGGGGCTTCGTTCCCGCGTCCATGCGATGGTTTCGTTCAGCCGCGCGAGCTGCCAACGCTCGATGGCTTCGCGCGTCAGCGCACCGGCGGGTGGGCCGAGGCGGGCCGCTGTCCATGGCTCAAGCGGCGTGGGCTCAAGCGGCGTTCCGCAAACAACCGTTGCGCTCATCGCGGGTCTCCGTTCAGAGGCCGGTAAAGTGTCTGGCCGTCGCAGGAGGTCAGGTTGTAGGCGCACACCGGAACCATCCTGCCGTCCGTCGTGGCCACGTGCAGAAAGCACTCGCGCAGGCGGTCGAGGTCGAGGTTCCACGCATCCTGAAACGCCATGCTGGAGACGCTCAGCGCGCGCGCTTCGGCCGCCAGAAAAGCGTCGAAGCTCGCGAACTCCGTGGCCGAGCAGCAGGAGGATTCACGACCCGCGTCCTGAATCACCGGGAAGGCCCACTGGCGCGAAACAGCCTGGCGGGCGCGGCGCAGTTCGCCGCCGTCGCTCTGCTGCTGCGGGCTGCCGCCCGGCTGCACCAGCTGCTGCGTTGTGCCGCAGCAGGAGGCTGTTTTGGGCGCGGCTGCCGGCTTCACCTGGCCGTTTGCCGCCACGTGGAATTTGCCCTGGAAGGAGCAATAGGCGTTCTCCGCCGAGGGTGCGTGAAAGTCCCCTGCGCGCATCAGCCCGCCGGTTTGCTGCTCGATCGCCTCAAGGACTTCGGGAATCGTGATGCGGTCGCTGTCCTGGGGGCCGGCCCCAGGCCCGTTCTCGCCGCGGCGGCTTCCCGGATAGCGCCCAAAGTAGCTCACCGGCTGGAAGTGCACGGCCCGCACCACCGGCATGTGCTCCAGGGCGAACCGTAAGATCGCACCGATTTGGCCAGTGTTAACGCCGGGAACCAGTGTAGGCACCAGCACTACTCCAAGCTGCACCTCGGCGCAGTTGGCGATGGCCGCGGCCTTCAGGCGGAAGAGATCGCAGCCGCGGATAGCCTTGTAGACATCGGCTGTGAGCCCGTCGAACTGGAGAAAGACGCAGTCCAGGCCTGCCCATTTGAGGCGGCGGGCGTAGCCGGCCTCGCAGGCCAGCCGTATGCCGTTCGAGTTGAGCTGCACAAACGGCGCGCCGGCTTCGCGCAGCCGCGCGATCAACTCAGGCAGGTCGTTGCGCACCGTGGGCTCGCCGCCGGAGAGCTGAATATTGAACGGACCTCGTGTGGCCAGGAGCGCGCGGCACCGCTCCACAATCTCGTTTGCGTCCGGCTCGCCCGCGCGCCCCGCAGACGCATCGGCGAAGCAGACCGGGCAGGCCAGGTTGCAGCGCGGCGTTACCTCTACAATCGCGCAGCAGGTCTGCTGGTGGTGGTCGGTGCAGGGGCCGCAGTCGTGGGGGCAGCCTTTGGACGAAACGGGCAAAGCATTCGCTGTGGGCTGATGAAGTGGCTTTTGCGGACCCTTCCAGGCAAGATACGAATCGAGCCCGCGCCAGAGGACGGTCTGGAAGCGCCCATGTTCGGGGCACTCCTTGCGGAGGAAGACCTGGTCGCCGATGGCGATGCGCTCTGCTCCGATCTGGCGCAAACAGACGGGGCAGACGCTCTCAGTCGTGCTCAGAACCGTGACATCGAGGGTTGAACCTGCGCATTCCATGACTTTCTTATCTTCAGGAGCAGGTTGCCTGCCAAACCGTGATTTAGATCACTCGATATTGCCGCCCAGGCGCAGATAGGCGTTGAGCGGTGTCCCGAGCCGGGCCTCGACGCGGGCGGCCGACGCGCGAGCCTTGGCCTGCCGCCGCTGCGCCGCAGCCAGCGCTTCTTCATTGCCCTCAAACCTGCTGGGCGTGGCACGGAACCGCTCTTCGATGCCCACCCGGCTGGCCCCGCGCACGATCTTGTCGGCGAGAAAGACCACTTCCGTCTCGTCGATCTGAGCGGGCAGCGCCTCGGCCCCCGTGTGGAAGGCCGTGATCGCTGCCACGCGCTCGAAGTCCATGGCACGCAAGAGCGCTGCGCCAGCGTTGGCGTGGTCTGCTGCACCCTTGGCGATGTCATGTAGCAGGCCCCCGACCCGCACCAGCGCCAGGTCGAGATTGAGCCCCCGCTGGTTCAAGCCCGCCGCCAGCTCGGAGGCTACGTCCGCTACGGCGCGAGAGTGCGCCACGATCTGCGGCGTTACGCAGTAGATCGAAAGCAGAGCCTCGCATTCGGCTTCCGTGGGTATGTCGCGCCCGGGAGCCATGGCGTAGAGACGTGCGTATTCTTCCCGGGTGTCCAAGTCCAGGTGGATGCCCTCGTCTGCTACCGGAACCTCGCAGGCCTCATCCTTGTGCCGAGCGAGCAGCGCGAAGAGCGGTCCGGGAAAGCTTGGATCGAGTGCTTCAAGGAGAACTTCGCGCGCGATCAGCGGTGGATGGCCGCGCCTGCCCTGAAATACCGGATAGGCGATACGCATGGCGCTCGATTGCAAAGCATGGGCTAGGCGGTGCAGGGTTTCGGCTCGCACCAGCGGCATATCCACGGGCAAAACGAACCAGAGATCGACGCCCGGCGTGAGCGCACCCGCCGCAGCGCGCACCGACGAGTACATCCCCTCGTCGTAACGCGGGTTCAGAACGGTTCGCGCGCCGGCCTTCTCCGCCACCGGGCGCAACTCTTCCGCGCGATGGCCTAGGACGGCCAGCACATCCCCGATCCCTGCGCGCCGGAAGAGGCCGATCGTTGCCTCGGCGACCGTGGCGCCCGCGAAGGGCAGAAGCGGCTTGAACTCGACCATGCGCGAGGAGTAGCCCGCGGCCAGCACAACGGCGCCCAGCTTGTGCGCTCCGGCCTCAGGCGGCGAAGGCATAGCCATTCTCCGCCAGGATCTCCTTCAGCTTGGCCAGACTCTCGAGCATGATCGAAGGGCAGCGCGCCAGCCGGTTGCGCGCGTCGTCTTCGAGGATTACAGCGCAGTCGATGCCGCCGTAGCGCGGCTTGAACTCCGACTCGAACCACTCGACGAACGAGTGCAGCATCGGCTCCAGCCGGTCGTCGGCGTTGGCGTCGGGCGTGCCCTTGCCGGCGTAGAGGCCGAGCAGGCAGCAGCCGGCGGTAAGCGTTCCGCAGTTCTTGCCGCAGCTCATCCCGCCTACCAGGCCGGTCATCGCCCGCACCAGGTCGGGATTCTCCTTGTGCTGCGCCTCCAGGGCCAGCAGCATCAGAATCTGGCTGCAGTTGTAGCCCTGCATGCCGAGCTCCATTACGCGAAACGCATCGGCGTTGTTCATATCCATTGTGTACTCCTTGGCGGTGTGCTCCTGTGTGCGTTCCCGGCTGTAGCGATCAGCAGAAAATAGCCGGCGCGCGTGGCCTTCATCGCGCTCTCAATCTCCTGTGCGGAGGCGCCTGTTCCGGCGCAACCCCACAGCTGCGTCAACGATCCGTTGTACATCAGAAAGCGGGCCGCGAATTCACGGAGCGCCCGCGAGTGGTCCTCCCAGAGTTCGGCCGCAAATCCATGCGCCCTGAGACTCGCCTGTAGCTCTTCGCGGACAATCATGCCTGCAATCGCCGAGTGCCCCAGGGCCCGCGCCCGGCCGATGGCTTCAGGATTCCGCGCGTACAGGTCGGCGACGATTAACCGTCCGCCCCGTTCCAGCACCCGCGCGCACTCGGCCAGCACGCGCTCCCAATCGCCCATCACCGACAGGCTGCACTCGGCCAGAACGGCTGTGGCAGATCCGTTAGGGAAGGGAAGCGACTCGGCTGTCGCCCGAACGCACAGGCCTGTTTGCGCGGACGGCTTATCGGCGCGCGGCTCTACCCCCACAGCGTCAAACCCCATCGTCCGCAGCAGCTCCACGGTCTTGCCCGCACCTGCGCCAAGGTCCACGATCCGCGCTCCGGCACGCAACCCTGCGGACTCGATCGCGTGGCGGGTCAGCTCGGCCCCGCCTGGGTGCGGCAGCCGCTGGCCCGACGCGGCAAGCACGCCGGTTTCGTACGCGGTCGGATTTGCAGCCGGGCAACAGCTCATTTGTCCTCCAGCGCCTGCTCCACCTGGAACATCTTGCCCGTGGCCAGCGACTCGGGCACGTGCACTACGCCGCACCCTGGGCAGCGCAGCAGCTCGATGGGAAACTCGGCCCCCAGGTACGACGCCACGACCTGCGCCTTCACCAGCGGCTGCTTGCATTTCCCGCACATCAACTCCGCTTCCTCGGCCATCTCACTTCACCTGCATCCGGTGCGAGTACGCGTTGTGCACCGTGAAGCTGCCCGCGCCGCCCGAGTACTCCACCCAGTAGGTGACGCAAGAGGGCCGCCACATGGCCAGCCAGTGACCGGTTCCCGGCTGCTCAAGCTTCTCGCCGGTCTTTTCGGCGTGCTCCACCGCCTGGCGCACGTCTTCCACCAGGATCATGCGCTTCTCGAGCAGAGCGCGCACTTCCTCGGCAATCTCCAGTTCGAAAAGCTCGTCCATTTCGGCCTCCGTCTCTCCCCATAAGTCGCGCAGCAGGCGGCGCTTGAGCCGGGCACGGCCCTCCTGCCGGCGCGAGAACCCGGGGTCCAGGCGCGCCGCCGGATCCGCCCCGTCATCGGCGGGAAAGATCAGGTCAAGTATATGGACGGCGCGCTTGCCCCGGAGCGAAAAGCGGTCCCGGCACATCGCGCAGTAGGTCACGTAGTCCGTGCTGCTCGTCGCCGCGCGGCGCTGCGCGGTACGGTCCGCCAGTTCGGGGTTGGCGAACTGCTGCAGGCCGCCGAAGCCGCAGCAGGTGGTGAGCCCGCGCTCGTTCAGCTCTTCGATCTCCACGCCCAATTCGCGCAAGAGGGCCCGCGCTCCGTCTTCCACCTCGCGCATCTCGCGTGTGGAGCAGGGATCGTGCACGGCCAGCCGCTTGGGAGCCGTGGGTGGGGCAATCAGCGCCAAGTCGATGTGCTTCCAGAGCGACTCGACCGGAATCTGCGGCAGGTGGTCGTGCAGGGTACGGATGCAGGACGAGCAGGCGGTGATGAGCTTCGGCCGCCCCAGCTGCTCCCATGACGCTGTTAGCTCGGCGCGCGCCTCGGCAAATTTGGCTTCATTGCCGGCCCATTGGGCAGGCGCACCGCAGCAGGCCAGGATCAGGCCCACGCCGCCTTGGGTCGTTTCCCTGAGATGCTTGTAGACCGACTCAACGTGCTCGGGCGACGAAGACGAAAGCTGGCAGCCGGGCAGAAAGGCTACGGCGCTCGACGCATGGCCCGGCTGGTGCCGCGCCAGCGTAAAGGCGTCGCTCGTGCTGAAAGCCATATCGCGCAGCGCAAGGTCATGGGCCGAGGGCGGCATCTTGCCCGTGTCGACCATCCCCCGCCGCGCCGCCAGGATCACCTCCGCCATGCTCAGGTTCTCAGGGCACACGGTGGTGCACAGCCCACACAGCGCGCAGGAGTTGATCATGCGGTTGGCCTTGCGCACGCCCATCACGATGCACTCGTTGTTGTAGATCTCGCGGACGTAGCGCTTGGGGTATGACTTGTACTCCTTCAGGTACTCGCAGACCTTCACGCACTCCAGGCACTGGCAGGGGAAGCAGCGCGCGGCTTCCTGTTGGGCCTCCTCGCGGGTGTAGCCCTGTTCGGGGTCGGCGGATTCCACTGCCGCCAGCGGGATTTGGTCCTGCGTGTTCATGTAGAGCCGCGATGGGTAGGCTCCCCTGTTCTCGCGGTTGGCCGTCAGCGAAGCTCCCTGCAGGTAGCGGTCGATGGAGATGGCCGCCACGCTGCCCTCATAGACCGCATAGACGGGCGAGAGCTCCTGCCAGGCGTTGCCGGCAAAGACACCTGGATGGCGGGTGGCGAGCGTTGCCGGGTCGCCGGTGAATGTAAAAGGCCATGCCCCCGCCTCGAAGAAGAGCGCATCGTACTCGTGGCGCAGCCCGAGAATCGCCTCCTCGTCGTGCGGCAGCTCGCGGTCGTAACAGACCTCGATCTCCAGGGCTTCGAGCGCCGCCATATCCGTGCCGATCGCCATCTGCGGCAGAAAGCCGTCGCCCAGGCCGCGCAGACTGCCGAGCAGCGCCGGTCCGGGCTCGTGAAGCGTGACGTTGTAGCCCTTTTGCGCCAGGAGAATCGCGGCCGAGACTCCGCTCAGCTCGCTGCCGCACACCAGGATTTCGCGATTTCTCTTGTTCTGCACGCGCAGGGTCGGCGAGGCCCCGCCAAACTCCGCACAGGCCTTTTCAAGCTCGTGGATGCGGATCGGGTCCCCAGCATCGGCGCGCCGGCACTGCCGCTGGCAGGGGTGGTCGCAGACATAGGCGACGATCAGGGGGACGGGAACTGCGGCTGCCAGCACGGAGAATCCGGCCTTGAAATCGCCCTTGCGTGCGCACTCGGCCAGCTTGCGAGCGTCCACGTGCATCGGGCAGGCCGAGGCGCACGCCGGCGCCTGCTCCTGAATACACTGCGATTCCCAGCGCCGTACTTGTTCCCGGTCCATGACGGCTCGATTCTACGTCGGTCTTAGCACAAGCATATGTGACGGGCGTCATGGAAGCTGGCTGTGTTTTCGCCGCCTAACCTGCTCGCCCTCTGCCAAAACCGTTGGATCCGTCACCGGCCCTCCGGTCTTGCCTGCGAACGGCCCGGCGTTTTTGGGGTGAAGACAGCGCCGGGACGAGGCCTGTGTCTTCGTCCCGGCGGGTTGCTCGGGGTTATGCGTGGACCTTCTGTTCGCTCTTGGCCTTGGCGTCCAGCGCCGCCTTCACCGTCTTGGGCAGCGCCGGCACTTTGAAGATGCGGACGCCGCAGGCGTTGTAGATGGCGTTAAGAATCGCCGGATGCGGAGCCGTCAGGGGCGCCTCGCCCGCGCCGGCCGCTCCGAAGGGACCGAGCGGACGTGGCGTCTCCTGGAAGAGAATCTCGATCTCGTCCGGGACGTCCTTGATGTAAGGCAGGCCGCAGTTCTTCAGGTTGGTGTGATACTTCAGATCGTCGAAGTCTTCGGTCAGCGCCAGGCCGATGCCCTGCGCCAGACCGCCGTAGATCTGCCCTTCCACCGTCGCGCGGTTGATGATGGTGCCCACGTCCACGGCCGTGGTGAACTTGACCACCCGGACTTTGCCGGTCCTGGTGTCCACCTCGACTTCGGGCATGAACACTTCATACATGTACACCGGGAAGGGATTGCCTTTGCCGGTTACAGCGTCGCAGGCGGTGCAGTCGGAGGCGACCCACTTACCGTCGTAGCGCAGCGGCAGCTTCCCGGCCACCATCTCGGCGTAGGTGCGATAGCTCCCGTCGGCCTTGCGCATGGCGTTCAGCAGCATCTCGCAGCCCACCTTGGTGGCATTGCCCGTGAAGACATTCGAACGGCTTCCGCCCGAAGGGCCGCTGTTGGGCAGCAATGTATCGTTCATGCGAAGCTTGATCTGCTCGGGCTTGAGCCCCAGCGGACGCAGCGTCTCATGCGCGATAGTCAGGCAGGCCAGGTCCGAGCCCTGCCCGTGGTCCTGCCAGCAGTTCATCAGGGTCACGCCACCGTCGGGGTTTAACTCGATGGCCGCCTGCGAACCGTCCGGGCCGTCCAGGCCGCAGCCGTAGATGCCTAACGAGAGGCCTACGCCGCGCGGCGTCTCGGGGGTCGACAGTTTCTTGCATCGCGCCTTGGCTTCCTCGTACTTCGGCCGGATTTTGTCGAACAGGCCCTCAAGGCAGTAAACGTCCGGAACCTGCTGGGTGGGTGTGGTCGCGCCCGGCCGGTAGATGTTTTTGTACCGGAACTCGAACGGATCCATCCCCGCCTTTTCGGCCAGCATGTCGATGGCGATCTCCGACGAGAGAAAGGCCTGGGGCGAGCCGTAGGCCCGGAAGGCCGAGCCCCACGCATGGTTCGTGCAGACGGTCCTGCCCTTGCCGCGGATGTTGGCAATGTCGTAGCCGGCGCCGGTGAACTGCGCCTGCCGCACCGTCAGGAGGTCGCCGAACTCGGAGTACGGACCATGGTCGATCCACCAGTCGGTCTCCATGGCCACAATCTTGCCGTTCTTGTCCGCGGCCAGCCTGGTCTTCACGTTGCCCGGCGAACGCTTGCCGGTGTAGGTGATGTTCTGGTACTGGTTGTAGACCAGCGAAACCGGCCTTTCCGTCACCAGCGCCGCCACACCCAGCAGAGCTTCCATCGTCGGCGAGAACTTGTAGCCGAAGGTGCCGCCGGTACCGTTCTGGATCAGCCGCAGCTTGTCGCCTTCGACGCCAATGCCCGGCGCGATCATGGCCGCATGCAGCTGCAGGCCGATGCTCTTGGACTGGATGGTCAGACGGCCATTGTCCTCAAGATAGGCGCAGCCGCAATCGGGCTCCAGGTGCAGGTGGGGCTGGCGGCTGCAGTAGGTCTCGGCCTCGGCCGTATACGCGGCCTTGGCCATCAACGGCGCCGTCTCCTCGCCCTTCTGGATTCCCTGCTCGAAATAAATGTTCGGTGTTCCGGGATGAATCTCGATAGCGTCGGGGGCCATCGCCGACCAGCCGTCCATATACGCCGGCAGGACTTCCAGATCGACCTTGACTTTCTCGGCCGCCTCCCGCGCATGGGCTTCCGTATCGGCCGCCACGATTGCGATCGCGTCGCCAAACTGGAAGACTTTGTCCTTGCACAGGATCGGCCGGTCCCAGCCGTCGCCCTTGTTGGTCGGGAAGGTGATCAGGCCGGTGATGGCGTTCTTGCCCTTCACGTCCTTCCAGGTAACGACCTTCGCCACGCCCGGCATCTTCTCGGCTTCTGTGGTGTCGATGCCTTTAATGTTGGCGTGCGAAACCTCAGCCTGCACCAGCGCCAGCCTCAGCGTATCGGGCGGCATGTGCAGGGCCACGTCGGCACCAAAGTCCCATGCGCCGGTGACCTTGGCCACAGCCGAAGGCCGCTTGTAGGTTGAGCCCAGGATGGAGCCGTTGTCGGCCGGCTCAAACAGCAGGTCTTCCTTCTTCTTCTCGCCGCGGATCACCTCGGCCGCGTCCATGACCGCGTCCACCAGTGGCTTGTAGCCGGTGCAGCGGCAGGCATTCTTGTTGATATCGAACCAGGTCCGCACTTCCTCGCGGGTCGGCTTGTTGTTCTTCTCAAGCAGCACTTTGGCCGACATCAGGAAGCCGGGGGTGCAGACGCCGCACTGCGCGCCCGCGTGCGCCATCCACGCCACCTGCAGAGGATCTAGGTTGTCCGGCGTGCCGATGCCTTCGATCGTTGTGATCCTGGCGCCCTTCTCCACTTCGCCCACGGGAATCAGGCACGCGCGCGCCGCTTCGCCGTCGATGATGACGGTGCAGGTACCGCATTGGCCTTCGCTGCAGCACACCTTGCAACCGGTCAGCAGAAGCTGGTCGCGCAACACCTCGGCCAGGCTCTTCTCCGGATCCACAACCAGGGACCGGTCAACGCCATTGACGCTGAGAAGTACTCTTTCCATGACTGAACCTCTTTCCTGTTTTCGGTTTGGCCTGGGACGCGCCGGCTCTTGTGAAACCGGCGCTTTTGGCCCCACACGATCCCTCGCAGCCTCGCACGCTGCGCGTGGCCGTTCTCGTTCCGTGGTGCGGCCCCGCTGCCGCGGGCGGCACGGAGCCGCGATTGTCGGTAGACATCCGGGCGCCGCGCTTCTTTTGATCGAGCGGCGCTCTTGATTAGAAGCCCCAGGTGATCTGCGATCCCCAGCTCTGACGCGCCTTCAGATCCACCACCGTGCCGGCTCCGCTGTTGTAGATTCGGCCCGCGATCTGCGCCACGCCGAAATCGACGTTCAGGTGGTACTTCGACATGGGCACGATACGCGTGCAATAGGTCAGCGTGGTCGGGATGTTCAAGGGCAGGCCGCCGATGTCGGTGAACGACGTGTACCCCAGGGGGTGGTGCGGCTGGGCCGCTGCTTCAGCGCCAAAGATGATAGTGCTCTTGGCCGGGCCGGTAAAGACGAACGCGGCCGCACCGAAGGGCTTGGCTTCCCAGTCCGGCGCATTGCCGCCCATGCCCCACAGCTCAGCATTGGTTCCGCGCACGCCGGCGTTCAGCACGATCGGCATCTTCTTTACCCACTGCGTGACCACCTTCGAGGCCACCAGATAGATGTCTCCGTTGTTCTTGCCGTTGTTGGTCTGGTTGTTATAGGTCAGGTAGTCGCCCACGTTACGGTCGCCGGTACGCGCGATGAACCCAGCCGAGATGGCCGGAACCCAGTTGTGCTTTTGGTAGTTCTCCGGGACCAGGTTCAACTTGCCGTTGAAGATGTCCATACCGTTTTGCCACAGGTAGTTCAGATTGGCCGCCGAGACGCCGTTCACATACACGCCGCCGCTGCCGCCCAGCACGTGGAACTCGCGGTTGTAGCCGATCTCCGCGCGCTTGCCCAGCCCGGCTTCGGTCGAAACCTCATGGAACTGGCCGATGATCGGACCCGCGTCGAAGTAGTGATAGGCGACCACGGGATGAATCTTCTGTCCCTCGACCGTCGCCGTGTAGGCCAGAGGGGTCACAAACACGCCGGTCTCGCCCTCCCAGCCAGCCGCCTGTCCGTGCAGGAGTGTGGGCGCGCAAGAGACCAGTGCGGCGCCGCCCAGGATCACAGCGGCAGAGCGTAACCGGCCCCAGAGGTGTTTCTTCGACTTCGCTTGATACATTCTGATTTTCCTCCTCAGTGGGATTCCCGGCCTCACCCGGACCGGTCCATGCGCGGGCCCAGACAAACCCCGCGTCTTAGCGGTCACTCAGACAACCGCCGACGGATCCCAATGGAACGTCTTCTGTTCGGAGAATGAATGCAATTCGCTTGCCAGCGGGCCGCGGGTGAGATTGCTACGAAGTCTGGTGCGATTCTGTGGGTATCGACCGGCAAGCCGGCTGGTCTTGCGGACCGGCTGGCAGCGCACAATACACGTTGCTGCCTGACTTGCAGCGCGGCGGACTTAAACGCGCCGTTCCAACAGCCCTCCGCTCGCAGCCGAGCTCCGAAGGCGGGAAATGCTCCAGGATTGCGCACGGACGATTGCTCCAATGTGGAGCATATGCTCCCTGTAGGTCCGAATCAGTGCACAAGTTCTTCGGGCCCCAGCGCGTACTCCTCCATCTTGCGATAGAGCGTGTTGCGGGCGATTCCCAGCCGGGCTGCAGCCTGCTTGATGTTGCCTTCGCAGACGCTCAACGCCTCGGCGATCGCTTCCCGCTCGACCTCTCGCAGTGGCCGTACAACGGCAGGCTTGCGGGCCGGTTCCGGGGTTGGCGCTGCCACTCTCTCCTGTGTGCGCTGCGGCGATCCGGAGGGCAGATCCACGTCCTCGGCGTCCAGGCGGTCGCCCCGGCGTTTGGCCACAATCGCCCGCTCCAGCACGTTTTCCATCTCGCGCACGTTTCCAGGCCAGGCGTAGGTGCCCAGCTTCTCCAGGCAGCCGTCCGCCATCTCGAGCGGCGCCCGCTCCATCCGCGTCGAGATTCGCCGCATCAGGCACCGGGCCAGCACCGGAATATCTTCAGGGCGGTCCCGCAGCGGGGGAATCTTCACTTCGAGCACGGCGATCCGGTAATAGAGGTCTTCGCGGAATCGGCCTGCTTCCACGTCGCGGCCCAGGTCGCGGTGCGTGGCCGCGATGATCCTTATGTCAACTGGAATCTCCTGAGACGAGCCCACCCGTTGCACCGTCCGTTCCTGCAACACCCGCAGCAGCTTGGCCTGCATGGCCGCCGACATCTCGCCGATCTCATCCAGGAAAACGGTGCCACCATTGGCCAGCTCGAACTTTCCCGCCTGGCCGCCCCGCTTCGCGCCTGTGAACGAGCCATCCGTGTACCCGAACAGTTCGCTTTCGATCAGCGTTTCCGGCATGGCCGCGCAGTTGATGGCGAGGAACGGCGCGTGACTGCGCGCGCTGGCTCCGTGCACAGCGCTGGCGAAGATCTCCTTGCCCGTACCGCTCTCACCCAGCAAGAGCACTGTGGAGTTGCAGCCCGCGGCGAGCGCCGCCCACTCCTTGGCGGCGCGCATGGCGTGGCTCTCGCCCACAATCTCGTCAAACGAGCAACGCCTGGTGTGAAAGATCAGCGAGCGTCGCGACAACTGCCTCTCAGCGACCTCCTGGAAGAAGGCGACCGCGCCGACGACGTTTCCTGACTCGTCCCGCACCGCTGTGGCCGAACTGCGAATCTGCTTGCCTGTCCGGTCGATCAGGATGGGCTGATTCTCGTACTCCTGGCCCTTCTGGATTACCTGCACGATCGGCGAGTTGCTCATCCAGATGCGCTCGAGGGGCGCGCCCTTAGCGGCGGCCGGGTTCACGCCCAGGATCTGCCCGCCCCGCGCGTTGATGTCGAGGATGATGCCCAGATTGTTCACCGCCAGCAGCCCCTCGTTGGCTCCATGCATCAGCACGCTCGAGTAGCGCGTCAGCACGTGCACTTCGTGCCGGGCCAGCTCCAGGCGCAGCTGGTTCTCGATCGCCCGCGCCGCCGCCGTCACCATGCCCAACGTGTGCGGATGAGAAAAGCGGCAGTCTCCGCTTACGTCCAGCACGCCCAGGATGCGGCCGTCGGCATCGAAAATTGGCGCCGCCGAACAGGTCAGGAAGTGGTTCTCTTCGCGGAAATGCTCCCACCCCGAGATCTGCACCGGGCCCGCCTCCACCAGTGCCGTGCCGATGGCGTTTGTCCCCTTGTTGGCCTCACTCCAGGTTGCTCCCGGGCAAAGCTGCACCTCCCGCATTTGCTGCAGAGAATGCGGATCGCCCGAGGCCTCCAGCAGCAGGCCCGTCTCGTCCGTCAGGATCACCTGAAACTCCGACCCGCTGAGCATACTGCTCAGGTCGCGCATAAACGGCCGCGCCGCCTCGATCAGCCGCTCCTTTTCGTCCAGCCGCCGCTCCAGCACCGGCGCGGCCACCAGCTCCCGCTCCGGCATCGAGTTGTAGCTCACCCGGAGGGCCCGGCATCTCTGCCAGGAATGGGCGACGGGCTCGCGCACGAGCAGGGGATCGACGACGTTGCGCTCAATATATTGCTCCCAGGCTTTCTTGCCGGGAGTAAGAAGGCTGGCGGACATACTGGCCTCCAAGTTCAATCATTCTAAGCTGCTCCATTTCTGCGCAGTGTGCGCGAAATCACAGCTGCAACCTCTCCCAGCGCACTTCCGCGCGGCCAGTCCTCCTTTTGACTTGAATCCGGACAAACAAAGGTTCCTGCCCGGGATAAAGTGCCACGCTGCACTGGCTTTCTCCGCTGATGGAACGGGCAAAACGGTTTGGAATGCCACTTGCATTAAAGGGAGGGTTATGAGTGCAAGTTGGATCATCCTCGCGCCCTGCTCGCTCCTCATCGGGGCCGTGCTCGAGCTGTTCGCAGCGCGGCTGCTGCCGGGCCGCGCCAAAGGCATTCTGGCCCTTCTATGCAGCTTGCCCGCACTGGCCGGGGCCCTTGCGGCGCTGCCCGCCGTCCAGCACGGCGGCGCGCTCGACTACCGCCTGGGCCCCTGGGACGGTCCCATCGCCCTCGTGTTCCATATCGACGCACTGGGAGTTCTTTTTGCGCTCATGGGAGCGGGGCTCGGCGCCGCCATCCTTCTTTACTCGATCGGCTATATGGCCAGGGATCGCGGAGCCACGCGCTTCTTCGCCACCATGTTGGTCTTCATCGCCGGCTTCATCGGGCTGGTCTTCAGCGCCAACCTCCTCTTTATGTATCTCTGCTGGGAGGCGATCGGCCTTTGCTCCTTCAGCCTGGTCGGCTTTTGGTACGCGAACCCCGAGGCCGTCAACGGCGCACGCAAGGTTCTGCTGATGACCCACTTGGCCGGCTACGGCCTGCTCGCCGCCATACTGATCATCTTTCACAGCGTCGGCAGCCTGGCGTGGACCGACCCGGCCGTGGCTCACGCCTTTACCAGCGGCGTCTTTCTGCTGATGGCGGTTTCGCTCGTCGCCAAGAGCGTCCAGATTCCGCTGCACACGTGGATTCCCGACGCCATGGCCGCGCCCACCCCGGTCAGCGCCCTGCTCCACGCCGCCTGCTACGTCAAGGCCGGCGTCTATCTGGCCGCTCGCATGTACAGCTTCGGCGCGCTGCCCGGCCACTGCGGCGCGGTGCTGGTGTGGATCGGCACCACCACCATGGTTCTCGGCGTCATGTACGCCATGGTCCAGACCGACCTCAAACGAATGCTGGCCTTCCACACCGTCAGCCAGATCGGCTACATGATTGTGGGCCTCGGGATCGGGACGCCTCTCGCCATCGTGGCCGGCCTTCTGCACTGCCTTAATCACGCCTTCTTCAAGGGCGGACTCTTTTTGTCGGCCGGCTCCGTGCAGCACGGCACCGGCACTCGCGAGATGAACGAGCTGGGCGGCCTGGCCCCGTGCATGCCGCGCACCACCCTCTTCTGGCTGGTCAACGCCGGCGGCATCATGGGCATTCCGCTTATGAGCGGATTTGCCAGCAAGTGGCTCCTGTATACGGCCGCTCTGCAGGCCGGATGGGTGGTTCCCGCTCTCGCCGCGTGGGTCACCAGCCTGGGCACGGTCTTCTCGTTCCTCAAGGCCACCAGCACGGTCTTTCTCGGCCCGACGACCGAGAAAACCGAGCACGCCCACGAGTCTCCGTTCTCGATGCAGGCGGGCATGGGAATCATCGCTGCGGGCACGCTGGTTCTAGGGATCGCGCCACAGGTCGCCGTCCGCTTTCTGCTCAATCCCGTGCTGGCCGCCTTCGGCATGGTCCAGGGCGCGCAGGTCACCTGGTTCGGCATGGCCTCGGCCACCGGCAGCTTCTTGGTGGGCGAGGGCCTGGTGCTTGCGCTCGTCTCCGTGGTCTTTGGCGCTCTGATCTGGATGATGGCCACCAGCGTCGCGCGTCCTACCGCCGCCACCGCCGTAGTTGTGGGCGGCGGCACCGGCGCCTTTACCGGCGGAGAGCCCCTCATCGGCGACGGCCGTCTGCCCGCCGACGAGTTCTCCGGCATGTTGCACGACAACTGGCACGCCTTCTTCACGTGGACGAACGTCGACCGCGTCTGGATCGGCGCCGGCCAGGTGCTCATCGCTCTCTCGGCCGCCGTGGGCCGCGCTGTGGCCTGGACGGAGCGCCACGCCGTCCTCTCTCTCGTCGCCGTCTCCTGCGTTCTAGTCGCCTGGGCTCACGCCTTCATCTTTCCGGCCGGGCCTGTGACCCCGGCGGTGATTGTTGCCGCACCCGCACTTCTCCTGGCCGGCTGCGCGCTGGCCCTGGTGGCGCTCGTTGCCGCCGCGCTTGCCCAACCCATCTTCCGCCGCCACGCGCTGCTCATGGCTCTCTCCGGCGCGCTCGCTGTTGCCGGCCTCACCGTCTCCGATCCCGAGTGGCGCCTCGCCCTTCTTGAGTTGGCTGCGGGCGCGGCAGCCCTGCTGGTCTGGCGCGCGGTCAAAACGGCGGGAGCGCGATCCGCGTACCTCGCCGCCTTCGCCCTCTCGGCCGCGTCTCTCATCTCAAGCGAAGTTCTCATCGCCCGCGGCGAGTTTGACTGGGCTCGCGCCCTCTTCTTCACCGGAATCCTCATTAAGCTGGCTGCCGTGCCGCTCTTTTTCTGGCTCCTGCGACTGGCTGACGAGCTGCCTGCACTGGTCCTCGGCCTGCTCATCGCTGTCGTCGATATCGCCGTCTTCGGCGAGCCCGCCATCGCCGCCCAGGCATCGCCCTGGTTGCTCGAGCCGCGCGGCCTCTGGCTCACCGCCGCGGCCATCTCCGCGCTGGGCGGCTCGCTGTTCATGCTCACGCAGCGCGATCTCAAACGCCTGCTTGTCCTGTCCACGGTCGAGGACATCGGTTTTCTTCTGCTGGGCGTAAGCGCCGTCGCCGCCTTCGGTTTCGAGGGCGCGGTCATCGGCGCCACCGTCCACGCTTTAGCTAAAGCACTGCTCTTCACGGCGCTCAGCGCGCCTGAAGCTGGCGGCGCCCTCGACGGCGGCAAGGGCCTCGCCTCCCTCTACCCTGTCAGCGGCGCCGCCTTTCTCTTCGGCATGCTGGCCATGCTCGGCGTGCCGCCTCTGCTCGGCTACGCGGCTCACTGGCGGCTCTACGATACGACCCTCACTTACAGCCCGCTCGTGCTTGCCCTCTTTGCCGTCTCGTCGGGGATGGCCCTGATCGCCTATGTTCTCGCCCTCACCCGCTTCTGGTGGGGGCCCCCGGCTGTCGATGCACCGCCGGCACCCGAGCCCTGGCTCGTGCGCGCCACGCTCATTGTCCTCATCGTTGTTCTGCTGGCTGCAGGCCTCTGGCCCCACGCTCTTGACTTACTGCACCTTGGCCCCGCCGACTTCTTCAGCGCCGGCCTTTGGAGGTTGCCATGAACTTCTTCAGGCGGCTTGTCTGCACCGCACGCCGCCGCAGCCCGTGGCTCTTTCACATGAACTCGGGCAGTTGCAACGGCTGCGATATCGAATTAATCGCCAGCCTCTCTCCGCGCTACGACGCCGAGCAGCTTGGCGTGCAGTTGCAGGGCAGTCCCCGCCACGCCGACATCCTCTGTGTCTCCGGTCCGGTTACCCGCAACGCCGCCGGCGCCATCGAGACCGTCTACAAGCAGGTCCCCTGCCCCAAGGCCGTGATTGCCATCGGCTCCTGCCCCGCCACCACCAACGTCTTCATCGACAGCCCCACGCTCGACGGCCCCCTCGACCGCCACATCCCGGTCGACGTCTTCGTTCCCGGCTGCCCGCCGCGGCCCGACGCCATCATCCGCGGTATCGCCCAGGCCGCCGCCATCGTGGCCGAGCGCAGACGCACCGCCGAAGGCTCCGGCTGCACCACGGAGGTGGAGGCATGACGCAGACTATCGCTCTCTCCGCGTCTACGGATGCGTTGCTCCGGCTTCTCGTCTTTCCCGGACTGCTCTTTGCTGTTCCCTGCGCCTGGTTCCTGGTCTGGCTCGAGCGCAAGGCCGTGGCCCGTATGCAGCAGCGCATCGGCCCGCCATTCATGCAGCCCTTCTACGACTTCGTCAAGCTGATGAGCAAGGCCTGGCCTCGCCGCGAGGGGCTCTCCGGCGCCATCATGAGCTTCTGGCCGCTGCTTGCCGTCGCTTCGGCCGCTGGCGCCGTCGGACTCCTGCCGGTACTCCCTAACTCGGGCGGCTTTGCCGGCGACCTCATCCTGCTCCTCGCCCTGCTAGAGATGCCGTCGATGTGTCTGGTCGCCGCCGGCTTCTCCTCGCGCTCCGTCTTCGCCGAAATCGGTTCGGTCCGCGAGGCCATCTTGAGCGTCTCCTATAACGTTGTCTTCCTTCTGGCGCTGGTCTCCATCGCCGCCTCGCAACACAGCTTCCGCATCGAAGCCCTGGCCCAATCCTCCGCGTCGCCCCTGCGCTGGCTCGGCGTCGCCGCCATCCTCGTCTGCCTGTCCGGCAAACTCCACTTGAACCCCTTCTCGCTCTCCAACGCCGAGCAGGAGATCTACGCCGGCCCGCTCACCGAGTACATGGGCCCCGAGCTCGCTCTCTGGGAGCTCGCCCATGGGCTTGAATGGGTCGCCGCCACCGGCCTCGTGGCCACGCTCGTCGTGCCCCACTTCGGGCCAGCATGGCTGCCACCGCTGCTCTTCGTGGCGGCCATCGCCATCATCGTCCTTCTGCTGGCCTTCGTCGCCGCAGCCACCGCCCGTCTTGCCATCGATACCTCGGTCCGCTTCTACAGCCGCTGCGCGCTGGTCTTTGCCGCTATCGCCCTGGTCTCGGCGCTCTGGATCGGAGGCAAGCTATGAACACCCTCCTGCTGCTCATCAAAAATCTCTTCTCGCGCCCGGTCACGGTGCGCTTTCCCGCCGCGCCCCCGGTCCGCTCCGGCTACCGCGGCCTGGTCGAGTACGACGCCACAAAGTGCACCGGCTGCGGCATGTGCGCCTTTCGCTGCACCTCCCGCGCCATCGTCTTCCGCAGCGGCAAAACCGACTTTAAATGGAGCTACGACCCGGCCCAATGCACTTTCTGCGCCCGCTGCATCGACGGCTGCGAGGCTGGCGCCCTCACCATGGCTGCCGAGTGCCCGCCCGTATACCTCGCCGCGGGAGCGCTCAAGCGCGCTTACGTCACCCCGCGGCAGCGGCCCACGCCGCCTGCACAACCGGCAGCGCCAGCCGCGCCTGCTTTGCCCGGAACAGCTCCGGCGCCGGGAGAAGCAAAATGACACCCATCGCCGAACGCATCCCTGAGACCTTTGACTTTGGCGGTACGTGGGAAGAGAAGAGCGGCTCATGGTGGTTGGTCCCCGAGGCCGCCGGCCCACGCGATGTGGCCCGCGCCATGCTTGCCCACGGCGCACGCTTCATCACAATCACTGCCACTGAGCTCGCGGACGGCGGCGGTGTCCGCATGGACTACCACTGGGACCTGGACTGCACCGTCCTCACCTTCACCTTTACCATTCGCGATAAGACCGCCGAGAGCGTCTACACGGCCGAAAGCATCTACGACCTCTCGGAGGCCGCCAACTGGATCGAGCGCGAGATTCACGAGTACTTCGCAGTCGAGTTCACCGGTCGGGAGTGCGAACCGCTCTTCCTGCGCGCCGGCCAGACGCCCGGCGTGAACCTTCGCGAGGAGGACGAATGAAATACAACGTGCCCATGGGCCCCTATCATCCGGCCCTCGAAGAACCCTACCGGCTCGACCTCGTCTGCGAGCGCGAGACCGTCAAGGACGCTCATCTCCGCATCGGATTCAACTTCCGCGGCATCGAGCGGCTGGCCGAGTCCCGCAACTACATCCAGGTCATCGCCCTCATGGAGCGGGTCTGCGGCATCTGCTCGAACATACACACCCTCTCCATCTGCCAGGCCGCCGAGCGCCTCACCGGCATCGAGCCGCCCCCGCGCGCCAACTACATCCGCGTCGTCATGGCCGAGCTCGAGCGACTCCACTCCCACGTCCTTTGGGCCGGCATCGCCGGCAAGGTCATGGGCTTCAAGACCATGTTCATGACCTGCTTCGCCCTCCGCGAAAAGATCATGGACATCCTTGAGGCCATCTCCGGCAACCGCGTCAACTACGCTATGAACCGCGTCGGCGGCGTCAACCGCGACATCGAGGACCCCGCCGCCATCCTGCGCATGGTCGAGGAGATCGAGCGCGAGATGACTCGCGTCGTTATCCCCGTCTTCACCACCAACCGCTCGGCCCTCTCGCGCTGCGAGGGCGTCGGCGTCCTCACCCATGAGCGCGCAGTGGCCTGCGGCGTCGTCGGCCCCACCGCCCGGGCCTCCGGCGCTGGCCAGGACCTCCGCCGCGACGCACCCTACGCCGCCTACGCCGAAATGGACTTCAACGTCCCCGTCGAATCCGGCGGCGACGTCAAGGCCCGCCTCGTCGTGCGCGCCCTCGAGATCGTCGAGAGCTGTCGCATCCTGCGCCAGGCCCTCGCCAAGCTCCCTTCAGGCCCGATCCATCCAGAGGACGAGGACGTCGAGTTCCCTTCAGGCTCCGCCGTTAGCCGCGTCGAAGCGCCCCGCGGCGAAGTCCTTTACTGCATCTCCTGGGAAGAAGACAACGAAAACCCAACCCGCGTCCACGTGCGGACGCCCACCTATGCGAACATGCCGGCCATTCGCTGGATGGTGACCGGGGCGCGGCTTGCCGATACGCCTCTCATTCAAGCTTCGATCGACCCCTGCTACTCCTGCACCGACCGGTGACGGAACGTGCAGTAGCAGTTTGCCGGCAGCAATGAACGAGAAGAACAAACAATCACGAGGAGAGTTTTTCCAATGCCCAACGTCAGCGTCATTACCGATAATTGCATCAAGGACATGCTTTGTATCTCGGTCTGCCTGCGCAAGGCCATCCACCCCAAGCAGGATGAGTCCGGCTTCGAGACCGTGAAGCAGCTTTACATCAACCCCAAGCGCTGCATGAGCTGCGGCTCCTGCATTGCCGTTTGCAAGTCGAACGCGATCTTCGATTTTCCCGACCTGCCCGAGGACAAGAAGCAGTTCGCCGAGATCAACGCCGCCTACTTCCGCAAGTAGCGTCGCCGTCCGGCTGTCGTACCTGTGCCGCTTTTGAGTGCATAGCGGGAAGCGGGCTTTGTCTTCCGGCGGAGCCCGCTTCCTCTCTCAAGTCTTTGCGACTCTCATGTTCCGAAAAATGGTACACTGCATATTCCGGTGGTCTGTTCGGGCGCAACGCTGTTCTCTCCCGTTTCGCGCGGCCCAGACTCCGGTCCGGGACAGTTAACCCCCGATTGACGCCATCGAAAAATCCCGGTCCATCGCTAGTGGCGGGTGCTTGCCGCACAGATAATCCCGCAGCACTGTCCAGGCTGTCGTCTCATCCATCATGCGCAGCAGGTCTGCATACCCCAGCGACTCGTTGTCCATGAGGCAGCGATAGACCCGCCCCCGGCAGTCCATGCGCAGCCGGCTGCACTCGTGGCAAAAGGGATGCGAGCGCGGCGTAATCCATCCCAGCTGCACAAGACTTCCGTTCCACCTCGCCAACGAACTCCGTGCCGGACCCGCTTGCGAATTGAAGGTCGGCTCGACCGTACCGCAGTCTGCCAGCCAGGCCTCGACTTCTTCGGCGGCGAGATACTCGCCTTCGCACCACGTGTGCTCTGTGCCCGTGCGCATCAGCTCGATGAACCGGATCTCCAGTCCTTTGGAGGCCGCAAAGTCCATCAGTGCCGGAACGTCGCGGCGCCAGGCTGACCGCCGCAGCACCGCGTTCAGCTTTACCGGCCGCAGTCCGGCCTCGAGCGCCGCCTCGATCCCGCCCAGCGTCGCCTCCAGGTTGCCACCGCGCGTAATCTCGGCAAACCGCTCGCCATCGAGCGAGTCCAGTGAGACATTCACGCGGCTCAGGCCCGCCTTCTTCAGTTCGCCGACGAGTCTCCGCAGTAGCGTGCCGTCACTACCGTCCGGTTAAAAGTCGAACAGGGTCAGTTGGTTGGGATCAGGGATGATTGCGGATGTGTAATCGGGCTGCTGAAGGGCCTGTGAAATGGGCATTTTCTCGAACAAGGTGACCGAGAGCACCTGGAGAAGAGTG
>DATJMU010000116.1:0-101375 GCA_035508555.1 Occallatibacter sp. | reverse complement strand
CATCCGCGCCTTCGAGGACGGCCTGCACAAGTATTTCGGGGCCTCGCAGCAGGCGCTGCTCGCCGACCTCACCCAGAAGAAGGCGCTCGACGACGACCTCCGCAACCGCCTCCACGCCGCCATGAAGGAGTATAAGGAAACGTTTGTGGCCGAATTGGCGGCGGCAACAGCGTAAGAACGAGTGGACAGTGAACAGTGGACAGTGAACGGAAAGACGCCCGAGAAAGCACGACTACCGACTGTCCACTGACCACTGACCACTGACCACTGACCACTGAGCACTGAAATGGCGAACGTACTCGACCTCCGACGCCGCATCCGCAGCGTGAAAAACACGCGCCAGATCACCAAGGCCATGAAGATGGTCTCGGCCGCCAAGCTGCGCCGCGCCCAGGAGCGCGCCCTGGCCGCGCGCCCTTATGCCGAGATGATCCAGAGCGTGCTGGAGTCGCTCATCCGCCGCGTCGATCTCTACGACGAGATCACCGGCAACCTCTGCCACCCGCTCTTCATCACGCGGCCCGAGAAGCGCGTGCTGCTCCTCATCGTCACCGGCGACAAAGGCTTTGCCGGCGCCTTCAACGCCAACATCCTCAAGACCGCCTTCCAGTTCATCTCCGGCAATCCCGGCAAGGAGTTCGACATCGAGGCCGTCGGCCGCAAAGGCCGCGACCACATGCGCCGGCTCTATCCCTCGGCGGTGTACGCCGAACAGACCGGCGCCGACGGCGAGAGCCGCAAGGTCCGCGACCGCAAGTCCCGCATCGAGCTCACCGGCGACCACCCCGGAATGCTCGAGAAGCTCGAGACCTCCCGCGTCTTCGGCCTCGCTCAAGGCATCATCGCCCGCTACGTCCGCGAAGAGATCGACGCCGCCTACATCGTCTACAACGAATTCAAGTCGGTCATCCAGCAGCGCCTCGTCGTCGAGCGCCTGCTGCCGCTCATCGAGCTCGGCAAGCGCGACATCGCCGGGGCCGTGGAGCCGACCCAGGAAGAACGCGAGCGCGCCGCCGAGGCCGCCCGGAGCGCCGGCATCGAGCTCGAGCCGGCCGACACCCAGGAGGCTGACGAGGAGGCCAGGAAGTTCGGCACTGCCAACGTGGACTACATCTACGAGGAGCCGGCCGAGGAGCTCTTCCGCGGCCTGCTGCCGCAATATGTGGCCTCCATGCTGTACCACGCCATGACGGAGTCCGTGGCCGCCGAGCACGCCGCCCGCATGACCGCCATGGACTCGGCCACCAACAACGCCTCCGACATGATCGACTCGCTCACGCTGCACATGAACCGCGTGCGCCAGGCCGCCATCACCAAGGAGATCATCGAGATTGTTTCCGGAGCGGCAGCGCTTTAGCATCGTGTGCGGCCGCCGCTCTAAGGCTGATTGCAGGACGGAACTCCTATGGCGACTGAATTCGAAAAATGGCAGCAGACCATCGACGCCGCGTTGAAAGACCCGGCGTGGGATGGATATGACTGCGACATTCAGCGAATTGTCAACGAGTTCAACACGTTTTTGGCGCGGACCCACGGGTTCGCCCTGCTGGACTGGAAGTTGATCAAGGCAATGGTCTGGACAGAGTCCGGCGGTCCATCGACTCCCGCGTGGAATACCCGCCCGATCCAGATTGGCAACCCCGGCGACCCCGGCCTGCGGGCGTTATTGAGCGGCCAGGAGGGCGGCGAGCTGATTCTCCCCGCGCCGTACGCGAAAAGCCTCACCATTGCCAGCGCCGTGGCCACGCCCCAGATGAACATCGTCGCCGGGGTGGCTTATCTGCTCATGCGTTGCGCGCGCTACGGTAACGAGACCGTGACAAGCGGACCGGTCACCTCATACACCGTGCTTCCCGGAGACAGTTTCGACAAGATCGCGCGCCTGAACGGATCGACGGTCGATGCGCTGCAGAAGCTCAACCCCGGAGTGCGCCTCCTGCACCCGAAACAGGTGTTGAAGTTTCAAAAGGCCGTTCATCGCAAGCAGATTACCGGATGGGAGAGAATAACAACCGCCCTCATCGCAGCTAAGTACAATACCGGCGATCCGCGCTACGTGGATAAGTTGAATTACTGCCTGGCTGTGATTCAAAAGGTCAGCGGGAGGACCAAATGCTGATGCGCAGTCTGGCGCTGCTGGCGTCCGCCGTTCTGGTTACACAAGCTTGCGGCGCACACCGGGCCTTCACCGGATCGTTTGAAGGCACCGGGCGAGCCTGTTCCGGCACGTTGACCGTTGAAGCCAGGAGCCTCTCGTGGCTCACGCCCTTCAGCAAGTGCCGGAAGGTGCCCTACGAGACCATCGACCAGAGCGTCAGCGGCCATCAGCAGCAGTATGCGTTTCAGTTGAAGCAGCACGCGCACGATTGCCTGTACACGGTCCTCTACCTCGCGCACCAGAATGATGCCAACATGGATATCCATTGGAACGTGATCGGTTATGCGACCATGCGGGACTATGAGGCCGACAAGCAGCAGGGCTACAAGGCGGCATCCCCGAGCGATCTCTCCTGCTATCTGGTGACCCGCTAAGGGAAGCGGCGGAGCCGGCGTGGACGAAAGGTTCTTGCAGTATCGAAGTGGAGGGCGTGCGGCGCGGGCCGTACCGCCGGGTTGAATGAAAATCTTGTGGAGACCACGGTCTCTGAGGCAAATATATGGCAGAAAACATCGGCAAAGTGATTCAGGTCTCCGGCCCCGCCGTGGACGTGCAGTTTGAAGAGGCGACCATGCCGCCCATCTACCAGGCCCTGCGCGTCGTCAGCGACGGCTTCGACGTGCCCGCGCCCATCAACGTCATCCTCGAGGTCCAGCAGCACCTGGGCGAGGGCCGCGTGCGCACCGTGGCCATGGAAGCCACCGACGGCATGGTCCGCGGCATGAAGGCCATCGACCTCGGCGGGCCCATCCGCGTGCCCGTGGGCAAGGAGACGCTGGGCCGCGTCATCAACGTCATCGGCGAGCCTGTGGACGAACTCGGCCCCATCGGCGAAAAGTCGCGGAACCCCATCCACCGGCCAGCGCCGCTCTTCGACGAGCAGTCCACCCACGAGGAGATGTTCGAGACCGGCATCAAGGTCATCGATCTCATCCAGCCCTTCCTCAAAGGCGGCAAGATCGGCCTCTTCGGCGGCGCCGGCGTGGGCAAGACCGTCGTCATCATGGAGCTCATCAACAATGTCGCCAAGAACCACGGCGGCTACTCGGTCTTCGCCGGCGTGGGCGAGCGCACCCGCGAGGGCAACGACCTCTGGCTCGAGATGACCGAGTCCGGCGTCATCAAGCCCGGCCATTGGCAGGACTCGAAGTGCGCCCTGGTCTACGGCCAGATGACCGAGCCCCCCGGCGCCCGCCTGCGCGTGGCCCTCACCGGCCTCACCGTCGCCGAGTACTTCCGCGACGTCGAAGGCTCCGATACGCTGCTCTTCATCGACAACATCTTCCGCTTCACCCAGGCCGGCTCCGAGGTCTCCACCCTCCTCGGCCGCATGCCCTCCGCCGTCGGCTACCAGCCCAACCTCGCCACCGAGATGGGCGAGCTCCAGGAGCGCATCACCTCCACCAGCAAGGGTTCGGTCACCTCCGTGCAGGCCGTCTACGTCCCCGCCGACGACCTCACCGATCCCGCCCCGGCCACCACCTTCGCCCACCTCGACGCCACCACCGTGCTCAGCCGGCCGCTCTCGGAGCTCGGCATCTACCCCGCCGTCGACCCGCTCGCATCCACCTCGCGCATCCTCGCCGCGCGCGTCGTCGGCGACGAGCACTACGACGTGGCCCAGGGCGTCAAGCGCATCCTGCAGCGCTACAAGGACCTCCAGGACATCATCGCCATCCTCGGCATCGACGAGCTCTCCGAAGACGACAAGCTCACCGTGGCCCGCGCCCGCAAGGTGCAGAAGTTCCTCTCCCAGCCCTTCCACGTGGCCGAGCAGTTCACGGGCATCGAGGGCCGCTACGTAAAAATCGCGGACACGGTGCGCAGCTTCAAGGAGATCATCGAAGGCAAGCACGACGACGTGCCCGAGCAGGCGTTTTACATGAAGGGCGGCATCGAGGAAGTGCTGGAGACGGCCGAGAAACTGAAGGCGACGGTGTAAGGAGAGTGATCACTGACCACTGACCACTGACCACTACCGTCCGGTTAAAAGTCGAACAGGGTCAGTTGGTTGGGATCAGGGATGATTGCGGATGTGTAATCGGGCTGCTGAAGGGCCTGTGAAATGGGCATTTTCTCGAACAAGGTGACCGAGAGCACCTGGAGAAGAGTGTAGAGAGAGCCGGGCAGTTGCAGGCGCTTCTTGATGATGGCAACCAGCAGGTAGACCGAGACGGCGATCCAAATTTGCGTCTTGACCGCGTTTTCGGTGGTGCCGTAGAAAGCCTTAATGCGCAGGTGCTGTTTGATCCATTTGAAGAACAGCTCGATCCGCCAGCGGCTTTTGTAGAGGGCGCAGATGGTCCGGGCAGGCAAGGTGAACTGATTGGTAAGGAAGACGAGACGCTTTCCGGTTTCAGGATCGTGGAAGCGGATGCGGCGCAGGTGGGAGGGATAATCGCGATGGGTTCGGAACACCTCCAGGCCGACGATCTGATCTGCCATGATGCCGCTGGGCTTGTCGGCGGGACGGGAATAGACGCGGCGGAGGCGCTGATCGCTGCGCGCGCGGGTGACGAAGAAGGCTCCGGCAAGGTGGATGCGATGGAGACGGAAGAAATCCAAATAGCCGCGGTCCATGACGTAGTATGCTCCGGGCTCGATCAGGATCTCATCGAGCATGTTGACGTCATGTCGATCTCCGCTGGTGACGCGGACGAACGCGGGGATGGAGCCGCGCAAATCGAGCAGTGTGTGCACCTTGATGGCCGACTTGGTGGAACGGAAATGCGCCCAGGGAAACAGGCTCAGGCACAGGTCGATGGTGGTCGAATCCAGCGCGTAGGCGGCGGCATCGAGATCGATGCGGAGACTTTCGCTGGCATAGAGCCGGCGCGCCTGCGCCATCAGTCGTTGGGCCAGTTCGGCGTAAATACGCCAGTCACGCAACTGGTTGGCATCGGCCAACGTAGAACGGCGCACCGGCGCGCGAAAGCCCAGGGCGTAAAGCTTGTTGGGCTGCGTGTTCAGGCAGGCTTCGATGTCGCGCAGGCTCTCGCGATAGGTCAGTTGCGCGAACGCCATGGCGCGATACTGTTCGGTGCAGGCCAAGGAGCGCACGCGGCGATCGCCGCCGTAGCGGGCCACACTGCGTGCGAACGACGTCCAGGGAATGAAGTCCATCAACTGCGCAAACAGCAACTTGCCCGCGTTCATCGCTGCCTCCAGAGACGATCTCTGGAATCAGCATCGCGGCAATTTCAAATCGACACCACCCCAAAAACCCGGCAACCTGCCGCACATCAGCAGCTTGCAAAAAGAAACGCACCAGTTAACCGGACGGTAATGGCGTGCCGTTTGTTGTTAGCGAAACCTCGCGCACGCCCGAAATCGCGCTGAGCATCTTCACGAACGCGGGCAACCCCTTGCGCACCAGCGGCTCCCCGCCGGTCAGCTTGATCCGCTCAATCGCCAGGCGCCCGGCGAGCGCCCGCGCCGTCCCGGCCAACTCCTCCAACCGCAGCAGTTCATGGTGGCCCACCTTCACCACGCCCTCGGCTGGCATGCAGTAACGGCAGCGCAGGTTGCAGCGGTCGGTCACTGAGAGCCGCAGCGTATGCACCCGTGGCGCGCACGGCGCCTCCCGCTCCGGTTCCATCCGCGATTCGTCCTGCTCACTCAGCATTCGTTATCTCGTTCGCTCTACAGAGAGACGCGAAGACCGCTTGCATTTTTGCAATTCATGCGCCAAATCCTGTGCAACTCCGCTTCGGATCCCGAATCCGTCGAAAAAACAGCGCCCAACTCCCAATCCCCCCAATCGCCTGTCAATCTCCGCAGCCGCACCCGGAACCCTCGCACCCTTCGGCGCCTGCACTCTCAGCCACTCCGCAATCGAACAGCCCGTAATGCAGTGAACGGTCCCCTACTACCCTGAAATGCCGCCCATACCGCGTCTCGCTCACCATGGCCGCAGTATTCCCGCACACGAGCAAGGCCTTTCCGGTCACAAAGGTGTGGTGGTCGTCGAGGGCGAAGCTCCACGGATGCTCAGGAATGGTTCCCAGGTAATATCCCACCTGGCCGTAATCCTCGCAGCGGTCCTCCAGGCCTTCGAGCTTGAACACCCGCACCGTCATCGAATAGAAGTCGATTCCGCCCACTCTCCTTTCGGCGTCCACGTTGCCAATGGCGATCCGCCTCTTCGACACCACCCGGAGATCGGCGCAGCCCAGCTCCAGCATCAGCCTTCTGAAGTCCTCGATGTACATGGCCCCGGCCATGCACTCGCCCATCAGCACCGGGTCGTCCCGCAGAGCTTTCGGAACTCGTCGCCCCGCGAAGACATCCGAGAAGTAAAGCTCACCTCCCGGCCTCAGCACGCGTAAGATCTCTGCGAGCACACGCCTTTTGTCCTCTGCCAGGTTGATCGCGCAGTTCGAGATCCCCACGTCCACCGAACCATTCTCGATACCCAGCGCAGCCAGGTCCTCTATTGTCCCGAGCCGGAACTCGGTGTTCGGCCGCTCCATCCCAAACCTGCGCGCCTGCGATTCCCGGTGCCGCTCGGCGATATCGATCTGATCCTTGGTCGCATCCACGCCGATGACCCGCCCTGTCGGGCCCACCAGCTGCGACGCCAGATACGCATCCCGCCCCGCTCCGCAGCCCAGATCGAGCACCGTACACCCCTCCAGCGCCGGCGGAATCGGCGATCCGCAGCCGTAGAACCGGTTCGTGATCTCTTCATCGATCTGGCCGAGAATCGCGGCGTGGCTCACCGGAATCGCTTCCGCGCAGCAACACGTCCCAGTCGTCAGGTCCGCCGAGCTTCGCAGCGTCTTGCCGTAGTACTCCCACACCGCCTCGAGGCTGCTGTTTTCTGTGCTCATCGCGCTTCGCTCCTTTTGCTTATGTGCTCGCGGTCAAAACTGCGGCACCGGGACCAATATCCCGGCTCTGATCGATTCTTGAGCGTCCCATGATTTCACAGGCATGTCGCTCCTGGATGTTCACACGTCACTGCCAGGGACGGGCCGATTTGTGATAGAAGGACGAAACTCCGGGCTTACCACGGCACCGAATATCTTTGAACGTCGTGGCGCCGCGATAGTTCTAACCGGCAACGAGGAGCCCTCGGAGACCCCCGGTGGCAGCGCGGATTTGGGTGAGGTGGATCGGCGGACAGCAACCGTGGAATCCTGCCTGGGGGCCGTGCTCGGCGTGCCGTACGGATACACTATCGGTACATAGCGATCGGCGCATGTCAAAATGAAAAACACCTGGCAGGGAGCTCACAAAGGTGGTCTTTGCTCCAGTTGGAGACGAATGCTGTTTCGAAGACCGTATAGGGGTATTCACAAGATTCAAGTCTGAGTGACCAGCAGGGAGCGAAAACCTTAATTCATGATGGCGACCCTAAAGTTTCTCCGAAGCCGCCTTAGGACTGGGCGCCAGTGCGTGCTGCTCCTGGCCATGGGGACGCTCCTCGCGTCGCGTAGTACCGCGGTCTGGGCTCAAACTGCTCCTCCAGCTCCGGACCAGCCCTGGCACTCGCCTGAGGAGATGCGCATTGAACGCGGGGCGGAACAAACTCTGCCGAAATCGTTCGCGGTGGATGCGGCGAAGACCTACTCGTTGGCAGAGCTCATTGACATGGCGGAGGCGCACAACCCGGAGACCCGTGAGGCCTGGGAGGCGGCGCGTTCGCAGGCCGATGCTCTGGGTGTTGCGCGCGGCGAGCTCTACCCAACTCTGGTGGCCGCGGCGCTCTCGCAAACCAATCGTTACCAGGTCTACCTGAACACACGCTTTTACCGCCAAACGGAGCAGTCGTTCGGCCTTGCCCTCGAGCTCAATTACACAGTGTTCGACTTCGGCGTACGCGCCGGCCAAATCGACGCCGCCAAAGCCCAGCTGCTCGCCGCCGACTTCGCCTTCAACGACGTGCACCGCCAGCTTATCTACCGCGTCGCCGACGCCTACTACCAGTTGCTGAACGCCGCTGGGCAGGTAGATGCCGCCCGCGCCAGTCTTGCCAACGCGCAGACGGTACAGCAGGCCGCGGAGGCCCGCCTCAAAAATGGGCTGGCCACGCTCCCCGACTCGTTGGAGGCCCGCAGCGCGGCAGCGCAGGCCGATTACGATCTGCAGGCCGCGCTGGGCGCGCAGGATATTGCGCATGGCAACCTGGCTACGGCCCTGGGCGTTTCGCCCACCGAGATCATCCATTTCGAGTCCATCGAACAGCTCAAGCTGCCCGATTCCATCGAAGACACGGTCGATCAGGCCATCGACCGGGCCTTTCGCCAGCGCCCGGACCTGATGCGCCAGATCGCGCAGATTCGCGCGGCGAACGCGCGGCTCAAACAGGCTCATGCGGCTTATCTTCCCACGCTTACGCTGCAGGCGCAGCCTGACGCGGAGTCGCTCTACAGTTTGCAGCAGCAGTTGCCCTGGGGCAACACTGCTGCTCTTGACGGCAGCGTCAGTCTCGGCCTTCACTGGACAGTTTTCGACGGTGGCGCGCGGAAGAATCAGCTCGCGCAGGCTCAGGCCGATATCCGCACAGCCCAGGCCCAGGCCGATCTGATCCGTGACCAGATTGAAAACGAGATATGGGCCGCGTACTCCGACCTTAAGACCGCTTTTCGCCAGCGTCAGGCCGCCACGAAGCTGCTACAGGCCGCCGATCAGTCTTATAACGCGGCCATCGAGTCCTATCATTACGGTGTGCGCAACCTTCTCGACGTTACCCAGGCGCAAAAGACCCTCGCGCAGGCACGGTCCGCCGACATCCTGGCGCGCGCCCAGGTGCTGACCGCGCTCGCGCGGCTCGCCTTCCAAACTGGCGATGCGATTCAACCGGTGCAACCAGCGCCGCAGACGAGGCCCCAGCCATGATGTACCGCGCGGCCAGTCGGCTGCTTCCGTTCGCATTCGTTTCCGTGCCAGTTCTCGTTGCCGGCTGCACCATGTCTCCGACGTATGACGTGATGGGCTCTCTCTTTCCGGCCTGGCTGGTCTGCATCGTCCTCGGCATTGTGTTCGCAGTGCTTTCCCGCTGGCTGCTTCTGCGGCTTCGTATTGCGCTGCTTTACCCGGTCGTCGCCTATCCTTGTCTCGCCGCCGTATTCACATTCGCCATCTGGCTGATCTTTTTTCAGCAGTGAGGAGGCGCACATGGCCGATCTCGCAGTCAGCAAATCCCCCCACCGGCCCATCGAGCGCTCGCTCACGATGGCCATCGCCGCCGCGGCTGTGCTTCTGGGGCTCGTCGTCGCATGGCGCGCCAGCCACCATCCCCGCACCGACGACGCCGAGATCTTCGCCAACTTCATCGGCATGGCCCCGCAGGTCGAAGGCCCCATCGTCCAGCTCAACATCCACGACAACGAATACGTGAAGGAAGGCGCGCTGCTCTTCGTCGTCGATCCGCGCCCCTACGAGTACGCCTACGAAAAAGCCCTCTCCGACCAGGCCGCGCTCGAAGGCGAGATCCAGGACGAGCAGCGCCGCATCGCCGCCCAGGTGAGCGGCGTGTCGGTGGCCAAGGCCGGCGTACAGACCGCCGAAGCCGACGTAGCGCACTGGGCCGCCGCTGAGGACCAGGCGCGCGCCGACGTGGCCAACGCCGAGCAGGGCGTGGCCCGCGCCAAGGCTGAGTGGACCTACGCCAGCGACAACCTCCATCGCATCGAGCCGCTGCTTGAGAAGCAGTTCGTCACCGTGGACCAGGTGGACCGCGCCCGCACCTTGGAGGAAGCCGAGGCGCAGACGTTCAAACAGGCGCAGTCGCAGCTCATCGCTGCCCAGGCGGAGTTGCGCTCCGCCACCGCGCAGTACCTCCAGTCGAAGGCCGCGCTTGAGCAGCACCTCGCGCAGCACGTGCAGGCGCAGCACTCCGTTCTCACCCTCGATCCCCTGGTCAGCCAGCGCGGCGCCCGGGCCGCCGACGTAAAAAACGCGAAGTACAACCTCGACAATTGCCGCGTCTACGCTCCCTTCGACGCGCGCGTCACCAACCTCACCATCTCTGTCGGCGCTTACGCGCACATCGGCCAGCAGGTCTTCACGCTCATCGACGCCCGCACCTGGTGGGCACTGGCCAACTTCCGCGAGGGCCAGCTTCGGCACATCCGGCCCGGCATGAAAGCCGACGTCTTCATCATGTCCCGCCCAAACCGGCGTTTCGCCGGCGTGGTCGACAGCATCGGATTCGGCGTAACTCCCGACGAAGACGTCATCGGGCGGCTTGGCCCTGGCCTGCCCGACGTGCAGCGCACTCTCAACTGGGTCCATCTCGCCGCGCGCTACCCGGTCCGCGTCCGGATCCTCAACCCGCCGGGCGATCTGTTCCGTATCGGCGAGACTACCGTCGTCACCATCCGCTGACCTGTCCGCGCAGATTGACCATGGCTACCGCCGCCTCCACCCTCGCCCGCTGGTCGCCCTCCCTGGAGTGGCTCCGCAACTTCCTGCGCGACGAGCTATCTCCCTATCCTGGCCGCGGCATTCTCGTCGCCCGCATGGTGGTCACCGCCACCATTGTCATGCTCATCACCATGACCTTCCGCATCCCCTACGGCGCCTACGCAGCCATTTACGCTCTCACCATCTCGCGCGAAAATCCCGATGCAACGCTTAAGGCCGTCCGCACCATCTTCATCTGGTTTGCGGTCGCCGTCGCCGACGTCCTGCTGGGCGCCATCTTCTTCTCCGGCGATCCCATCCTGCGGCTGGTCTGGGTCCTCGCCACCCTCTTTGTCACCTTTTACTCCCTCAGCGCCCTCGCCAACTACAACGCTGCCGCCCGCTTCGGCTATCTTGTCGTCATCACCATCCCTCTCTGGGATCGCCAGGTTTCCTCCGAGCTCAAGGTCGAGAACACCCTCTGGGCAGTCGCCGCCGTCTCCATCGCCAGCCTCGTCACCGTGGCCATCGAGCTGGTCTTTGCTCAGCTCAAGCCCTGGGACGATCTCGTCGTCTCCGTGGCCGAACGCCTCCACTGGGTCGAGCTCCTTCTCCGCGGCCGTGCCGACGGCATCGTGGAAAAGACCAGCGAGCAGCAGGTGGCGCGCCTCAGCGTGCTGGGCATGTCGCGCATGCGCCGCGACCTCCATCGCTCCGGTTATGCTCCGCAGTATGCGGAGGCCATGGGCGCCGTCGTCGCCTTCACCGGCCGCCTCGTGGACATCGCGGCCAATCTCACATGGTTTTCCACCCAGATTCTCGAAAATGACCATGGCCGCCTCTCGCGTCTCGCCGAAGACATCGCCGGCATCCGCGCCGATCTCCTCAATGGCCGGGTTCCGCATCTCGTCCACCCGCTGTCCGAGACCGAGGCCCTCGAAACCGTTCCACTCCTCCGCGAGATGGAGCAGGCCGTCTTGCTCATCTCTGAATCCTTCACGGGAACGGAATCCATCGCGCCCTTCACCAAGCCAGCGGCGCCCGCCGAACCTGCCAGGCGTCTCTTCGCGCCAGACGCCTTCACCAACATCAACCACATCCGTTTCGGAATCCGGGGCGGCCTCGCCGCCAGCCTCTGCTACATCGCCTACAACCTTATGGCCTGGCCCGGAATCAGCACCGCCATGGCTACCTGTCTGCTCACTGCGCTCACCACCGTCGGCTCCTCGCGCCAAAAACAGGTTCTCCGTTTCGGCGGCGCGCTCGTGGGCGGCGTCGTCATCGGCATCGGCGCGCAGGTCTTTATTATGCCCGCTCTCGATTCCATCACCGGCTTCACGCTTCTGTTCGTCGCGGTCACCTTTTTCGCCGCGTGGTTTGCCACCTCCGGCCCGCGCCTCTCCTACTTCGGCGTCCAGATCGCGATCGCCTTTTACCTTATGAATCTTCGGGAGTTCAAATTCCAGACCTCGCTTGAGACCGGCTGGGACCGTGTGGCCGGCATCATGCTCGGCCTCTTCGCCATGTGGCTTGTCTTCGATCAGCTCTGGAGTGCGCCGGCCGCCGTCGCCATGAAGCGCACCTTCATCTCGACCCTCCGCCTTGTCGCCCGGCTCTTTCGCGAACCCAGTACCATCAACCTGAACGCCGCCATCGAGCAGAGTTACGCCTTCCGCGAAACCATCAGCGCAAACCTCGACCGCTTCCGCGAGCAGGCCGACGCCGTCATGCTCGAATTCGGATCGATGCGCGAGCGCGATGTGGCTCTCCGCGCCCAGCTTATTCAGTGGCAGCTTCAGCTCCGCATGGTTTTCGTTGCCCGCATTGCTCTGCTCAAGTACCGCCTGCGCCTCGCCGGCTTCGAGCTTCCCGAGCCTATCCTGGCTGCCCAGCAGGAGTTCGACATGAGCCTTGCCGCCGCGCTCGAAACCATGGCCGAACGGCTCGAAGGAAAGCCCGGGCTGCCGTCACAGCCCCTTGAATCGGCCTTGCAGCGCCTCGAGGAGGCCGTCCAGGCATGTTGTCCCGTCGAGCCCCCCGAGCAACTTGCCGCGCAACTGCGCACCTTTCTTCCCTTATCCCGGCGCGCCCACGCTCTGCTCAGTTCAGTGGCCGCCGAGATCCTCGCCCCCACCTCAGACGCTGGCTCGATCCCGTCGAGCGCTTCGGAGGTCTCCGAATAAACCCAGCGAATCCCCTTGATCGCGCCCGTCGCGGCGAGAGTGTCCCTTGCGTACGCGGCTGCTATCTCCATCGATAGTTGGAGACGACACACCACCGAACTCCCGATGCCAGCGATAGCTTGGCCTCTCTACAGTTGTCTTCACTACCGGACACGCAGGATGCGAGCCCGCCTGGAGTTCACCTTCCTGTGAACTTCAACTCAAGGTGCATCCTGTCACCCGCATTCCCCATCCGGCCGCAGGGGTATTCGAGGAGGTCACCGAGATGAAAGAAGAGTCATATTTCAGCGCGTTCCGCGCGCGCCAGATCCTTTCGCGCGCCGCAATGGTTGTTGTGGTCCTGATTGCGGTCTTTCCGCTCGCGGCGCGCCTGCACGCGCAGGGGTGTATCGTTGCGCGCTCGCCGGAGCAGGTGATGCCGGGCGTGGATCAGAGCGAGCTCCCCAGCAACCAGGGAGGCTATCTGCTGCCCCACCACTTCCAGTTCACCGCAGGCGAGCGGCACCAGTTCTCTTACCTGCACTATATAGGGGACGTGTACCAGCAACAGCGCACCACCGAGCGCACCCAGGTCCAGAACCGCATCAATCTGCTCGATTTCGATCTGCAATGGCAGTGGACTCCTCGCGTCGGCCTTGAGTTCAACGCACCCCTGCTCTTCGCTTCGCGCAAGGAACAGAGCTCGCCGATCGAGTATCAGGCAAGCGGCCTGGGCGACGTCATTGTCGCTGCCAATACATGGATCTTCAGCCCCGCGAAGCCGCATCGCGGCAACGTGTCCGTTGGGCTCGGGGTACTCATGCCAAGCGGCAACGACGACGTGGAGAATACAGTGAATACGAATACCACCGGCTCCGGGTCGCTCAAGCTGGTGACGGCGCCGGTGGACTACTCGATTCAGCCGGGCAACGGCGGCTGGGGCATGGTGATGCAGTGGCAGACATTTATCACGGTCGAGCGGCGGTTCCTCTTCTATACAGATGGCGATTACATCGCATCGCAGGGCGATACGAACGGCGTACAGCGCGGGGCGACACTTAGCGCTACCCAGCCTCTCGACAACGATGTGGCGCGCTCCGATCAGTATTTGCTAGAGTCGGGCGTGGCCTATCCCATGCCCTTGCTTCATGGCCTGCTGGCCACGTTCGGGCCGCGCGACGAGGGCGTGCCGGCCCACAATCTCTTTCCCAATACCAACGATGGATTCCGCAGGCCCGGCTTCGCCGTGTCGGCCGGCCCCGGTTTCGAGTACTCGCATGGCGCCAGCATCCTCACCGGTTCCGTGTTCAAGGCCGTTCATCGCGACCGCACTGTAAGCTATCCGGATTCGGTCTACGGGACGCACGGCGATGCTGCATTTGCCAACTACGTCTGGCTCGCTACCTACACCTATCGCTTCTGATGCATTCGCCGATATTCATCCGCGGTGCGCCATGTTCGCAGTATCGCGCGTCTCGGGAATTCGATTCGGAGGAGGGAGACGACGATGTCCACACGACCGCTTATACGCGGCTCTGTCGCCGCCGGACTGCTGGTTGCTGCGGCCTGCTGTACGATCACATTGCCCGCTTTCGCCAGCCGCGCGCCGGAGCTAAGGCTGAAGGACCTCGCGGGAAACGCGCATAAGCTCTCCGCACTGCGCGGCCAAATCGTGGTAGTGAACTTCTGGGCGACCTGGTGCGCGCCTTGCCAGCAGGAACTGCCCCGTCTTTGGCGACTGGCGCAGGAGTGGGCGGGCAAGGACGTTCGCTTTGTCGCAGTCTCGATCGATGAGCCCAGGGACGAGTCGAAGATCGGCCCGATGCTGAAGCGGCTGGATGTGATTTCGGCCGCGGATTTTGCCGTCTGGGTCGGGTCCAGCCCCTACTCGCTCGCCGCCTTTGGCCTGGGAAACACTGTCCCCGGCACCGTCGTGATCGACCGCGACGGAAGAGTCGTAACACGCATCATGGGCGAGGCAAGAGATGAGGACATTCGCGCTGCGGTTCTCTGGCTCAGCAATAACCGCAATGGCGATCGCGAGGGAAATCCCCCGCCGGCACTAGTGAAGCGCTTCTGAACCGGCCGGGCAATGCTTCTCGTATCCAGCGCTGCCGCAACTGTTGGAGTCCTTATCTATCGTTCCTGCACGAGTTGGTAGTGAACGCTGAAGCGCCCGATCTGAATCAAGGCCCCGTCCTGCGGCGGCCAGATGTGGATGCTTTCCACGCGCCCCGGGCCCTCGATTCTGCGCGCCTTGGCCGTTCCGACCAACTGTCCCGTTGCGGCTACGTTGAAGTGCACGTTCAGAACGTCTTCCTCGCCAGCGCGCAGCCAGCCGAGGACATAGTCGCCAGGCTCAAGGGTGAAGCTCGCAATACGAATGGGTGCCCGCACCACGAGGTAGTGCGAGTACTTGCCGTCCGCCGAGTACCCGGCGGTAAGCAGCACGACCCCGGCGATAAACTGGCCGCGGCCGTTTACGATGCCGGACGCAGTACGCATCTCCGTCTCGATGTGCTCGTTGACCACCTGCGCGCGCGAGGGCAGAACAGATGCCAATTCTGTCGCGGTGGCCTGCCGCCATACCGTTTTTTGTGCGTTCGCGGGCGTCAGGAGCAGCGGGACCAGAAATGCGCAGACAACTGCCCTTGGAATTGAATTCACGGTCATGGTTTCGGCTTTCTCAGCGATTCTAACGGAACGATGCCGCGCCGGATGGCGGCCGTAACAGCCTGGGTGCGGTCAGTGACGCCCAGCTTGCCGAGCAGGCTGTTGACGTGAGTTTTTACAGTGGCTTCCGAAATATCGAGTTCGGACCCGATCTCCTTGTTGCTCCTTCCCTGTACGATTTGCTCCAGCACATCGTACTCCCGCGGCGTCAGCTCCTCTACCCCCATGCGCTCGGCGAGCCGCTCCGCAATCGCGGGCGGAATATGCGATTTTCCGTCATGAACCGCGCGAATTGAGGCGATCAGCTCTTCCGTGGTCATGCCCTTCAGGAGGTACGCTTTCGCGCCGGCTTTTAGCGCGCGGTAAATGTCCTCGTCGCCGTCGTAGGTTGTCAGCACGATGAACCGTGCCTGGGGCGCCTCTGCGCGGATGCGCTGAATGGCCTCGACACCGCTGAGTCTCGGGAGCCGCAGGTCGATGAGGGTGATGTCGGGCCGGGCTTTTTGAAACTGAGCGATTGCTTCAAACCCGTCCGCGGCTTCGCCTACCACCTCCAGACCTTGGGCCATCTTGAGCAAGGCCACCAGTCCCTGGCGAACGACGTTATGGTCTTCGACCACCAGCACACGAATTGGTTCGCCTGTCATGTTGATCCTCACGCGCCTTGCTGCACTTCTACAGGGGCCGGAGCGGATAAGCGTACCACGGTTCCCGCGCCGGGCTTACTTTCAATCTCGAGCACTCCGCCGATCGCCCGGGCGCGCTCCCGCATTCCGGTCAGGCCGTAGTGTCCAGATCCGGCTTTGTCATGGCCCTTGTTCTGTTCCGCGACTCCCCGTCCGTTGTCCCGCACCTCGAGCATGATTGAATCCGTCCGATATTCCAAAAGAACGGAAAGCAGCTTCGCCCGCGCGTGCTTCTTCACATTATGAACGGCCTCCTGTGCCACGCGCAGGATTTCCTGCTCGGCTGCAGCCGGCACGGGGCGATACGCGCCCGAGATCCGGAACCGGGTTTCGAGCTCCGCGTCTCCAGCACGTTCTACCAGGTGCCGCACCCGGATCGGCAGGGACTTCTGTTCCGATTCGTGGGTGCGCAGCGCCCAGATGGATTGCCGCGCGTCGGCGAGTCCTTCGCGCACATAATCGCGCGTGCGGTCCAGTTGCTTTGCCGCGTCGTCCAGTCTTTTCTGGCGCAGCAACTCGGCCAATAACTCAAGCTGGACCGAGATACCCGCATATCCTTGCGCCAGGGTGTCGTGAATCTCGCGCGCGATCCGGCTCCGCTCACCGAGCACTGCGCGGAACTCACCCTCGGCCACGCGGATACGGCGGCGGAGAAACAGCACGATGGCTGCCGCCGCGGCTGCCAGCAGGAGCGCGTAGAACCAGGCTGTCTGATAGAAGTGCCGCTGCAGCTCAAACGTGAGCGAGTTCCCCGCCGTATTCCAAAAGCCGTCATTATTGGCGGCTTCCACGCGGAATGTGTAGTGCCCCGGAGGGATGTTCGTGTAGTAGGCTGCGCGCCGCGCTCCTGCATCGGTCCAGTGGTGGTCGAAGCCCTCGAGGATATAGCGGTAGCGCACCTTTTGTGGCGCCACAAAGCTCAGGCCCGCGTAGTCGAACTCAAAGTGGACGTGCCCGGCGGCAACAGTGAGCGCGGGGCCCGCGCTGCGCAACGGCTGATTTACGTCGTCCACCGCAAATCGCTCCAGCGCCACCGGGGGCGGGAGCGTATTCAGGTGAAAGTGCGTCGGGTCGACTTCCACCAGACCTTTGGGCGACGCGAACCATAGCCGCCCATCGCGCGACTGCTTGGCAGAAGGATGACTGTTGGTGGCCATCTGGCGGCTGCGCAAGCCGTCTGCGGCGCCGAACTGGATCCAGTTCGAATATCCCGCGCTCCGATAGCTCGGCGCACTCTCGTTGTAGCTGCACCGTGCGATGCCGTCGCCCGTAGCGAACCAGAGATGGCCGCGGCCGTCGTCGAGGATAGCGTGGATGGTTGTGTTGCCGAGTCCACTGCCGGTCACCGCGAGGAATTTTTGTCCGTTCCACACATCTAGCCCGTGTTTTTCTGTGCCGATCAGGAGAGTCCCATCGGGACGCGGCAGAAGCGACGTGACAACGTCGCTCGAGAGCCCATTCGCGGTAGTGAAGTTGGCGACGGAGCCGCTGCGCAGTCGCGAGAGCCCGAACAACGTCGCCACCCAAAGGTTGCCCCGCGTGTCGCGCGCCATTGCCCCTACCAGATCGTTGCCCAGGCCGCTGGCCTGCGTGTAAATCTGCATTCGCGCATTCGCGCCGGCGGCATTTGTCCAATGCGCCAGGCCGTGCCGCGTCCCGATCCACAGGGATCCGTCAGTATCGACCAGCAGCGAGCGGATGAAGTCGTCGGGCAGGCCATCGGCTGAAGTGAATGTGGCAATGCTCCCGTGGCGAATCCGGTTTAAGCCATCGGGCGTGCCCACCCACAAGTCTCCGTCGGGCGCGGCGGCCAGCGAGAGAATGACGTTGCTGGCGAGGCCATCCTGGACCGTGTAAGTCCGGATCAGGTTCTTCTCCGCAAAGGGCCTGCCCGCGTACAGCGGCACCTCGCTTAGCCCCGCCCCCATCGTTCCCACCCAGAGGGTTCCCGAGACGCCGTCGACCACGGTGGTGGTTGCATCGGAGGCGATACCCTCGCGTGCGTCATAGGTGAGGAACCGGCGATCGCGCAGGATATGCAGGCCATCAGTCTCCGTCCCCACCCATATGTCGCCCTCGCGGTCTTCAAGTAGCGCGAGGATAGAAGCCGCGGCCAGAGGATCGGTTACCGGAAAAACTTCGACTTTGCCGTGTACCCAACGCACCAGCCCCGCATTGGTGCCGATCCAGAGCGTTCCCTCGCGGTCCCCGAGAAGCGCCTGGATGCGGCTGCCGGGGAGGTCGCGCCCGGCGCTCAGGCGCAGTTTCTTGCCGTACTCGCTCCACGCAACAGCGGTCGCAGTGGCGCGCACTGCGGTTCCATCGGGAAATTGAGCCGTAAGGTTTGCATTTGAGCTCCAGACGTCTCTCTGCTGTAGCTGGGGCCCGGTCGGAACGGCGCGGCTTCCCCTTACGATGGCGTCTCCGTCTACAGTGGAGGCCCTGACGAGGCCGCCTGCGTCCAGGCTCAGCGAGCGAACGTCGTTCGACGGTAACCCATTCCGCGTGGTAAACACCGTAATGCTGCCGTTTTTCCATCGCGCCAGCCCCTCGCCCGTGGCGATCCACAGGGCGCCATCCGGGGCTGTCAGCAGGCTACGCACGTCGCCGCCAGGCAGCGATGGAGTCGAGGTGCGGTCGAAGACCTCGAACCCGCCGCCGTCGAAACGGGCCAGTCCGGCTTCGGTTCCTACCCATAGAAATCCGTCCTGGGTCTGTACCAGCGCCTGCACTGTGTCCTGAGGCAGTCCGTTCTCCAGCACCCATGCCTGTCGACCCAGGTCGGAGAGAGGCACGGTAGGTTCAACTGCGCGTGCCGGCACGGTTACGGTAAAGAGCGCGGCGATACAGCCGAGTGCAACCGCTCCCCTAACGAAGATTCCACGACGTTGCTGGTATTTCGGATTGGCGCGCGAGCAATCCATTGAAGTCAATCGGCGACGGGACGAGATTCAGACGTTATCGTATATCGGAGCGCCTGTAGCCGCGCTTTGCGCGCAGAGGGTATATACTCGGTGCGCAGTTAGGAGAGCTGAGAACAGTGAGATTACGGGCGATAGGATGTCTCGCGGTGTCAAGCATTCTGGCGATCATGGTAGGGGCCGGGCCGATGTCTGCGATCGCAGCAAGTAATGACGTCGTGTTGAACGCCGCAGCCGCGCAGAAGTTGGTGCCTCCGGAAGTGTACTACCATGGCCAGGTGGCCACCACCCAGCTACGCAACTCAAGCGGCGTCAAGTTCGCCAACGGCGGCTATCTGCTGTCTGTCCTGGTCGATACCTCCGGCTACTCGAGTGAGGTCGCCGCGAAATATCAGGCGTACCTGATCACCGAGGAGCCCATCCGGTTCGGCAGGCAGAGCCTGGCGGCGGGCGTCTACGGGGTCGGCTTTGTTGCGGGAAACAAGTTCGTTGTGACCGACGTTGGCGCCCATGATTTATTGACGGCGCCCTACGCGGAGGATGACGTGATGAAGCGGCCCGTTCCTTTGCAGATAACGGCCGATCCGTCGGGCGGGTTCCGTCTCTATGAAGGGCGCAAGTACGTGCGCTTCAGCCGCTGAGCGGAGTCGAGCCTCAGGCTCCGCGGGCTACCAGAACTGGGCCGCCACGATTGACGCGGGACCCGATCGGCCCCCAATCACATCGGTGGACAGCACGATCTCAAGGTTTTTCTGTCCCCACCCGCGTGGCGCAATGGCAGCGAGCTTGCTGATTTCGTTCCGGTCGGTCAGGAAGTTTCCGGCGGCCGTGGTGCCGAAAACCGTGATGCCGGCAACCACGACCACGGTCTGTTCCGTCTGCGGATCGACCATGCGCAAAACCAGGGCGTAATCCTTCGTGATGGAGAGATAAGGGGCGGCATAGTCGATCGACCACGTGTTGTTCGACGGATTTTCGCGATCGCGGATGATGACCATGTCCGCGGCGGGTCGTTCCACAGTAAAACGGAGCTTCGGCATCAGCCGTTCCGTCCAACTGTTATTCAACAAGCCGATCAGGACGGTTGGACCATTCTGCAGGTCCGTGAAGGTGGCCTCGGCCTGCGACGCAAAGCGAAGCTTCTTCCCGCGGGCTTGCAGCATCCCCGCCAGCTTTGCCAGCGTGAAGGCATCGAACTCGTTGACCGTCGAGCTCGCGGCATTGTGAAACTCGCGGAGCGTGAGTTTGGGGTTCAGTGCCGGATTGTCCTCCGCCGGCTCTTCTCCGGCTTCGACATTGCCTACGCACAGCAGGATCGGAACGTGCGAAGACAAAACCGGGCCCCAAAACCCATCGAGAGGGTTCGGCACGCGCGTAGTGACGGCTACAACGGCCACGCATGCGGCGATCACAAGCCCGCAACCGGCAGCGATCCAGAAGGGGCGGTATCCCATCCTGGAGACTGCGCGCTCCGGAACCGGCTCTACGTGGGCGGGCGCCGAGTGCTCAGCGGTCATCGGGAGCGGCGTGGCGAGTCCAGACAGGGAGCTTTCTTCAGGCCAACGGAATTGCGGCACATAGCAACCGGCCGGGATGTCGATCCTCAATTCCCCCCTGGGGCCTTGCAGGTAGTACTGTGCCAACCGCTTGCGGACCTCGGCCACCGCGCTGCGAACCACATGGTCGGCCGAAGTATCGTAATCGGGAAGACGTTCGAAGACCTCGATACCGATCGTCCGTTCCTTCAGGCGATCGCCCGATCCCTCCAGCGTCCAGTCCACAATGAACTTCAGAACCGCCGCATATCTTTTACTGTTTTGAAATGCCGGGCTGGCCAGAATCCGCCCCAGTTGATCGCGTACTCGTTCCCGCTCCAGGTCAGTGACTGGGTTAAGGACGGCATTCGGGGCGCTGCCGGTCGGCTCGGGCACCTGCCAATTGTGAGCATTCATTCCCGCATCCCCGCTGATCGAACGGAGTATAACACGCAATTTGCGCCGCTTATCGGCGCCCCGGGACACCGGGGAGACGACTCTCGCCAAGTGACTCATTTCGCGGTTGGTTGCGGGCGCCGGCAATTCCCGGCGCCCCCGGGTTGGACCGAATGGATCCATGCGGCGGCCCGGATCGGATGCGCCATCAAAAAGTCTGGCCAGCTCTCCAGCGATTGGTGAAGATATGGGTCCGCGCAAAGTTTGGGACACGGAGCGTGGGATCTCCACGGTTAAGGCTCGTGTTCTCGCAGCAAATGACCGTCACAGACTGTCCGTGACCATCCCGGACCGGCGTAAAAGTCTCCAGTCGCGCGATGGACGGGGCAGTGGTGCGGATCGCAAACAAATTGAGGATGATATATGCTCCGCAACCTGTTTTCCTTGTTCGCTGGGAGGTCATATAAATGAATGGACCTTACTTGTTTGTGAAGATAAATCGCTTTTCTCAAGGGATAATCGCGATTTTTCTGTTGACAACCGTTGTTGCTGTGCCTATAGTTCGAGCCGCGCTGGAATTCTGCCGGCGCCCAAGACTATAACGGCACGCTCCGGGCCGGACCGCAAAGCCGATCGGAGCCGTGCTTCGGAGGCACTATGACGCACGACCAGAAGTTGCATGTGCAGACAAAGGCGCGTCCCGGATCGGCGCGTGCCATTCGAAGTAACGGACCTGCTTCGCAAGTGTGGCGCGGACCAGCGAAGCGGACAGCGCTTTTGCCGCTGGTGTTGGCTCTCCTCTGTCTCATCCTTCCGCAAGGGGTGAAGGCCCAGGTGACCGCCACGCTGTCAGGGACCGTACAAGACTCGACCGGTGGGGTGATCCCCAATGCACAGGTCACGCTGACCAACGCGGCCACCGCCGACACGCGAACAATAGAAACAAACGCCGCGGGCCTTTATGCTTTTCCTTCGCTCGTTCCTGGAACCTACAACCTGCGCGCAGAGGCTAAAGGATTCAAGAACAAGGTCATCGACGGGATCGTTCTCCACGCCGGTGACGACCGCACCATTCCGGCACTTACTCTGTCTGTTGGCACGGCCGCGGAAACAATTACAGTGCAGGCCGACGAAACGATGATCCCGATTGAGAGCGGATCGCGGACCGACGTCCTCAATTCCAAGGACATACAGAATCTGGCACTCGAAGGCCAGGACACTACCGAACTGCTGAAAGTGTTGCCCGGCGCAACCACGATGTCTGGCGGTCTGACGCAAGCCAGTCCGTCATTCTCGGACCTGAACGTCAACGTGCAGCAGAGCGCGATTGGCGATGGTATCGACCTCAACGGCGCGGTGAACCGCAGCGGCACCGCCCTGCTGTCAGACGGCGCCAACATCATCGATGTAGGCGACAATGCGCAGTCGCTTTCGATTGTCGTCCCGGAGTTTACGTCGGAAGTCAGCGTACAGGCTTCGAATTTCGGCGCCGATACTCCGTTCGGACCGGTAGTGGTGAGCGCTATCAGCAAGTCCGGCAGCACCAACTACCACGGCGATGCGGAGTTCGACGCCCGCAACAGCGTCCTCGACGCCAACGACTGGCAGGACAACCACAACAACATTCCGCAGGGGCCTCAGCACTACTATTATCCGGGCGGCAGCTTTGGCGGCCCGGTTCCAGGCACGCATAAAAAGCTCCTGTTCTGGGGCGGCTACCAGCGGTGGCTGCAGAATCAGGGCAACCAGAACCATTTGTCGTCGTATATTCCCACTCCGGAGATGATGCAGGGCGACTTCTCCATGGACAACGCCGATAACCAGGCCCTCTGCCCCGACGGGTTCTTCCAAGGCGCTCCTCCAGGGGGCTATCCCGGCGGATCCTGGTGCAGCGACCTTGGCGGAGCGGTACTCGCGAACGGAACGACGACGGCGACGCTTCCTACGCCGCCCGCGACAGGGACCGTTACCATCGGGACGAAGACCTACACCGTCGATGCGGGCCAGAAGTTTCCCGCCGGCTTCCTCGATCCCGGGTCCGCGGCCCTGGCCAAGATCTGGCCGAAAGCGAACTCCAATCCGGCCACTACAACTGGCGGGGCCAACTACTACCAGGCGATTCCGAACGTCAACAACGGATGGGTTTATCGCACGCGCCTGGACTATCTGTTGGGCGATAATACCAAGATCTATGGCACCTACCAACAGGCCTATAACTCGGACCTTGCGAGCGGCAACGGCGCGCACCTCTACTGGACACCGGGAAATTCAATCCCCTATCCCGGAGGCGGCGAGCAACAGCAGTTCTATGGCAAAGATATGGCCGGCCACATCGTCCACACATTCAACGCCACAACCACCGCGGACTTTATGGCTGCGTGGGCTTTCGGCAGTTTTCCGTTTACCGAGCCGAACGCCTCAGCCGCATACAAATCCACACTGGGATATCCTTACGGCAAGATTTTTTCTACGCCGTCACTCAACATTCCGGCATACAACAGCGCCGGAAACGAAACCTTCCCCGATTTCTCGCAGGACTCGATCTTCGAGAATCCTCCGGGGCAATACGCAGTCCGCAAGGAAGCGCCGCAGTTTGGTCTCACCGTGACCAAGGTGTGGGGAGCGCACACCATCAAGTTCGGCGGATTCACACAGACAACGGATAACTACCAGAGCACGTTCAGCAGTTATCTGGATGGCGATCTGCAATTTGCGGCCGGCCAAAACCAAGACTTCTGGAATAATGGTAAAAATGTCTACAATAATGCCACTGTTCCGAACAACGGTGTTATCGGCGCACCGAACAACGCGACGGCTAACTTCGTGGCGGGCATTGCGTCGTCTTACTCTGAGAACAACTCGGCGCCCATCCAGGATTTTGCCTACATGACGACGGCAGCTTTTGTAGATGACACCTGGAAGACAACCAGTCGCCTAACCCTTGAGCTGGGCATGCGCTTCGAACACGTGGGCCACTGGTACGATCGCGATCATGTTGGAGTAGCAGTATTCTATCCGTTGCGCGTTCAGGCCGACTACAACGACGGGAAGTATGCTCCTGGGTACTACTGGCATGCCATCGACGCCGGCGTTCCGCTCAGTGGCCAACCCAATCGCTTCGCCTATCCCGATGCCAGGTTTGGGCTTTCCTACGACGTATCCGGCAGGGGCAGTACCGTGGTTCGCGGGGGATGGGGCGTATACCGCTTCGTTACCCAGGTGAACACGGTCGACTCACCGCTTTTCACCGCGCAGGATGTTCAGGGCTACAACCTGCCCGGCCAATCTAAACTCCAGCTCCAGAATATTCACAACCTTGCATATAAAGGTTGCACGAGCCAGTGCGGGAGTGGAGCGCAGTGGGGTCTCGATCCGACCGATTACGGCCAGCCCCTGACTTTTGATTACAACCTGACCGTCGACCAGAGGCTGCCCTGGAATTCGCAGCTCGAAGTTGCCTACGTGGGAAGCTCGACCAGCCAGCTTCCCGATGCCGCCGAAGACTACGAGGGCAGCACCTTCAATGAGTTGGCCAACCAGAACAAGATGCCGGTCGGCGCCCTCTTTGCGCCCGATCCGGTAACCGGGGTCACATCTGCGAACCCTGAGAACGTTGCAGAGAACCCAAACATCGCGACTCTTACTTATACTCCGACGGGGAACAAGCTGTCGGATTACCACCCGTACGGTTACGCGTACGGAACCGCGCAAGCCTACATGATTCAAAACATTGGTTACGGCAACTACAACGGCCTGCAAGCATCGTGGATCAAGACTGCGGGAAAGCTAACCTTCAACTTCAATGGAACCTGGTCGAAGGCTCTGGCCACCTCTCTGCAGGAGAATCCATACAGCGTCGGAGGGAACTATGCCCCGACGGCAGCCGACCGGCCATTCGTCTTCAACTCGTCCTACACCTACAACAGCGGCGCCCTTCATACCGGGAACTCGGTGCTGAATGAGTTGGGCGGCGGCTGGACGATTTCCGGCATCTCCACCTGGCAGGCGGGAGGCTACATTCCCGCTGAGCTGGGCAACGGCGTCCCGAACTTCGGCTTGGGGCTGACTTACACGGGCCTACCGGCGGATAACAGCACTAACGGTCTGGCGAAGGACACGGGGATCACCAACGGCATTGGAGATCCCACCTACTTCGGCACGGACGAGAGCATCCCGATTATGCCGGTGCTGACCTGCAATCCGACGAGCGGACTTGCGCATTACCAGCTTTTGAACGGAAAGTGCTTCGCAGCTCCGGCGGTGGGAACGCAGGGCGGCCAGAAGTATCCGTACATGAGAGCCATGTCCTATTTCGACAACGACCTGGCGATCTATAGGACATTCCATATCCACGAAAGCCAGAACGTCCAGATACGGGCCAGCGCCTTCGATTGGCTGAACCACGCGTTGCCGGAATTCAGCAGCCTGACGCCGATATCGATCGCCTACAACGTGGACTACAACAGCAAGACCATCACGCCGAACTTCAACCAGGGGTCCACCGGCGCTAACGCATTTGGTGTGATGGACACCAAGTCGCAAGCGCCTTACCAGCGCATCATCGAGCTGGACGTGAAGTACTCCTTTTGACCCCATCGGAAGACAGCGGAAGGCGGGACCAAGGTCCTGCCTTCCGTGTCCTTGTACTTGAGCTTCGCCTGTGAAGCAACCTATCTCCGTCGTACTATCCTCCGGCGCAGACTCGCGCGCCGCAAGTTAAGCCCTGGCGAGCGTACGCATGCTATGTCAAAATGAGAGGCTGTAGTCGGGGTTAAACCGCGTGGCTTCCAGCGTTGTGTCTACGATGCGCACTGCAGGCATACGAATTATCAGGATCACCATCGTGGCTTCCTGTGCGTTCATCGCCTTGCCGGCGCAGACTAGGTCGTCGGCTGGCAAGGGTTCCAGCCTGCAGGCGCAGTACGCCGCCGCCGTGCGCTTCCAGGCAGCGGGTGATCTCGACCAAGCCGCAGGCAGCTATCGCGCATTCCTCGCCGACGTGCAGGGTGAGCTTGCTGCCGAATACGCCGCCGCGGGCGATTACATACGAGCCGTGTCGCTCTTCGGCGACGCGCTTGCCCTCGCACCGGATTCGCCGGAGCTTCGCCTCGGCTACGCAAAGACCGCGTTGCTGATGGGCGACCTCGGCCGCGCGGAAACCCTGACCCGGGCATTTTTGCACGATTCCCCGGGCGGTTCTCGGGAGCTTGCGCAGGCTCATCAGATCCTGGGCCGAACGTTGCACAAGATGAACCGCGACCGGGAAGCCAGGGAGGAACTGCAAATAGCGGTCGATCTCGAACCGAGCTTTGCCAACCGCTACGATCTGGGCGTTGTCTGTCTCGATCTCGACGACGAAAGGTGCGCGAGCAGCACCTTTCAAGCCATCGTGCAGTCCTTCGGCAATGCGCCTGCGGTTCATATGCGCATCGGCTTGGCATACGGAGACTCCGATTTTGTGCCGGATGCCATTGCCGAGTTCCGAAAGGTCATTGCGGAGGACCCTCGTTATCCCGGTGCGCACTACTCGCTGGCCGCGGCGCTGCTCTCGGCCGGCAATGATGCGAAGAACGTGCCGGAGGCGGAAAAGAATCTGAAAGCGGAGCTGACCATATCTCCCAACGACTTTCTTACCTACGCCGCGCTGGGAAAGCTGGCCGCGGCCTACCACAGATATCCGGAAGCGCTCACCTATCTGAAGAAAGCTACGTCTCTCAATCCCGATAACCCCGATGCGTTTCTGTATCTCGGGCAGATTTACTTTGACGAGAACCAGACAGCCGAAGCCGGCGTTGCGCTCCGCAAGGCGATTGAGTTGACCAAGGACCCCTCGCGCAACCGCTACCAGATTCAAAAGGCCTATTTCCTCATGGGCAGGATTCTTATGCAGCAACACAAGCCCGAGGAGGCGCACGCCCAGATGGAGCTGGCGCAGAAGTACGCGAATAAGGCGTTGTCCTACGATAAGGGTGAGCTGGCAGGGCTCTTGAATAACCCGGCAGCCACAGGGATCGACGACCCTTCGGACAACTCCGCATCTACCACGTCTTCGGGTTATCAAATGGTTGACCGGTCCGCGATCAAAGGCATAGATGCATTTGAAAAGCGACTCGCTCCCGCCGTCACCGATAGCTATAACAACCTGGGGGCGATTGCGGCTACCGGAAGAAGTTACTCAGAGGCGCTGGGATACTTCGAGCACGCAGCGGCCTGGAACCCGGCGCTGGATGGCCTCGATCTCAACTGGGGCCGCGCCGCGTTCATGGCGTCCCGGTTCTCTGAGGCCATCCCGCCCCTCTCGCGCTACCTAAAATCGCATCCCGGCGATGCGGGTATCCGCGGCGCGCTGGGGATGAGCCAATATATGACCGGCGACTATCGCGATTGCGTCGACACATTCAAAGGCGTGGAAGACAAGCTGTCGTCGATTCCGCAAATGGAGTTTGTCTATGCGGAGTGCCTGGTGAAGACCGGCCAGGTTTCCGCTGGCAAAACACGACTTGAAGTGCTGGAGACGGCGCATCCCGAGATTGACGACGTCCATCGCGCTCTCGGCGAAGTGCTTGATGCGCAGGGCGACCGGCAAGGATCCGAGAAGGAGTTGCAGAGAGCAATCCTGCTCAATGTCGGCGATTCGCAGGCGCACTACGACCTCGGCAAAGTCGACGTGGAAGATGGCGAATCCGCGGCCGCCATCACTGAGCTTGAAACCGCAATCGAGCTATCGCCGGGAGATCCAGCATTTCACAGAGAGCTCGCCGCCGCGTATACCCTGGCTTCGCGGAAGGACGATGCAAAGAGGGAGCTTGCGATCTACCAAAAGCTCGAGCGCCAGGCAGCGCCGCCGGAAAAGTCCGCGGCACCCTCACGAGGCGCCGACACGAGCCGATAATCCGAGCCGCCGCTATCAGCGGCGCGGCTCATCCGCGTGAGACTGAATCCTGGGGCGTATGAGTTCCGCCGGAACAATGCCCTTGCCCTCGAGTATCGAATAGAAATGGTCCGCCGGAAGGCTGCCGATATGATCCACCGTCCCTGACGGCCAGTAGACCACCACGCTGTCGACCTTCATCGCCTTCCCGAGACCGAAGTGGAGTCGCAGATCATTTTGCGAGAGATAACTTCCGCCGCTAAAAACCTGGCCCGTCTGCGTCATGTCTCCCGCGGTGATTTTTACCCGAGCATTGATCGCAAGCCGGTTGCTCCTGGTCCCCGCGAGCTCGAAATTCACCCAATGCCGGCCGGGAATGCCAAGGTTCTTCAGGACCATGGGGCGGCCGTCCAGATCCTCCACCACGACATCCATATTCCCGTCGTTAAATAGGTCCGCGACAGCCAAGCCGCGGGAGACGCGCTTTTCCATCAATGCGGGACCGGCCTCGGTGCTGGCATCGCAGAACGTCCCATCTCCATTGTTCATGCTCAGGAGCTTGGGCTGGCGATAGCCGGAATCCGAGGCCATCTTGTCCATCTGCGGATAAACGTGCCCGTCCACCGTGATCAGGTCCAGCCATCCATCGTTGTCCAGGTCCACAAACGCCGTTCCCCATTTCACCCACGGCAGCGATGCAAACGCAAGCCCCGCCGGATATGATTCCTCGGTAAAGTTCCAATCGCCGTCGTTGCGGTAAAGGTCATCGTTCTCATCTTCGAAGTCGGTGACGTAAACGGAGGGTCTTCCCGTGTGGTTGTAATCTCCCAGCGCAACGCCCATTGATGCCTGCTCGGCGCCGTCTTTGTCGAAGGCGGTTCCCGATTCGTATCCGATCTCCTGGAACTTTCCATGCCCCATATTCTGATAAAGAAAGTTCGGCGTCGAATCGTTAGCGACGAAGATGTCGGGCCGCCCGGTGTTATTCAGGTCAGCGAAGATGGTGCCGAGCCCGTAATAGCCGTTCGGATCGCTCACGCCCGCCTGTTTCGAGACGTCGGTGAAGGTGCCGTCGCCGTTGTTATGGAAGAGTGCATCGCCCGCGCCTTTCAGTCCCCTTGGCCCGCACTGTACGTCCACGCCGCGGTATTTGCAATACGGGGTGCTGCCGAACTTCGGTAGGTCGTTCAGATTGAAGTCGACGTAGTTGGCGACCATGAGGTCGACATATCCATCGTCATCGTAGTCGCCGAACGACGCTCCGGTGGACCACCGGCCATCTGCCACGCCCGCCTTGGTCGTGACATCGGTAAAGGTGCCGTCACCATTGTTGCGATAGAGAATGTTTCCGCCGAGGCACGTGATGTACAGATCAGGCCAGCCGTCGTTGTTGTAATCGCCCACGGCCCCGCCCATTGCCATACAGGGCCTGGTGAGGCCCGCCTTCTCGGTCACATCGGTAAACGTACCGTCGTGATTGTTGCGATATAGAGCTCCCAGGGCGGCCTTTCCGTGCAGGGCCATGTCTACCGTTGGCGCATTCGTAAAGTAGATGTCGGGCCAGCCATCTCGGTCGTAGTCGAAGATGATCACGCCGCCGCTCATCGACTCGACAATGTACCGCTTATCGGGCGACGAAGCATGAGTGAAGGTAATGCCGGCCCTTGCCGTGACATCCACGAGTTGCGGAATCCGGCGATTCACACATCGCGGAGAACTGGCTCCCGGAGGCGGAGGCGGAGGCGTCGGGTGGCCCATTCCTTGTTGCCCGCCCAGTTGCATGGATGAATATGTTATCGCGACAAACAAAAGAATAACTTTCCGCGATGATGCCGCCAGCATGACCGAATTCTATCAGATGGTCAGTGCTGTGCAATGCATAATTCTGCTGAGTATTCATGCGGCCTCCGATCGGGGCCACACAATCCGGACGGCTGCCGGAAAGGGATCATGTTTTTCCTATTTATTTTGTTCGATTAGTGGAGTATTCTATGCTGCGTGCAGCGCTTCGATCTTTCTGGAAGATGTGCCGTGGTCGTCGGCGGCACCTCGGGCCTAGGCAAAGCTATGGCGATGGGGCTCGCTTCTGCCGGTGCAGACGTCGTAGCCGCCTCGCGCCGCAAACTGGAGGTCGAACAGACCGCGTCTGCGATTGAAGCGCTGGGAAGAAGGACGCTCTGCCTCCAGGTGGATGTGCGCAGCCGTGCGTCCATCGAGAAACTTCACGCAGCAGTCGTCACTCACTTCGGTCGAGTCGAAATTCTCGTCAACTCCGCGGGCATAACGGAGCGCCGTCCCACCATTGACTGTCCAGAAGAGACCTGGACAAAGATCCTCGACGTCAACCTTCTCGGCACGTTGCGGGCCTGCCAGATCTTCGGCGGAGACATGCTCGCACGCAAGAGCGGCGCAGTCATCAATGTTGCCTCGCTGGCTACATTTGTTGCTTTTCGCGATGTGGCCGCCTATGGCGCCAGTAAAGCAGCGGTGGGCGCGCTCACGAAATCGTTGGCCGTCGAGTGGGCGCAATCCGGGGTTCGCGTCAACGCCATCGCGCCTGGCATCTTTCCCACCGATCTGAATGGCAGTTTGGTAAAGGGTACGGAACGGGGCAGGGAACTGCTCTTGCGCACGCCTATGGCCCGCTACGGTGAGGCGAACGAAGTGGCCGGGGCCGCCGTCTTTCTCGCCTCCGATGCGGCCTGTTTCGTCACCGGCCAGATTGTCGCTGTAGACGGAGGTTACCTGGCTTCGGGGGTAAACTGTTGACTGGTTTGCGGTCCGTTTGCAAATCATAAATTCCGGAAGCGCGATCGCCGCGCCGCCGGGTATGCAAGAGGTTCGCATTGGCACGCAGCAAGCGCGTGGAACGCGGAATTCGGCGAGTCGATCTGGCCTACGCTCAGTTGGCGTCGAGCGAGATTGCCCGCGATATCAATCGTGACGTGGTCCTGGAGCTCATTCGCGCCCGCCAGCCTATTTCGCGCGCTGACTTGGCGCGGCTCTCGGGGTTACAGCGGAGCACGGTGTCGCTGATAGTCGAAGATCTGCTCGGAGAGGGTTGGATTCGAGAGGGCGCTGTGGCGAGGCGGCCGCGCGGGCGCAGGCCCACCCTCCTCAACCTTAACGACGATCTCGCTATCATCGTCTGCGATATCCGGCCCGCGCAGGCGGTTGTTGCCGTCGTCGATCTCAACGGGCGCTTTCTCGCCCGCGAGTCGCTTCCAGTTCTCTCCGATCCGGCCAAAGCCGTCGCGCAGATTGTTGAGCGCATGAAGCGGCTCCAGGAACGGCATGGGCAGAAGTCTTTCGAGGGCGTGGGCGTGAGCCTGCCGGGCCGATTCGACCCCGATTCGCAGCGGCTCATCTTCGCCCCCAACCTCAAGTGGCCGCCATACGACATCAAGAAGGCGCTCGAGCGCGGCACGGGGATGAAGGTGGAATTGGATAATGCGGCCAACGCATGCATGCTCTCGGAACTCTGGTTTGGCCGCATGAACGGCGTGCGCAATGCAGTGCTCGTTACGGTCTCGGAGGGCGTCGGGACCGGCGTACTTGCCAACGGACAGCTCGTTTCGGGTAAGAGCGGTATGGCCGGCGAGTTCGGCCATATTCCACTCGATCCGAATGGGCCAAAGTGCGCCTGCGGAGCAGCGGGATGCTGGGAAACCTTTGCGTCTTCATCGGCCGCGCTACGCTACTACGCGCAGTTGGGCCACAATGGCCACCGTCTCGTCATGCACGAACTGATCAAACTCTCCGAGGAAGGCGATCCCCACGCCGTCGAAGCGATCGAGCGGCAGGCGCGCATGATAGGCCGCGGCATGCGCGCGATTCTCGCGGCAATCTCTCCGGAGATCATCCTGGTAACCGGCGACATCATCTCCGCGTGGCCGCGTGTCGCGCCGGTCGTCGAGGACGAGCTCGCGGGTCAAGTGCTGGCCGGCCCTGTGCCCCGCCTTGTCCCTGTAGAAGAAAGTGAAGTGGCGCGCCTGCGCGGAGCCGCCGCTCTGGTCCTGCAGCGCCACACCGGCATGCTCCACCCCAAGAAACCCAAGCCTCGCGTGTGAAAGGCCCCGGGACTTGCCCGTTGTGAGCTGAATTTTGTTTGATAGTCGGCGAAAGAAAGACCTGACGTTCGTATCGGCCGCGACCGGCGGCGGAAATCGGCTCATGAATAAAACAGTGTCTTCCCTCTCTGCGCCACTTCGTCGATTCCTAGCCAGCCTGCCGTTCGCCGCGCTTGGGATCGGCGTCGCGCTGGCCGGCGGAAGGCCACCGGCAGAAAGTCGCCTTCAGGCCCCTTTGGGACTTGGCTATCCCGCATGGCTCGCCTATCGCCCGGTGAATCCGGCTCTTGTCTTCGGTGCCAACGGCGACATCCCGGACACGATCGTGGTACTCGGCCGCGGCCACCTTGAGCAATCCGCTGCGCGAGAGTTGGCGCTGGGCTGGCAGGGCATGCTCAATCGCGTGCTCCGCGTCGTTGAAAGCCCCAGCCCAGGCGCAGCGGAATTGGTTCGGGGCACCCTGGTCGTCGCCACGCAGACTGAACTCCGCGCGTGGCGACCAGAACTGGCTGCCGGTCCGTCGCTCGGACCCGATGCGTACAGATTGCATCGCGCCGGAAGCCTTCTTCTTATCGAAGGCGGCGATACTCGAGGCGCGCTTTACGGCGCTTTTGCCCTGCTGCGCGGTGTCGCCGAAGGGCACTCGCTGCGCGCCCTCGACGAGACCTCGCAGCCCTGGACCGTCGTGCGCTGGACCAACGAGTGGGACAATCCCAACGGAACCATCGAGCGCGGCTATGCGGGCTCTTCGATCTTCTTTGAAGGCGGCCACGTCCGCTCCGATCTTTCGCGCGCCGCCGCCTATGCCCGTCTGCTTGCGTCCGTGGGCATCGACGGTTGCGTCATCAACAACGTCAATGCCGATCCGCGTCTTTTGCTGCCCGAGAACCTCGCACAGATCGCGCGCATCGCCGGTGTGTTTCGCCCCTACGGGGTTCGGCTGGGACTGGCGATTGACATGAACAGTCCCCAGAGTGTCGGCGGATTATCCACATTCGACCCGCTCGATCCGGGCGTCGCCGCATGGTGGCGCGACAAGATGGACGAAATCTACCGCCTCATTCCCGACTTTGGCGGTGTGGTCGTCAAGGCCGACTCCGAGGGGCAGCCCGGCCCGTCCCAATACGGGCGCAGCCAGGCCGATGCGGCCAATCTGATCGCGCGCGCGCTCGCGCCGCACGGCGGAGTGGTGCTTTATCGCGCCTTCGTCTACAACCACCATCTCGACTGGCGCAACCCCAAGGCCGACCGCGCCAAAGCGGCATACGACGTGTTTCATTCACTCGACGGCAAGTTCGACCCGAATGTCATCGTTCAGATCAAATATGGTCCCATCGACTTTCAGGTGCGCGAACCGGTCTCGCCGCTCTTCGCGGGTTTGCCACACACCAACGAGGCCATCGAGCTCGAGATCACGCAGGAGTACACGGGCCAGCAATTGCATCTTGTCTACCTCGCGCCCATGTGGAAGCTGTCGCTCGATACCGACATGCGCGCTTCCGTCCACGGGGCGCCGCTGCTGGTGCGCGACCTGATTCGCGGCCACACGATTGGCCCTCAGCATCACACCCTGGGCGGATTTGTAGGCGTCGCCAATGTGGGCACGGGTCGCTGGCTCGGCAATCCGCTGGCGCTGGCCAATCTTTACGCATTCGGCCGGCTCGCATGGAATCCCGCCCTGAGCGCCGCGGCGATCTCCGATGAGTGGACGCGCCTCACCTTCGGCAACAACGTACAAGTGCACGCAGTGGTCGACAAGCTGCAAATGGACTCATGGCGCATCTACGAGAGCTACACCGGTCCGCTCGGCCTGGGTACGCTCACTGACATTCTCGGTCCCCATTTCGGTCCGAATCCTCAGTCAGCGGAGCGCAATGGGTGGGGCCAGTGGATTCGTGCCGACCACGAAGGCGTTGGTATGGACAGGACGGTCGCGACGGGCACGGGATACATCGGCCAGTATCCCGCGCCGCTGGCCGCCGAATATGAGTCCCTGAAGACCTGTCCGGACGATCTGCTGCTTTTCATGCATCATGTGCCGTACAATTACCACCTGCACAACGGCGAAACCGTAATCCAGTACATTTACAACTCGCATTACTGGGGCGCGCAGGCCGCGGCCGTGCAGATTCCGGCCTGGGAGTCGCTGCACGGCAAGGTGCCGGATGCCACTTACGCCGAGGTCCTGAAGCGTTTTGAGTTTCAGGCCGGTCACGCCATCGTCTGGCGTGATGCCATCACAAAATGGTTCGCGCGCAAGTCGGGCATCGTCGACAACCTCCATCGCGTTGGTCATTACCCCGGCCGCATCGAGGCTGAAGATATGACGCTCGACGGCTACTCGCCTGTCGATGTGACGCCATGGGAGACGGCTTCCGGTCGCAAGGCCGTTGAGTGCGTCGGCCGCGCGCAATGCTCGGTCTCGCTCAGGTGGGACAAGCCCGATGGCTGGTACGACATTGCCGTCCAGTACTTCGACCTCAACAATGGTGCCTCGCATTACACTCTCGAGGTCGATGGGCACGCTATCGATGCGTGGGACGCGGACATGAACCTTCCTGACTACCGTATGAACGGAAATACGTCTACGCGACAAACGGTCCACAACGTCGCATTGCATCGCGGAGATGAGTTACTGCTCCTCGGCAGGCCAGACGGACGGGAGCCAGCTCCGGTCGATTACATCCAGATCACACCAAGCCCAGCGAGCGCTGCCTTGCACTCGCTGAATCAATCGCGGTAAGAGCCGCGGTAAAGGGAATCCAGCATGGATGAACGGAAAACGCTGAATGGGATCGCCGCGCTGCGCGCCGCATCTCTCGCAGCCGCCGTTCTTTTCGTCTGTCATCCGGGGAATGCGCAAAAGACCCTCTCATCGCAGGTTTGGATTGGAACCTGGGCTGCGTCGCAGCAGATTCCCGAGCCGCAGAATGCTCTTCCGGCTGAAGCATTGCGGGACGCCACCGTGCGCGAGATCTTTCACCTCTCTATTGCTGGAAAAACGCTGCGTGTGCGCCTGTCGAACGCCTTCGGCACCGAACCGCCGCTCTTCGCGTCGGTGCACATCGCCCGAGCCATCTCGCCAGCCTCGGCTGCGATTGTGCCCGGTTCGGATGCTGCGCTCACGTTCTCGGGCGCGCCGGACGTGACCGTTCCCGCTGGCGCCGAGTATCTCTCTGATTCGATCGATTATCCAGTAGCTGCCCGCTCAAACCTTGCCGTGAGTTTTTATATCGAGATCGCGCCCGCCCGTGAAACCGGCCATCCGGGTTCGCGCGAAACCACATACTAAACGCATGGGGACAACGTCTCCAAAACCGACTTGCCCGAAGCCGGGCATATGGATCACTGGTACCAGATTTCGGGTATCGATGTGCTCGCACCGCGTGGCGCGGCTGCGATTATCGCATTCGGCGATTCCATCACCGACGGCCACGCCTCGACGACCAGCGGCAACGACCGCTGGACTGACGATCTTGCGGAACGGCTGCAGCGGTCCGCGGCGACGAAGGAGATCGGCGTCCTCAACGAGGGCATCGGAGGAAACCATCTGCTCATCGACGGCCTGGGCCCCAACGCGCTTGCCCGCTTTGACCGCGATGTGCTCGCTCAGGCGGGCGTGCGCTGGGTAATCGTGCTCGAAGGCATTAACGATCTGGGTGGATTGACTCTGAATGACGACGTGCCGGAGGAAGACCACCACCAGGTGGTGCGTCGCATCATCGCGGCCTACGAACAGATCGTAGCCCGCGCCCGTGCGGATGGGCTCTCCGTCATCGGCGGAACGCTCACGCCCTTCGTTGGGTCGGACTATTACCATCCCCCCGCAGCGAGCGAAGCGGATCGCGAAGAGATCAACCGCTGGGTCCGCACGCCGGGGCATTTTGATGCGGTCGTCGACTTCGATAAAGCCGTACGCGATCCCGAGCATCCGGACCAGATGCTGCCAGCCTACGATTCAGGCGATTACCTGCACCCCTCACCCGCTGGCCATCGAGCCATGGCAAACGTAATTCCTCTCTCGCTCTTCACGCACGCGCACAACCGTGCGGAATGACGGCGGAGCCACAATTCGGAGCAAGAACCGCGGCCGGCGCACCGCCAAACTTGCGCGGCTCCTGCACTTGTTCTTACCTTATTCAGGCGGCCCGTGCTCGATGAACTTATCCACCCACGCGATGAAGTACTTCATATTCGGCGCGTCGGTATGGCCTCCGTCGTCCTGCCGCCACGAGAGTTGCCCATCCAGCAGTCCATCGTTCACTGGCGGCATCTTCGCCGTGCGGTAATCTCCCTCGATGCCGATGCCTTTCGCTCCCAGCAGCCTGTACACGCGGCTTGCATCCACGGTCGCCATAAAGCTGCCTCTCTGATCGAGCCACTTCGCATCTCCCTTCTCCGGAATTCCGTAACTGATAAACGTCAGCCGCGGCGCGCACAGCGCAATCAGCTCATTCGAATCCACGGGAATGTCCCCCGGGTTCATGCTCCCGAAAGTCGCCTTCGACGCCCCGTACTTCAAAAAGTTTCCGGCCATCCAGTGATATTCGCCCGTCCCCGTCAGATTCTCTACGGCCTCGCCAAAGTTGCGGCGCAGCAGCGTGGCGCCTCCCTTTCCAGAGGAGCCGATCAGCGCCATCGCAAAGCGCTGATCGAAGGCCATGGTCACCAGTGCCGCTTTGCCGTAGCGCGAGACTCCTTCGATGCCCACGTGCCTGCAGTCCACCGCCGGATCCGTCTCAAGGTAATCCAGCGCGCGGCTTGCGCCCCAAGCCCAGGCGCGCAATGCGCCCCATTGGTCCGATTTGCGCGGCTGGCCCTTGTTTGCCAGGCCGATGATGCCGCGCGTCAGCCCCGCTCCGTTATCGACCTGCACGGTCGTCGGATCAAGCAGCGCAAAACCCCATCCGTCGGCAATCAACTGCCATGTGTTCGGCAGTCCTCCATCCGCATTCAACTGCGGAAACTGAAACGGCGTGCGTTTCACGATCTCCCACGCCGGATGCTGCGCAAACACTTCCTTGAGCGACGGGTCCTCTTGCTCAAGCAGCGCCTTCAGCGCAGCATTGATGCGGTCCATTTCCTCTTCGTTGGGCTCGTTCGGCGCCGGAAACCCCGCAGGGCCGAACATGATCAGGACCGGCACTTTGCCCCTCGCGCGGGCCGGCGTCACCAGCATCATGTGAATCTTCACGCTGATCAGGGGGTACGATGAGTTGTCCACCTCGCCGATCAGGTCCTTCGCGATGACCGGATTGAAGCCGATCATCTCGTGGTCCACAGTGCGTACCCTCCAGTTCACTTTCGGTAGGTCCCTCGAAACGAGCCCATAGACATATTTTGAGAACATCTCCACAAGCTGGGGACGGCGCTTGTCCCACCACATGCTGGCGGTTGTAACTTTATCACCGTTGGTCATGGTCAGCGGATCGGGAATATTCGGATAAGGATTGGCCTTCGACTCGTCGTAGTTGGCGTGGTTCGGTGCACTCTCGTCGCCGTTCGGCCCGGGGCGCAGCGCCTCGATGCCGAGCTGCTCCATCATGTTCTGGTGATCCTGCTCCGTCGTGAAGTTCACGGGCGGGGGCAGCGAAGTGCCGTTGGAGTTCTGGCCATAGAAAGCCTGGGCGCCGGTAAGAGCAACCGACAAAAACAGAACAACATCCTGGATTCTCACATAGACCTCACTGGAAGGTTCCCATCCAATCGTGCCCCCAAGCCGGTTCGATCCGGTTTTCGAGTCGGGAGGGGCGCACCGTCCGCCGCCTTGCACAGCAGCGCATCTCAGGCCGCGCCAAGACCGGAATTGTGGCCGCGCACCGCGCTTCAGCGGGAGGCGCTACCCCTATCTGACAGCGCCACGTGCAGAACGGCTTCAAATGCAGGCTTCGGTTTGCCGTCGCGGCCAAAGATCAGAGGGTAATTCGTTCGCCTCGGCACAGGCCAGTTATTGAGCCACGAATCCCCGTCCATCACGCCCCAGAAGGTGACCCGTGTGATCTCGCCATGATGCTTGAGATAGACGCGGAAAAGCTCTGCATAGCGCGCTGCCAACTCCTGTTGTACTGCCTCTGGCAACCCGTTAACATACGGATCGAGATTCGGATTTTGCTCGATGTGGAGATTCACGTCGGCCGTAGGACGCTGTCCGGCCGAAGGCAGAAGGTTGATATCGAGCTCGGAGATCGCAACCTTCAGCCCCAGCGCCGCAAACGCCGAGATGGTGGCGTCCTCCTGCTCCGGTGTGGGCCACGTCAGGTTGTCGTGATTCTGCAGGCCCACGCAGTCGATGGGAACTCCCTCCGCCTGCAGCTTCTTGATCAGCGCAATCGCTCCCTTGCGCTTGGCCTCATTCTCCAGGTTGTAGTCGTTGTAGGTGAGCTGTGCCTGCGGATCGGCCTCGTGCGCGTACTCGAAGGCCTTGGCAATATAGTCGGGACCGATGATTTTGTACCACAGCGACTCCCGCAGCGTGCCGTCTTCGTTGAGCGCTTCGTTCACCACGTCCCAACTCTGGATCTTCCCCTTGTACCGACCGACAACCGTGAAGATGTGGTCGCGCAGCCGCGCAAGCAGGGCGTCGCGGGTCAGCAGATCCCCTTTGTTGTCGCGAAAAACCCACGCCGGAACCTGGTTGTGCCACACCAGGTTGTGTCCCACGATGAACATGTGGTGCTCTTCACCGAAGGCTACATATTTGTCCGCGAGTGTGAAGTCATACTTGTCCGGCAGGGGATGGATATTCTCCCACTTTAGAGCGTTCTCCGGCGAAATGGAGTCGAACTGCGCCTCGACGATGGCGTCGCCGCGCTTATCCTGGCCCGTGATCTGCGCCGCATCGATGGCCGCTCCCACATAGAAGTCTCCCTTGAAGGCTTCTTTGAGTGAAGTGGGTGCGTGGCTCGCCGCTGCGGATGCGGCGAAGAGCGCCGCCAATATTGCCATTCGCCCGGCCATCTCCCCATTCCCCGACATTGAATCCTCCTTAAATTCGCTGTGCCCGACCTCATCACGCAAGACCCCGTTGCGCCGGACCGCGCCCAACTCACTAGACTTTCTGCGGAGCAAAGGTCTTGCGCCGTTCGACCAGTTCGTCCGCGATCTTCTGGTTCAATTCGCGCGTGATCGGATAGAAAAAGAGAAACGCGGCCGTCGCGAAGTATGCCAGGCCCGCGTAAACGCTCGCGGTTAGCAGAATGCCGGCTTGCGCGTGCGCGGTTTGCACGGGAGCCCCAGAGACAAATCCATAAAGCGAAAACAGCCAGCCCGCGATGGCGCCGCCGAGCGCGAGCCCCGCCCACAGCGCAAACACGACGGCGGCTGTAACGGTGCCGCTCGCGCGGCGCCCTGTCTTCCATTCACCGTAGTCGGCTACATCGCCCATCATCGCCCACAGGAGCGGGCCCGACAACCCGAAGGCGAACTGCCGAAGCACTTCGGTTCCGATGATCGCGGTGATAGCGCCCGGCGGAATCAACAGCAGGGCCATGTTGAAGATGCCTACCAGAACCATGCTCGTGATAAATAGCGGGCGCTTGCCAATGCGGACTGAGACCGCCGTGGAGAAGGCGACTCCGGCAAGCAGCGCGGCCAGGCCGAATCCGTTGAACCATGCAAACAGATTCACGTTGCGCGCGACGTATCGGAAATAGGGGAGCATCACATTGCCGCGCACCAGGATGGCGATGAAATAAAACAACGTAGCCAGGAAAAGCACGATCCACGGTCGGTTGCTGAACAGGTCGGCAAGATCCTGGCGGAGTGAAGTCTTCTGCGACGGGTCGGGCTGGACGCGCTCCTTTGTGCACAGGAATGCAACGATGAAGAAGACCACGCTGAGGATGGACAGGAGTCCCATGGTGAGCTGATAGCCGCGCGCGTCGTTTCCGCGTCCGAAGTACCGGACCATCGGGATGGCGAGGCTGGCGACGACAAAACCGGCGGTGTTGGCCGCGATCTGACGATAAGACGCGATGCTGGTCCGTTCGTCGGGATCCAGCGTCATCACCGCGGTCAGCGAGGCATAGGGCACGTTGTTGATGGTGTAGACCACCCTGAGCAGGAGGTAAGTGGCCCAGGCGTAAATAATCTTGCCGACCGGATTGAAGTCCGGTGTCGTGAAAGTAAGTACGCCGACGATGCCGAAGGGCACCGCTGTCCACAAAAGCCAGGGACGAAACTTTCCCCACCGCGAGCTGGTCCGGTCGGCGATCATACCCATCACGGGATTGAGGCAGGCTACGCCGAGGCCCACGACAAGGAAGAGCGTTCCCGCCTGCGCCGCCGACAATCCGAAGGTGTGCGTATAGAAGTCCAGTTGCAGCGCCAGCATCGCCTGGAAGACGAAGTTGGCCGCCATATCGCCCAGCGCGTAGCCTGATTTCTCCGCGAAGGATAGTTTCTCGATCATTGCCGTCTCATCTCTCGCCGGCGTTCCCGGCCGCGCTTACCGCCTTACCTCAAGCGTCAGCTTCGTCAGGTCCGCATCGCGCGAGGAGTTGCCAATCATCAGCTCAAAGTCCCCGGGCTCAACTACGAATTTCATTTCGATGTTGTAGAAGGCCAGCAGGTCCGGCGTGACGTCGAACGTCACCGTCGTGCTTTCGCCCGGATTGAGCCACACCTTGCGGAAGCCCTTTAGCTCTTTCACGGGCCGTGTCACCGAGCTCACCACGTCGCGGATATAAAGCTGAACCACCTCGCTCCCTTCGCGCTGTCCCGTATTGGTTACATCTACCAGCACGCGTGTCGATCCGTTGAGTCCGATCCTGTTCTTCGTCAACCGCGCGTTCGCAATCGAAAACGTCGTGTAACTCAGCCCGTAGCCAAAGGCATAAAGCGGCGACACGTCGTCGAAGAGATACCCGCGCCGCGCCGAGGGCTTGTAGTTGTAAAACGCCGGCAGGTGTCCCACCGAGCGCGGCACCGTGATGGGCAGCTTCCCGCCCGGGTTGTAATCGCCGAAGAGCACCTCGGCCACGGCGCGCCCTGTCTCCTGTCCCAGGTACCAGCACTCGTAGATCGCCGGCACATTGTCGTTGAGGACATTGATGGAGAGCGGCCGCCCGTTGAAGAGAAATGCAATCACCGGCTTGCCGAGCGCGGCCATCGCTTTCACCAGTTCGTTTTGCCGGCCGATCAGATCGAGGCTCGTGCGGTCGCCCATGTGCTGCAGCGACCACGCCTCGCGCGAGGTCTGCTCGTTGCCGCCGATCACGAGCACAATCACGTCGGCCCTCCGGGCGACCTTGACGGCTTCGGCAATCTGTCTCCGGTCCTCGTCGGGATCGCTTGGCACCACCTCGTCCTGGTTCCAGGTGCCGCCCACAGTGATCTTGCAACCCTCGCTGTAGAGGATCTTGACCTTGGCGCCGACCTTCTCCTTGATCCCGTCAAGCACGGTCACGTTGTGCCGCGGCGCCCCGGAGTAGCCGCCCAGCAGGCTGCGGTGCGCATTCGGTCCGATGACCGCGATCGATTTGATCCTGTTCAAATCAAGCGGCATCACGCCACTTTCGTTTTTCAGGAGCGTAATCGCCTCGCGGGCCGCCGTCAGCGCCAGCTCGCCATGCTCGTGGCAGCCAACAACACGTTCAGCCTCTTCCGGATCGACGTAAGGGTCGTCGAACAATCCCATCTCGAACTTCCAATAGAGCATGGGCGCCACCAGCTCATCGAGCTCCCGTTCCTTCAACACGCCCCTGCGTACCAGCCCCACCAGGTGCAGATAGCAATCCGGATCGGGCAGTTCGATGTTGACGCCGGCCCGCACCGCCAGCGCGCACGACTCTTTGCTGTCTTTGGCCACAAAATGCCCATGCGTGTCCGGCCGGTAGCCGAGCTCCCAGATGGCGAAGTAATCCGAGACGACGAACCCCTTGAAGCCCATCTCTTTGCGAAGAACATCGCGCAGCAGCCACCTGTTGGCGTGTGAGGGCACGCCGTCGAGCTCGTTGTAGGAGGCCATCACGCTGATTGCGCCAGCCTCGCGCAGCACCTCCTTGAACGGATAGAGAAAGGTCTCGCGTAGCACGCGCAGCGACACGTTCGCCGGCGCGCAGTTCATACCCGACTCCGGTTGGCCATGCCCTGCAAAGTGCTTGAGCGTCGCAATCACACGGCGCTTGTCGCGGAATGTCGCGTCCCCCTGGAACCCTCGTACCGCCGCAATGGCCAGCCGTGAAACCAGGTACGGATCTTCGCCATAGGTTTCTTCTACGCGCCCCCAGCGCGGCTCGCGCGCCACGTCCACCACAGGCGTCAACGCATGATGCGTCCCGCGCAGCCGTGCCTCGGCCGCCGTCGTGGTAAATAGCGCCTCCACCAGCTCCGGATTGAATGTCGCGCCCAGAGCGATCGGCTGCGGAAAGCTGGTTCCGTCCACCGCGGCGTGCCCGTGCAGGCACTCTTCGTGGAAGATCACCGGAATGCCCAGCCGGCTATTCTCGAGGAAGAACTTTTGGATGGCATTGGTCAGCACCGCCATCTCTTTTGCGTTCTTGCCCTTGCCGGCGTCGCTCGGCCGGCCTACCTGGCCCAGCCCACGCCGATCCTTAAACGCCGCCCTGGCCTTCGCCTCGTCGAAGTTTCCCTCCGCGTCCACCAGCATCTCCGGCTTCTTTTGCCAGACGCACATCATCTGCGCGGCCTTCTCTTCGAGCGTCATCCGCGACAGCAAGTCTTTAACCCGTGCCGCCGACCGCAGCCTAGCGTTCTTGTAAGCGGGCAGGGGCGCAGTCTTTTGCCTTGCCTTTGCGATTTGCTTTTTCATAGGTTCCATTCCGGTTGGAGCTGCAAAGCGGCGGCCCGATAGCCGCCTGAAAAATATCGTGCTCTTTCGGCCGGGTCGCGAACAAATTAGGAGTGTCTTGTTCCGGAGGATTTCGGCAGTGGCGATCGCGGATACGGGAAGGTTCGAGGGATGTTACGCGAGTATGAAAATCCTGTTGGGCAGCGGCTCGCCCTGCAAGCGTCCCTGATCGCAAAGGTGAGTTCTGCTCCAAAACGTTCCGTCGACCCCTAGCTGCGCTGCAGAGCAGTTTAGCCGCTGAATTGTCGAAAAAGCAAGAAGAAAAGCGATTTTCTCGATGTTGACGGTCGCCGTATCCAACTGTTTGCCGGTCCCTGCGCCGCGGCGCCCACCCGAAACTACCCCGTTCATCGGCGTCACAGGAATGGACCTTGGGCCCACGCCGACTCACCCCGGAATCCCGATTGCATTGAGGGACGCCCTGGCAGATTCGATTTGCAGGAGAGGCGGCGCTCAAGCGCGCATGCGGAAGGGCTCGGCGTGGACGATGCCTGCGCCTTCGCGAATGGTCAGGATCTGGTCGGCCTTTACGTCGGTGAGCCGCGTCACGGTGCCGCTCGGCCAGTGGACCTCGATCACATTCGCCTTCGTCGAAGTTCCCAGGCCGAACGTCAGCACCAGTTCGCTCGACGACAGGTAGCTCGATCCGCTGCGCAGCATCTGCTTTTGCGACGTTGTATTGGACTGCACCCAGACCACCGAGCCGATGCCGTCGCGATTCGACCGGGTCCCCTCCAACTTGATGCGCAACGCGTGGTTGGTTGCTCCTTCGTTCAGGAAGAGCTGCGCCGGCCCGTTGTTGGCAGTGATCACGATGTCCGGCGCACCGTCGTTGTTAATGTCGCCATACGCGGCGCCGCGGGCCACGCGGGGCGAGTCGAAGGCCGCGCCCATCTCGGCAGTTTCGTCCACAAAGTTTCTGCCGTCGACGTTGCGGTAGAGGTGCGGCCGCTCGGCGTAGTGGACGCGGTGCTGGATCGCCTCGATCGCGGGGTCAAGGTGGCCGTCGGCAACGTAGATGTCAGGCCAGCTATCGAGGTTGTAGTCGAAAAAGAAGCAGCCGAAGCCGAGCGTAAGCAGGCTGGTGCGGCCGATCGAGGAAGTTGGCGCAACGTCCACGAAGAGGCCGTTTTCCTGGTTCTGGTAGAGCGCGATCATCTGGTTCGAGAAGTTGGTGATCAGCAGGCTGGGATAGCCGGAGTGGTTGTAGTCCGCGGCGTCGATGCCCATCCCCGCGCGCGCCACGCCGTCTTCGCTGTAGGCGATGCCCTCGGGGATGCCTTTTTCGGAAAAGGTGCCGTTACGATTGTTGATGTAGAGCTTGTTGGGCTCGGTGTCGTTGCTCACGGCAATGTCGGGCCAGCCGTCCTGGTTGGCGTCGAGAATGGCGATGCCCAGGCTCTTCGAGGTCGGGTCGTAGAGGCCAGCCTTCTTTGTCACATCGGTAAACGTGCCGTTGCCGTTGTTGTGCCACAGCCGCAGCGAGGCGCCATGGTACGACTCCGGCGTGCAGAAAGACTTGTGAACGCCGTCCATGGTGCAGTACAGGTCGGTCTGCGGCGTCCACTGGACGTAGTTGGCCACAAGCATGTCGAGCCGGGCGTCGTGATCGGTATCGACCCACGCGGCACTGGTGCTCAGGTCGTGCGGTCCCAACAGCCCGGCTTCCTTTGTCACATCGGTAAACGAGCCGTTGCCGTTGTTACGGAACAAGTGGTTTTGCCCATAAGCGGTTACGAAGAGGTCGTCGTAGCCGTCGTTATTGTAGTCGCCCACCGCAACGCCCAGTCCGTACATGGGGATGGCGAGCCCGGCCTGTCTGGTTACGTCGGTAAAGGTGCCGTCATGGTTGTTGCGGTAGAGGTGAGGTGTAGTCACGCGGCCGGGATGGCCGGGCCAGCGCGTGCCGTTCACGATAAAAATGTCCTGCCAGCCGTCGTTGTTGTAGTCGATGAAGGCCACTCCGGGCCCAAGGGTTTCGGGCAAGTACTTCTTGCCGAAGGCGCCGCTGTTGTGAACGAAATGGATGCCAGCGGAGCGCGTGATGTCGGCGAAGTGGATGTGCTCGGGTGGATTGGCCGGCGGCGTGGATGCGGCCATAGCCGCCAGCACAGCGAGTCCGGCTGCGGCAAACATGGCGACAGGAGAAAGGACGGCGGAGGAATGCCTCAACGCGCACCTCCGCCAACCCGCGCTACATGCTGTGGAGCCGGGCTCACTGCGGACCCCTCATCAAACGGCAACGGCACCAGGTTCGCCTCGGCGCCTTTGTTGGCATTGGCTTCGGCCAGTGGAACCGATTCGTGCTCGTGGATCGGCTGCCGCTCCAGATTATCGAAGGGATGTTTGGCACGATAAGGACCGGTCAGCGTTTGGGCGGCCTCATCCGCCTTGAAGCGCATGTATCTCTCCTCGTAGGCCGCGGCCAGCTTGTCGTTGCCCAGGCCCGTGTAACACAGCATCAGGTTGTAATTGGCCTCCAGGTCTTCCGGATCGACACCAATGGCCTTCAGGAACTCGTCGCGTGCCGGGCCGTAGCGGCGCTCCAGGAAGAGCACCCGGCCCAGGTCGTTGCGTACTACGCGGTCGTACGGATACTGCGCCACGACGAGTTGCAACTGGGCGATGGCCGCAGGATAGTTGCCTTCTTCGCGCAGCACACGTGAATAGAAATAGTGTGCGCGGGCCAGTTGCGGCGAAAGTTGCATCGCCTTGTCGAGCACCAGCGTGGCGCCCGCCAGGTTGCCTTCCTGCAGGCGCACGCGGCCGATGTTCACCCACCCGTCAGGATTGCTGGGGTCTGCCTGAGTGGCGTGGACGAAGGCGGTCTCCGCGGCTCTCAGATCGCCCTGAAGAAAGAGGCCAATGCCGTAGTCGTTCCAGCGGTGCCAGTCGGCCTTTTCGGTGACGGCCTTGGCAGCGGGCAGCGGCGAACCGGGCGGAAGCACCGTCAGGTCCGCGCTGGATTGCGCCATCACCACGATGGGAAGGTTCGGGATTGCCTTGATCTTGCCCGAGACCTCTTTGGTGCTCGCCGTAAACACCATGCGGCGGTCGTCGTAGGCCGGCGCCACATCGTCCGGCCCGGTGCTCAGGAACGCGCCGGCGAAGGCGAACTGTGTGTTGATCCACTCAAACTTGCGGTAGTTGAGTCGCGCCATCAGATGGATGTGGCCACGGGCGTCTTTCGGAATCAGCAATCGATAGTGAACCGTGTCCGCGGCGCCGGGCGGGATCAGGTGCACGTAGACCGTCGCGCGATCCGCCCACGCATTGCGCTTGTCGGCCGCGTTAGCGTGCGCGTCGATCGAGAGCGACCGGTAGAACTCCGCGCCCGGATCGACGGGGCCTTTGCCGTGGTCTTCCACCATGCCGCTCCAGAACAGCACCTTCCCGCTGTCGTCGGTTACCTTGAGTTCGAGCCAGCAGTCGAAGGCGTCCACCGTGCCGCCGGGGAAGAAGTGGCCGACGCCAAGCGTGCGCACAACCACATCCACGTGCGCCGTTTCGCCGGGAACAACGCTCCCTTCCACGCGATCGAGCGGTGCGGTGACGGGTGCAACGTTGGTCTCGCCGGTCATACCTGTGATCTGGCGCTCCGCTTCTTCGCCCACGGCAAAGGTGGTATTTGCCTGCATGGGCGAGACTGCCGAGGCCTGAATGATGCGGTTCGTGCCGGACTCCGGCGATACGGCGAAGATGTCTACGCTGACCTTGTGATCCTGGAGGAACCGCTCCGTGTCGTCAAGCTGCATCTGGTCCTTGTTCACAAAAGGCAGAGCCGTGTTGGCGGCGATAAAGCGGTGCGAATGGACGAAACCGTGTACGTTGCCAGCGTCGTCCGAGGGAACCATCGGCATGTGGCAGTCAACGCAGTTTTCCGGATGCGGCGGGTAGTAGAAAGAGCGCGCACCGAATCCCGAGACGCCGCTGGCCTGCCAGTTGTCGTAATCGTCAAAGCCGCGCACCCAGCGGTAGTGGTTCACCGGCACATCGAGGTGCACCTTGTGGCAGGCTGAGCAGAACTCTGCCGGGTCGTTCTTCATGAATGGCTTGAGGAAGGTACGGCGGTGCGGCTCGGGGTCTTCCTCGATGAGGAAGTCGATGAGCTTGCGCAGCACGGGATTCTTCGTGTCCACCAGCTTGAACAACGCAGGGTACTCGATGGTGTAGCCGCCGTTGCCCATGGTGCTGCGCACGGCGCGGATGGAGTGGCAGACCATGCAGCCGATGCCGGCCTGCGCGGCGGGCGCAAAGATGCGATTTCTGATGGGCGTGTTGAAGTTGCCGGGGAAGAAGAGAGCCGGATCGTGGCACCCGGCGCACCATTTGGAGGCTTGCACGCCGTCCACGTCCTGCATGTAGACAATGGCCTGGCGGTACCACTGGTTATTGAACGAGGAAAAGTGGTGTGCGGAGCTCTCCCACTCGCGGTAGATGTCGGCATGGCACTTCTCGCAGGCTGCGGAGTCAAGGAAGTAATCTTCGGGGACCGTCTTACCGGTAGACGTCTCTGCCGAACTGGGAAAGAACTCGCTCTTCGGTCCCGCGCCTTCCTCATCCATGGAGGCCGGCGCGATGGAGGGGTTTTGGATCGTGTACGCGCGCTGCCACGGCACCGTGCGCACCCACCATGCGCTGGCCGCCACTGCACCGGCGAGGGCCAGGCAACAGGCCAGACGCGCCGATTCTCGTAAAGCTCCCGCATGCAGGAAGCGGAGCCATCCCATGCGGCCGGTCCAGACAAACAAGAGCACCGCGCAGGCGGCGATCGAAACCGCCTCATGCATGTAAAGCACGGGCCACATGTCGCGGCGAGCGCCGGTAAAGATGACGACCGCGCCGAAGCCTCCGCCCAGAAGAAGCACCGCCCAGCCAAGCTTTTCCCCAAGGCTGCGCCCGCGCATCAGGCGCCCGGTCCATGGCACGATCTGCGACACACCGAAGACAAGGAAGACCGCGCCCGCCACGATGTGGAGCAGTACGACACACTCGTAAAAGATGGTGGCCGACGGAAACGCGAACAAATAGAGCGCGCTGCCCGCCAGGCCCACGGCCATAGCAATCAGGAATCGTCTCATCGACGCCTATTCGTACTCCTAAGCAAATGAGTGCGGGTGCGCGGACCGGAGACCTCGCTTCCGATCCGGCACAAGAATACTAGCTGCCAGGTGAGACGTCTGGCATCCACCTTTCGATGGAGGCCGCACGTGTGTGAAGGCTGCGGAATCGCCGGCGCATCCCGGAAGAGACAGAGGGGCTGGCGCGCAAATTCAACGTCCCCGCGGTTCTCCGCCGGGCAAAAAGGCCAGACCGGAGACCGGCGTTCCGGAAGCCAGTATATCCCTCACTCGCTCGGGATTCGGGCCGGCGCGCCTCTCGGCATCCTGGAGCAGACGTAGCGCCCCTGTTGGCGCGGTTCCCACTGGCAGCCGGAAGATCCACGGCACATTCGTTGAAGTAAGGGTCTTGTCGTTGCTCAAGGCAACCACGGGAATGAAGACCTTCAACGCGAGTTGCTCGGACAAATGAGCGGCAGTGCGGTCCAGAGCAATGATGGCCAGCGCGTGTTCGTCCCACAGCGCATTAACCAGTTGCGTAGCGGCGGCGCCCCACTGCTGGCTGCTATCCACGGGCACGAGCATCCATGCCTGCCCCTGTCGTGCGCCAAGCGCCAGCTCTGCCTTCATCGCGTCCGACCGCGCAATCATCTCAGCCTCCGGCCCGAACAGCACCACGCGTACCGGCCCGTGCGGCAGGTTGGGGCGCGATGGGCCCGGATAGTTCACGCCGTCCTCGCCTACGCGCGCATAAGGTTTCTGCGCAGCGGCGGTCTGCTTTTGCGGCGATTCCTGTGCCATAGGGGCAAGCTGATAGTCGATAGTCCCATCGTGTACCTTACCGATGTACATAGGCGCCACATTTTTTTCGTTGGGATCGAAGACCATGCGCCCGGTTACGCCGTCGTACTGCCGCACGTTGTCGAGCGCGTCCTGAATGCGGACCCGGTTCAGCCCGGCCTTGCAGATGGAGTCGAGCAGGATGTTCATGGCGTCGTAGGCCAGTGCGGCGAACTGCTCCGGCGGCTCGTGGAAGCGCGCTTCGAACCGCTGGTTGAAATCGAGCCAGTGCGGGTCCCTGCGCGCGGGGTCGTAAGGAAACACGGCCTCAAATCCCTCCGCCGCCGGCCCTGCCTCGGCCAGCAGATCGGGTCCCAGGGTGCGATAGGATCCGAAGACGCGCTGTTTCATCCCCATCGCCCGCATCTGCTTCAGGATCATCGCCGCCGGAGCCTCGTCGGTCCAGAGCACGACGGCGTCGGCGCGCGAATCCTGGATGATCCTCAACTCGCGGGAAAATTCGGTGTCGCCGGGCATGAACTTCTGTTCGATCACTACCGGGTGGCCGAGCCGCCGCGAAGCGTCTCGGAACTTGGGCACACCCATGCGTCCGTAGCGGTTGTTCACGCGTAGAATGGCCACGCGCTTCAGGCCTAGTTCGGTATAAATGCGGCGCGCTAGCGTGTAGCACTGCACGCGGTCGTCCCCGAGGTCGGTGAAGTACCAGGGCACGGAGGTCTCGGGGATCGTGGGATCGGTCGAGGCCGAGTTTACGATGGGAATCTCCGCCTTCAACGCCAGGCGCAGCGCAATGTGCGTCGACTCCGAGCTGATTGAGCCAAAGATCGCCCAATCCTGATCGTCGTAGATCATCTTGACTACTTCATCGGAAGCCGAACCCCAGATCTCCGGATCGGTGGGACGGTCGTTGCCGGCCACTGCGTTCGCCTGCCAGTTGTTGTAGTCATCGTGCAGCGTCAGCCGGAATGGCTTGCCGCCGTAACCGCCGCGGGCGTTCGCTTCTTCCACCGCCAACTGCGCCCCGTGTAGCATGCGCAGGCCAAAGAGGTGGTCGGGATCGTCGGGCGTAACCGGCCCCATAAACCCGATACGCACCTCGGTGAGGCCATTGGGAGCAGGCTTGTCACGGCCGGGCCCCAGCCAGATGGTAGGTTGTGTGTAGTTGAGATAGTAGGGCGTCGCAAACCTCGCGTAGGGGCTCATGTCCTCCGGTTCGCCTGCATAGGGCTTGGCGGTCCACTCCGATGCGGGTCCCGGCGGATGAGTGCCGCACGGACAAACATGCGCGGCCAGGCCCGCGCTCTGGTCCGCGCGTCCGGCCAGCGCTTGACCAAAGAGAAGCGCACCACCCGCGGCGCAAAAGCAGCCTGCCGCCAGCCGCCATCTCCTTCGCATGGGTGCTACTCCTTGCCGGCTGCCGCTTTATCGGTGCGGAACATCGCGATGGCCTCAATCTCCACCAGTAGCTCGGGCCGGCAAAGAATGGCCTGGATGCCGGTGGACGCCGGCAGGGGGTCGAGCCCCTGCTCCTTGTAAAAGGCCGTCCGCTCTTCGTTGAACGCCTCGTAGTCCCGTTCGATGTCGCGCAGATAGCAACTGGTGCGCACTATGTCGCGCCAGGTGCAGCCTTCGCTTTCCAATAACCCAGTGATGTTGGCGAGCGTCCGCCGCATCTGCGCGCGAAAGTCGCCGATGTGCACGCTCTTGCCGTACTCGTCGATCGACGCCGTGCCCGAAATGAGCAGTATAGACACGCTCCCGAGATCGACCCTCATACCGCGCGAGAACGAACTGGGCTTGGCGTAGCAATACGCCTCGTTCAGCACCCCTTCATTGGTGATAGCGTGTTTCTTGATCGGCGCATGGGCAATGGCTTCCAGAATTTCAGCTAAGGCACTCATGATGATGGCTCCTTATGGTTGCGGTTCAAGAATTCCATGGCTCAACCCTCCGGCCGTTGCGACCCAGATGTCGCCGCCTTGAAAGTCGATGCCCAGAATGTAGTTGTTGGCCGGCGCGGTGCTCACCGGCACATGGGTAACGTGACCCTCGGCATCGCGCACCCACATCTCCGGCTTGCCGCTGGTAAGCGACGGTGTGTAAACGGCCCAGTTGGCGCCGTCGTAGTACGCCAGCCCCTTATCGGTGCAGAACCACGCGCGGTTGGCGTCCACACCCTTCACATAGTTGGTGAAGTTCGAGGGCAGCCCGCTGTCCTTGGTCAGGAAGTTATGCCAGTAGCGGCCGTCGTAGCGGCTGTCGCCAAAGTAGGTCGCCGCCCACACGATCTTGTCCACATAGCTGACCGAGGAAACGACGTCATGGATCAGCCCCTGGTCTTTGAAAAGCACGATTTCGGTCTCATGGTCGGGGTCCTCGTACATGTCCCAGGCGCGGGTCTTCTGGTTGTACTCAAGCAATCCGCTGCCCCAGATCGCGAAGTAAACCCTGTCCGGCGCGGCGGAGACGCCATAGGCCCAAATCTCCTTCATCGGTGTATTGCGCTCGTTGTAGAGCGACCATTCGCCGGTGTCGAGGTCCAGCCGGCAAGCTCCCGCGGCCGTAGCCGCCCACACATATTCGCCCTCAACCGAGACGCCGTAGACCACGTCGTTGCTGAGCCCCGAGTTGAATTGCGTGAACGTGTCGATGCGCCCGCCGGAGATGCGGCTAAGCCCGCCCATGGTTCCCGCCCATACGTCGCCGGTCCGCTTGTCCAGCGCCAGTGAAAGCACCGCCCGCTGCGCCAGCCCGTCTTTTGTGGTGTAGGTCTTCCACTTGCCGTCTTCGTAAAGGGCCAGCCCATTGTCCGTGCCCGCCCAGATGCGGTTGCCGTCTGCAAGTACTGAGTACACATGGTTGTCCGGCAGCCCATTGGCCGTGGTGTAGTTGACGAATCGGTAGCGCGGCATCTTCGGTGGCCGGGGCGGAGCGGCAACCGCCGGCATTCCCATTACGGCGAACGCCATGGCGATCCGGAGCTTGTTGATTGCCGTCTTCATCCTTGCCTCTCCTTCACCGGCTCCTCAGATACTCGATCAGGTCGTTCAGCTCATCCTTGGTCAGGTCGTTAGTGCGCCCGTGCTGGTCGCGGGGATTGTGAATCGTCCAAATCTCTTCGAGCGTGGCCGCCGAGCCGTCGTGCAGGTAAGGCGCGGTCTGCGCGATGTTCGTTAACTGCGGGGTGTCGAGTAGCCCCGAATCGTCATCCGGTCCCTTGGTCCCCACATCGAAGGACTTCCGGTCTGTTCCCAGCGGGCCGCTGTGGCAGTAGGAGCAGCGATTGGTGAGCGGAATCGGTTTTCCAAAGTTGTCCGCCGAGCGCTCGAAGATCTCCTTGCCGCGCTCCTGCGGCGGGGTGAGTTGGCCGTCTGGCAGCCGCCACCGGTTGGGCCTCGCCGGCAGGCTGCGGATGTAGAGCGCAAGGTCTGCCAGCGTCCGGTCGTCGTAGTTCTCCGAGCGCCAGAAATACTTCTCCGTGCGCGGTCCGCACTCGGTGGGCAGGTTGGGGTTGCCCCCATTCCACTTGTACGGCGCGGTGTCCTTGATGTCTTCGAGCATCCGGTTGTCCACGATGTCGCGGCCCAGCCCATCCGGTTCCAGATCCCACTGCAGGCCGTCGAAGGTAGAGTCGATGTGGCAGTTGGCGCAGCCGAAGCCGCCATGGAACGAGTAGCGCGCGGTATAAAAGGCCTGTTCGCCGTTGCGCTGCGCCGAGATCTCCTTCGGACCGGCAAGCGCGACCGTGGAGGTCACGCGATTGCTGCGCGTGTCGATCACACTGATCGTGTCGTCGAGCCGGTTGGCCACCAGAAGCCGGCGCCCATCGGGGCTTAGCGCCAGTCCGCGCGGGTCGTGGCCCACCGGTATGCGCTTCACTACGTAGTTGACGCTCGCGGAAAGGTCGTAGGCAATGAGTGCACGGTGAGTATGGATATAACGCAAGAGCCGCGGCAGGTCGATGACCGTCACAAGCTCCGAGCCGCCGCTGCTTACGTACAGCCGCGAGTTGTCCGCCGCCATGGCCACGCCGAACGGTCGCGCGGCATAGCTGTCCAGGTCGTCGAGGGGAATCTCGAGCGTTCGATCGCCCACATCGGCGCCAAACAGCGTGAGAGTGTCCTCGAAGACCCAGCCGTGCTCCACAGCCGTGAGCGGCACAAGGTTCTTGGGGTGCAGCTCAGCCACGGCGCCCAGACGCCCATCGGACGAGATCGCGGTGTGAAAGACGCCGGCGATGCTGTGCAGCGGAATGCGGTCGGCCACCTCGGCATCTGCCGTGTCGATCACCGTCACCTCCGACTCCGGCGGCGTGCGCCAGGACGTGGGGTTGGGATAGATATGCGTGACGTAGACGCTGCTGCCATTGGGCGAGAGCGTCATGTAACTTGCGCCGCGCCCTGCCGGCAGCCGCTTCTCTTCCGCGCCGGTCTGTGCGTTCAGGACGGCCACGTCGCCGCTGATGCGGTTGGCGACGAAGAGGCGCTTGCCCCAGTGGTCTTCGACGACGCTGGACGGTTCCGCTCCTACCGGCCACGTGGCCGCGACCTTCAATGCGCGCGTGTCGATTACGGAGATTGTGTCGTCCCAGGAGTTGGCCACAAACAGTCTGCCTCCATCGGCGGATAGAGAGAACCCGCGCGGCTCATGCCCCACTGCAACGTCCTGGATGACCGCATAGCTGGCCGCATCCAGCACGCGGACCTGGTCGCTCTGGCTGCAGAGGACGTAGAGACGCGCGCCGTCCGGCGAGAACAGCACCTCGATCGGAGAAGCGTAGTCCAGATGCGCGCCTGTTCGTGGCGCGGCTGCCGCGTTGACCGCCTGCGCCTTCCACAGCACCGTGCAGCACACCCCCGCGGCCAGGGCGAAGAGAGCCGCAATGGGTCGTAGGCGCCCGGCCCGGCTCATCGCGGCTTCCTCTCTCCCGGCTCCTGCATCGTGAGCACGCGATCGACCGGCTGCGACTCAAGCGTTTGGACCGTCCCGCTGGGCCAGCGCACGATGAGTTTGTCGATGACGGTCGCCGCACCCAGCCCGAAGTGCATGCGGCCATCGTTCTGGGAGAGATAGCCGGAGCTCGCCACCCGCTCGGCCGTCTGCCGCTCTCCCGCTGCAGAGACCTCGATGCGCGCGCCGATGCCGTCGCGGTTGCTCTTTGTGCCAACGAGCTTGATCTCGACCCAGTGATCCGTGTTGGCGGAAATATTGTGGAGCAGCGTTCCCTCGGCGCCCAGATTCACCACGTATGCATCGACCTTGCCGTCGTTGTCGTAATCGGCAAAACAGGCGCCGCGCGCCACGGTGCGCGCACTCAACACGGGGCCGGCCTGGCGCGAGACGTCGGAGAACTTCCCGTTGCCTAACCCGCGAAACAGCGTGTGCTCCTGGGGAATCATGTGGATCAGGCCGCCGTGAAAGACCAGGATGTCGAGCAGGCCGTCGTTATCAAAGTCATAAACGCCGCTGCCCCAGCTTACGTATTGTGCATCTGTCTGCGAGATACCGCTCGCCGCCGTCACGTCCTCGAACCCCTTCCAATCCGCGGTGGACGAAGACCCCAGCCCGGGAGCGCCCAGGTTGCGGAGGAAGCGGTTGTAACTTCCGTCGGTCACCCACAGGTCGAGCACACCGCGGTTCCAGAAGTCCGCCGCTACTGGCCCCATCGAAGATGTTGCCTCGCCATCCTGCCCGTAGGCCGCGCCGGTGTCGTTCGCAATCTCCTCGAAGGTTCCGTTGTGCTTGTTGTGGAAGAGCAAGTTTTGGGTGCTGTCGTTGGTCACATAGATGTCGTCCCACCCATCGTTGTCCAAGTCCGCCGCCGTCACGCCCATGGTGCGGCCGATATGTGCGCCGATCCCCGACTGTTGCGACACATCGGTAAAAGTTCCGTCGCAGTTGCTGTGGAACAACATGTTGGTCTCGCCCGCATAATCGAGCGGACCGGGATAATTGTCGGCAGCATAGAAGGCGCGGTACTTCGGATCGAACCTGACGTAACGGCCCACAAACAGATCAACGCAGCCATCGCGGTCGTAGTCGAGCCAGGTGGAGCTGATGGCCCAGCCGTCTACCTTGATTCCGGCCTTGGCGGTCACATCGGTAAAGTGGCCGTTGCCGTCGTTGTGATACAGAACCACCTTGCCGTAACCCGTGACGAGCAAGTCCTCGTAGCCGTCGTTGTCATAATCCGCCGCCGTCACCGCCACGCCGTACATATCCGGATCGAGGCCGGAGTGCTCGGTCACATCGGTGAAGTGGCCCTTGCCGTCATTGCGATAAAGATGGGCGTGGGGTGCCGGGTCGGGCTTGACCTTGAGAGGATACGGAGTCATGTCGTCGGCGAGTGTGCGGCCGTTGACGACGAAAAGAGACTCGCGGCCCGAGTTGTTGTAGTCGAACCACAGGCAGCCGGCGCCCGTGCCTTCGAGCAGCGAGCCCAGCCTGGCCGAGCCGAAGCTGTGCACAAAATCGATTCCCGACTGTGCGGTTGCGTCTTCAAAGCGGATACTCGACTGGAGCGCCGGCTGTGCCGTGCTGGATGCCGACTGAGGCAGAGGCAGGGTGTTCTGCGCCGCGGCAACCGAGACGGCGCCAAGGAAAAACAACAAAGCACGAATCGTCATCTACGGTTGCCTCCCCGCGCATTGGCTCCGGTTGCTGCGTCAGGTGCATCGCCGGTCAGATCCACCGTAGTGGTGGTCCGCAACAGCACTTCAGGCACGAGATTTTCCGGCGAGCGCGCTGGTCCTGCGTGGCAGCCGACGCAGATGCGTTGTTCGCCGCTGCGAATCCAGAACCATCCATGCTCGCGGCGAAGCACCGTGCCCCTTCGGTCGAGTAGAAGGAAGCGAATCGGCCGGTCCGACGGCGCTTTCACAAAAAATGAGCCGTCGGGCGCAACCGGCGCTGTGCCGTTCACGGCCACGTGGCCTTCTGCGTCGAGCGTCTCGAGCCGCACCGAGGCAGGGGTTTGGTTCAAATCCCCTTCGAGCGACAAACGCGAGTCGAGCGCGAGCAGATTGCCGTAGTCCCACGGGTGCAATCCCGACGGAAAGCGCCTGGGCCGCACGCGCGGCAGGATCGGCTCGGGCTCGACCAAATCCTCTCCGCGTTCGGCCAGCACGGTTTCGAGCCGCGTTGCGCCGGGCTTCCACAGGTCGATAGCGTAATGCGTTTCACCGGCTTTTCGTGCGCTCAACAGCCACGCGCCCGAAGCCGTTTCCGCAATCGCGCCCGCGTATTCGGCACCAGGCGCGGCAATCGGCGCCTCGTGCGCCAGTGCCGAAGTGAACCGCGCCAGCGACGCGCCATGCGTAAACACCACGTCGCCGGACTCCAGTTGCGAGCCTCCCCACCGCGCCCGGCCGTGATCGCACCGGTACGCCTCTACGCCCGAGCCATCGGCATAGACCACGTAAAGCTCCGGAGCCGATCCCTCGCCAAGCGGGAAGCCAGATTCGAAGAGAATTCGCCCGTCGGCAAGCACGTCTGTGGGGAATGCGTTGGTCTGCGTATGGGTCAGCGCGAGCGCACCCGGCCCGGCGGTTGGATTAAGGAAAACAACGCCAGGAAGATCTCCATCCTCCGCGGACTCGATCCAGAACCCCTGCGGCGTGCGCTGCGCCCATACCATCCGTCCGCCGGGTAGATACAGCGGACGCTCCGCGTCGGTTGCCGTCGCAATCACCCTGCGCACCGAGTCGTCTTTAAGCGTCAGTTCCCAGATCTGCCACGGATCGCCGGCGGCGCGCTTGCCCGCGAAGAGCACCGTCTTTGCGTCGAACGAGACGTTGGCGTCAGATGTGGCCGCAAAACCGGTTACCAGTGGCTCAGCCTTGCCGTCGCGCACCACGAGCAGTTGCGCGCCGCGTGGAAATCGTTCCTGCCCGCGAAGTTCCGCCAGGGGCACGTAAGCGGGCGCCGCCGTGACGATGAATTCTCCCCCGGATTCGTCCGCCGCAGAGGGCGCGAAACCGCACAGCGGCAACAGCAGCGACGCGCAGGCGGCAAGGCAAAAAACCCTGACCCGATCCCTCATCCAACCGCCTCCATCAGTGGCGCGCCTGCAGCTACAGGGCGCAGCGCCAGGTAGGGATCGAGCGAGGCCATCATAGCGTCGAATTCGGCGAAGTTGAGCGACTGTTCTCCGTCGCTCCACGCCCGGTCCGGATCGGGATGGACTTCGACCAGCAGGCCGTCGCTTCCTGCCACAACGGCTATGCGCGCCAGCGCGGGGACCAGCTCGCGATGCCCGGTCGCGTGGCTGGGGTCAGCGATGATTGGCAGATGCGAAATCTGCTTGAGCAACGCAATGCCGGCGGCGTCGAACATGTTCCGCATCGCAGTCTCGAAGGTGCGAATGCCGCGCTCGCAAAGCATCACGTAGGGATTGCCGTTGTCGAGGATCACCTGCGCGGACTGGAGAAATTCGGCGATCGTCGCTGTCATTCCCCGCTTCAGAAGCACTGGGCGCCCTGAGTGCGCCGCGGCCTCCAGGAGCGAGTAGTTTTCCATGCTGCGCGAGCCAATCTGCAGGATGTCGGCATACTCGGCGACAAGGGGAACGTCGCACTCCGACATGACCTCCGTGACGATGGCGAGACCCGTCTCGCGTCGCGCCGCGGCCAGCAGCCTGAGCCCTTCCAGCCCAAGGCCCTGAAAACTGTAAGGAGAGCTGCGCGGCTTGAAGGCGCCTCCGCGCAGGATCCGCGCGCCGCGGCTGCGAACATGATGCGCCGTAGCCATGAGCTGCTGCCCGGTCTCCACCGAGCACGGCCCCGCCATGGTGATGAACTCGTCTCCGCCGATCTCGATGTCCAGGACGGGTACGACGGTCTGCTGCCGCTGCCCGGTCTTCAGAACATCTGGTGTCGCGGCAAAGCGATCTTGCCAGGTTTCGCGCACTCCGCGCACTCCAATCCGGGGAAGCGCCAGAGTACTGCGCTCATCGCATTGCGCGCCTCCATCAAAGGGTGGAGACGGGCGCAGAGTGTGCGTGCCGTCACATTTCTGCGAGGCGCGTGGCGAATGCCCGGAGCGCGGAAAGGAATCGCAGAAGCCCTGTCAGCCTCTGGCCATCGCGGGATGCCGAAATCCAAACCCTGCGTCCACCACGGCCGCAACGCCCAGCGTTATCTCATCCTCGAAGGGCCGGGCCACGATCTGTACTCCAATCGGCAAACCCTCCGGGGATCTGCCCACCGGAACCACGGCCGCTGGCGCGGCCAGCGCGTTGAACCATTGCGTGTGCCGCACGGCATCCAGATAGCCTACAGCGCGGCCCTCGATGGTCCAGGTGCGCTCGCCATGCCGGAACGCGGGAACGCTGGCCACCGGGCACAGCAGCACCGGGTGCTCGCGCATCTCGGCGAGCGTTCGCGCGCGCAGCAGGTCCAGTTCCGCCCAGGCTTCGAGCAACTCGCTCGCCGTCAGAGGCGGTACCGACTCCACAATGCCCAGAAATTCCCGGAAGACCGGACTCAGCTGCTCTTTTTTATCGCGGATGGCGGGTTCATAAAACATCGCGCCGCACTGCACAAAAAACTTCCACCAAAGCCGCCGCAACAGTTCCAGGGTGTCCGGCCGGAACGGCTCCACGCGAAATCCCGCTTCCCGCAGCGCCTCCGCGGCGGCTCGCACTGCTGCGCTCGTCTCGGGCGTTACGGGAACCAATCCATCGTCCTCGAAGTAGCCAATCGGCTTGGCGCGCAACTCATCGAGATATCGCTCGCGCAGCGGCAGTGGAGGACTGACAGGATCGTCAGGGTCCTGCCCGCTCAACGTCCGGAACAGCAGCGCCACGTCTTCGATGGTGCGCGCCATCGGCCCAATCGCGCCCAGAATCGAGAACGGCCCCACGCACGCCGGCAGATGACCACGTCCCGGAACCCTGCCCGGCGTCGGCTTCAATGAGCAGATCCCCGTGAAGTGCGCCGGCACGCGCACTGACCCGCCGCTATCCGAGCCCAGTCCCGCTGCCGACATTCCCGCCGCAATGGCCGCCGACTCGCCGCCGCTCGATCCACCCGGCGTTCGCTCCACGTCCCATGGATTGCGCGTCTGCCCGTGCAGCAGGTTCGCGGTTTCATACGCCATCAGAAACTCGGGACAGTTCGTCGTGCCCAGAATCAGCGCCCCGGCCACGCGCAATCGCGCCACCACAACCGCGTCCTCGCGCGGCACTTCGCCTTTGTGCAGCAGGCTGCCGATCTCGCATCGCATCCCGGCCGTGGCAATCGAAGATTTGACCGTCACCGGCAGCCCGTACAGAGGCCCACGCGGCTCTTGCGATCGGTCCATGCGCCGCGCCTCGGCGCGCGCCCGCTCCGCAACGAAGTCCGCAAATGCATTCAATGCCGGATTCAGCCGCTCGATCTGCGCAATGTGCGCTTCGGCCAGTTCGAGGACGGAGATTTCGCCGCCGCGCAACATGGCGAGTTGCCGCACGGCAGGTTGCAGCACCAGGTCGCTCATCGATGGCCCGTCGCCCCGGCATCGATGCTTGTATCGTCCTGCGGCGTCGATGGCAGGTACTGGTAGTCAAATCGATGCAGCCCCGTCGGCTTGCCCGAGACGAAGCGATCGTTCCAATTCAGCCGGTAGGCAAGCGACGCCGCGGTCGCCGGGAACCGCTCACTCACCGGGTAGGGATACGCAGTCATCTTGTGGAACGGCAGTTGCGCGACTGTGAACGGCGAAGCATCCCACCAGTCCATATCCTTTACGTAGCCATTCGCGTAGAAGAAATAATCCCGCCTCCAGTGCGGCGGCAGCGCAGGCAATGCCGATGCGTCGAACTCCGCCGCGATTCCCTCGCCGCTGCCGAAGATGGCGTACCGGTCGTCCACGCTCTTCAAGAGCGGAGTTACGTTGCCGAAACGTGTGTAGCTGCCCCGCTCACGCTGGAACGGCCCGGTGAGGCTCACGAGGTTGTAGTCGTAGCTCAGGTCGCCGGGACTTGCCCCATCGATCTCCTTTGGGTAGCCGCGGAACTGCTCGGTGGCGGAGGCCAGCGGCAACTCGGTCGTTCGCGCCTCGCCTTGCGCATGGTTGTCGATGAGCACCTGGTCCCAGTAGATCTGCAGATTGGTCATCAGCCGGATGCGCCGCGTGCTGTCCGGCAGCTTGCCCGTCAGGTCCACCACAATGGTGCGCTCCAGCCCCGCGGGAAATCCCGCTTCGCCTGTGATGCGCTGCCAGGTGCCGTCCGGAAACTCCGCCTCCACATAAGGCGCAATCGGCCTTACACCCGCCTGCCACGCTGCATAGAGCGAGGTCGCGCTGAAGTAATTCACGTAGCCTGTCATCAGCAGCCGCAGCGGCGCCCCCGGCGTGATGTGGCCCAGGTCCAGCGTCAGCGCGTGCAGTCTCGCAAAACCGTCATAGGGCAGCGGCGTAAATCCGCTTGCAAAGACGTGATCGCGCTTGCTCAACCTGGCAAGCACGTCGCGGCCCTCGCCGTCCCAAGCGCCCACCGGCAGCCGTGTGTCCTTGCTCGCCACCACCCGCCCTGAAGCAAATGGTGGATCGTCCAGGAATCGCTCATCCGGGTTCACATCCACGCCGTCGGGGTGATCCACGGCCACCAGCCGCAACTGGTCGATGTAGTTCACCTCTTCCATCGGCTCCATAAAGCGCACGCTCACCTTGCCGTCCACCGGCGCTACGTCCGCGCCGTCGATCTTGACCCACTCGCTGGGCCGGGGCGTGTTGCGCCGCATGGGTGTGAACCAGTGTCCCACCACCGCCGCGCCGATCACATCGGTCACGAACTTGTACTCATGGCCGTCCCACACAAATAGCGCTGGGCAAGAGCTGCCGCGCCGGTCGGCCTCGTTCATCGCGATCGTCTCCGTATGCGGTAGGTCGATCTCGTCCTGCAGTACGCCGGTGGGCCAGAGAATGCGCAACAGGTTGATGCCCTCCGCCTTGCCCAGCCCCACCAGAATCCGCGGCGGCCCCTGCGTCTGGTAGCCTGAAGCGCCCGGCAGTTCCCATTTCTGCCACAGCCCATTGGCATACACCTCCACCTTGACGCCCAGCGCGGTCTTGTTATCGGCCATGCCCTTCAGATCCAGGCGCACAAAATGATTTTTGCTCGCGCCTACGTTGCGCAAGAGCACCGGCGGCGCATCCTGCTGGGTAATGATCAGGTCCGGCGCGCCGTCGTTGTCCACATCCGCCGCAATCAGTCCGCGCGGCGCCTGCAGCTTCACCTTGTCCAGCCCCAGCGCTTCGCTCACGTCCTCGAACGCTCCGTTGCCTCGATTGCGGAAGACGCGCACCTGCGGTCCGTCTTTCGTTTCTACGATAGCCGCCAGGTCGATCCACCCATCGTTGTCGATATCGACCGGCGTCACACCCCATCCACGCAGCGCCCCGTCGAGCGGCAGTTCGACGCGCTCGAAGCGCCGCCCTACACCGCTCGAACCGGCCACGTTGCGCCACAGCGTGAGCCCCGGCGGCCCACTGTGCGTCACAGCGATGTCCATCCACCCGTCTTTGTTGCAGTCGAGCACAGCGATACCCACGGTCGGTGGAAGCTTGTCGTCTTCATACAAAGGCTGCGTCGGATATTTGCCTTCGCGTGGATTGATATAGAGCACGGGCGCAGCGCCGTCACCCGTCACCGCCATGTCCACGGCCCGATCGTTGTTAAAGTCCGTCAGGATCGCCGCAGCCGTCTTGCCGCTTCCGCCGAGTCCTGTTTCTGCCGTCTGCTCGGTAAACGTTCCGTCGCCGTTGTTGCGCCATAGAACGTTGGACTCGCCTCCGGCCTTCAGCGGAGACCCGGTCAGGAAAAGGTCGAGATCGCCATCGTGATCGTAGTCTACAAAGGTGATGCCCGACGGCCGGTTGCGCGGCGCCAGACCAGACGCCGCTGTCACATCCTTGAACCTTCCATGCCCCAGGTTGCGGAAAAGCAGAACAGCATCCTCTGTCGTGACGGCCAGGTCGTTCAGCCCGTCGCCATCGTAGTCGCCCACCGCGCAGGCTACGCCACGGCCCGCGGCCTTTAGTCCCATGGCTTGCGCGTCCAACTCCTCGAATCTCCCATCGGCGCGGCGATGCAATATGCGAATCGCCTGCGCGCCCGACTGCATCAGCACCAGGTCCATCTGCCCCGAGCCAGTCGTGTCCATCATGCACGCGCCCCCGGTCAAAGTGAGACTGGGTCGGGTATCGCCTGAGATCATCGGCTCGGCTTCCAGGCGCACGGGAATCATCGCCGGCTCCACCGTCTCCGGCTCCTCGACCGCTGTCACCGTCGAGTAGTGCCCCTGCTCCCCATACGCGAGTCCAATCGGCGCTCCAATCTTGGTGCTTGTCAGGTGCTGAAATCTCTTGAAGTGTTCCCTTGCTTCGGCCGTGTGCCCACTGCGCTGCAGCGCCCGCGCCAGTCCGAACTCCGCAGACGCGTGCAGCGGATCGATCGCAAGCACTTTCTCAAAAACTCCAATCGCCCTGTCGAACTCTCGCATCTCTGCATAGCAGACGCCTTCAAAGTAGAGAGAGTCCGGATCGTGGGGATCGTCTGCCGCCGCGTGCTGAAAGCTGGACAGAGCCGGCTCCAGTTCGTTGGCCGCGTGCTGCGCCAGCCCCAGGTTGTACCAGGCCTGAGCGCTCTCGGGAGCGAGCGCAATCGCCTGCCGCAGGGCCTGCTCCGCCGTGCTCAGCTTTTGCAGCGTGTACAGCGCGATGCCATCATTGATCTCCGCCTGCGCCAGCTTCGGATCCCTTTTGAACGCCTCCGCAAAAGCGTCCTCCGCGCGTTGGGTAAACTGCTGTCCCATGAGCGCAACGCCCCGGTTGTTCAGCCGCACCGCTTCGGCGTTGAAGTCCGTCTTTGCTTTCGCGTTCGCCGCTCCCGCGGTAAAAAGTACAAGCCACAAACTCCAGCCGATTCCTACCCCTGTTTTCCTCAACGTCTTCTCCAACGCGGCAGAGCACACGCAGCCCCAGCAAACCGCGGATCAACCCAGTGTATGCGAGTCGCGTTCCCGGTGGTATCATCCTCGCGATGGGGCCCTTTCAGATCCCAGGAGGGGTGACGCACCGTCAATTTATACTTCTTCTGTGATTCCGTCCCTGCAAACGCTGGACTGGAGCCGGTTCCTGAAGCGGCAGAGCCTGGCGCCTCCGCCGCGCGAAGCGCTAGACCTTCTGCGCCGCACTCCAATCCTGATCGCAGGCGCCGGCGGTTCCATCGGCTCGGCGCTCGCATTGAGGCTCGCCGCGCTTTCGCCGCCAACGCTGGTGTTGCTGGAGGCGTCGGAAAGCAACCTCTACGCGCTGCAGCGCGTATGGGCCGAAGCCTCTGTGACCGTGCCCACGGTCTTCATACTCGGAAGCGTAGCCGACCGCAACCTGCTCGACGAGATCTTCGCAGTGCGTGCGCCGCGGCTGGTCTTTCACGCAGCCGCCTTTAAACATGTGCCGGTCCTCGAAGAGCAGCCACTCGCGGCCATCGAAAACAATGTCTTCGGCACGCGAACTTTGACTCAGGCCGCTTCCAGCGCGCGCGTGATTCTGCTATCTACCGATAAAGCGGTCGAGCCTGCCTCCATCATGGGCGCCACCAAACGCATCGCTGAGCATATTGTTCTTGACGCGGGCGGCGCCGCGCTACGTCTCGGCAATGTGCTGGCTTCGCGCGGCAGCGTTGCCGAGGTCTTTGCCAGCCAGGTCGCGGCAGGCGGCCCGCTCACCGTTACCAGTCTGTCGGCGCGCCGCTACTTCCTCACCCTCGACGAGGCCGTCAATCTGTTGCTCGCTGCAGCAGTTGAGCCGGAGTCCAATGCTCTGCTGGCACCCGTTCTCTCCGCGCCCCATGCGGTGGTCGATCTGGCGCGATTCATTGCGGAAGCACTTGCTCCGGGCCGCGCCATTCCCATCAGGATCACGGGCCCGCGTCCTGGCGACAAAGTGGCGGAAATATTCTGGTCCGCCGCGGAGACTGCCCGGCCCGCCATCGCGAAAGTTCTCCTCGCGATCCAATCGCCGACCTGCGCCGGGGGCCCGCTGCGCAACTCGCTGGCCACATTGCGTGCCGCCCTCGATGGCCGTGATCTGCCTACCGCGATCGCCCAACTGCGCATATTAGTTCCCGAATACACACCCGGCCCGGTTCTCACCGCGCTCGCTACCCACAGCGCCTCCCAAGCTTTCACATGACCATGCGCGAAACGCCGTCCCCCAAGCGCCGCATCGGCGTGGTCACCACCTCCCGCGCGGACTATAGCCATCTCTACTGGCCGTTGTGCGAACTGGCGGCCCATCCCGAGGTCGAGCTCGGCGTCTTTGTCACGGGTCCGCATCTCTCGCCCCAGTTCGGCCTGACCGGCGCAGAGATCGAGCGCGACGGCTTCCCCATCCGGGCGCGCATCGAGTGTCTGCTCAGCTCCGACACCGACACCGGAATGGCGAAGACCATCGGTCTCGCGGTTCTTGGACTCGCCGACGCGTTGACGGCCTGGCGCCCCGATTTGCTGCTTCTCATCGCCGACCGCTATGAGATGCTGGCGCCCGCCTCCGTCGCGCTTGCGCTGCGCGTTCCCATCGCGCACATCGAGGGCGGGGAAGTCAGCCAGGGCGCCATCGACGACGCCGTGCGCAATGCCCTCACCAAGCTCGCGCACATCCACTTCACATCCACCGAGACCGCGCGCCGACGGGTCATCGCCATGGGCGAGGAGTCCTGGCGCGTGCATTGCGCGGGCGCACCCTCGCTCGATCACCTGCGCCGCTCCAATTTGCTCGCGCGCGCTGCGCTCGAAGAGCGTCTGGCCCTCAAATTCATGCATCCCACGCTTGTTGCGGCTTGGCACCCGTCCACCATTCTCCGCGACACCAACGCCGAGGGCGATGCTTTCTTTCGGGCTCTGGCACATACGCCCGGCCAGCTGCTCTTCGTCTATCCCAATGCCGACGCCGGCAGCCACGCGCTTATCGAGCGCACTCAGGCCCTGGCCGCCACACGCGCCCAAACCCGCATCTTCGTCAACCTCAACGCTGTGACGTACTGGAGCCTTCTCGCCCAGGTCGATGTCCTCATCGGCAACTCATCGAGCGGCATCATGGAAGCGGCCTCCTTCGCCCTTCCCGTGGTGAATATCGGCATCCGCCAGCAGGGTCGTGAGCGCGCACGCAACGTAATTGACGCGCCTGCCGAACGCGGTGAAATTTGTTCCGCAATCGGCCGCGCCCTCGGCCCGCAGTTCCGCCAAAGCCTGGCCGACATGATGAATCCCTACGGTAACGGAACCGCTTCCGTCACAATCGCTCGGGTGCTCACTACCGTGCCGCTCGAAGGTCTGTTGATCAAGCAGGCCGTCCCGATCCTCAATGAGGCGAAGAAAGACGAGACGAAAGACGACGAGGCGGCGAATTCTTGACGGCACGCATTCCACTTTCCGCGCCCGACATCGCTGAAGCGGAGATCGAAGCCGTCACTGCGGTACTGCGCACGCCCCGCCTCAGCCTCGGCCCCCAGCTTGAAGCCTTTGAACACGCGCTCGCCGCATATCACTCCGTCGAAGACGCAGTCGCCGTCAGCTCCGGCACCGCAGCGCTCCACCTCGCTCTGTTGGTCATGGGCATCGGTCCGGGCGACGAAGTCATCGTCCCCTCCTTCGCCTTCGTCGCCGTTGCCAACGCTGTCCTCCAGGTCGGCGCCACACCGGTCTTCGCCGAAATTGACCCCCTCACCCTCAATCTCGATCCCGCCGGTGTTGAGAGGGTTGTCACTTCACGCACGCGCGCCATCCTCGCCGTGCACACCTTCGGCGTGCCGGCAGAGATGGATGCCCTCCAGGCAACCGCCGCGCGCCACGGATTGGCGCTTATCGAGGACGCCTGCGAAGCCATTGGCGCTCAATACGGCGACCCGCCGGCCGCCTCCCGCGCCGGCAGCTTTGGCGACCTCGCTGTGCTTGGCTTTTATCCCAACAAGCAGCTCACCACGGGAGAAGGCGGCGCGGTTCTCTGCCGTCGCGCCGCCCATGCCGCGCGTCTGCGCAGCCTGAGAAATCAGGGCCGCAGTTGCGGCCCATCCCAATCGGCCGCGGGAATGGAAAGCAATCCATCATCTCCCGGCTGGCTCGACCACGCCGAGTTCGGCTACAACTACCGTCTCTCCGAGATTGCCTGCGCCCTTGGCCGCGTGCAGTTAAGCCGCCTAAGTGAGATGCTTGCGTTGCGCCACGGGGCCGCATGCCGCTACGACGACTTGCTCACCGGGATCCCCGGTCTCGAGCGCCCGCCCATGCAGCTTCCCCGCCGCCTCATCAGTTGGTTCGTCTACGCGGTCCGCCTCCCCGCCCATCTGGACCGCGACCGCGTTCAATCTTTCCTCGCCCGCCGCAGCATTGCCACCGCCCGCTACTTCCCGCCCATCCATCTGCAACCCGCGTGGCGCAGCCACTCGAGCGGCACAGTGCGGCTTCCAGTCACCGAGTCAATTGCGTGCCGCATGCTGGCGCTGCCTTTCTTCAATCGCATCGCCCCAGCGGAACAGCAGGAGGTAGCCGCAGCCCTGCGCGATGCAATTCTCTCCGATGCGTGATGCGACACAAATCCCCGTACAAAACCATCGCCTTGAAAGTGTGGCGCAGTGCATGTGCGCAGCAACCATCCGTCTGACGGCTCCGCACACGGCCGTGTACTATGTCCGGTGAGGTAAAAATACATTGCAATTCCATCGGGTCCCCACTCGGCGGCTGCGCTTCCACGCACTGTGTGCCCCATCCGGAAAATGCCTTGGCGGCCCCTCGCTGCCGATCTTTCTAGTACTTGCGGTGATCTATCTCATCTTCGGCCCGCAGATACCCGCGCTTCACCTCGTCTTGCCGGCAGTGAGGGCGGCTGGCCAGCAAGGTCAGGCCACTGGAGGCGGAATGGCGAACGCCGGCCCGCAGTCCGCCGTCTTCGACAGTCAGCATCGGCCCATCACCGCCGGCGGTTTCGTGAAGACGGGCCCCATCGTCTTCGAAGACATCGCCAAACAGGCTGGCCTCACCACTTGGCGTCACAAAGCGGGCACGCCTGAGAAGCGCCTGATTCTTGAAGCCAAGGGCCCGGGTGTCTGCCTGCTCGATTACAACAACGACGGCTGGCTCGACATCTACCTGGTCAACGGTTCCACCTATGACGCCCTCGACGGCAAAGCTACTCCGCCGCATGCCGCGCTCTTTCGCAACAATCACGACGGCACCTTCACCAATGTCGCCAACTTCGCCGGCGTCACCAACGATCGCTGGGGCTACGGCTGCGCCGTCGGCGACTACAACAACGACGGCTGGCCCGACATTTACGTCACCAACTACGGCAAGAACCGCCTCTACCGCAACAACCACGACGGCACCTTCACCGATGTCGCAGAACAGGCCGGCGTCGCCCTTGACTCCTGGTCCACCGGCGCCACCTTCGGCGATTACGACGGTGACGGAAATCTCGATCTCTTTGTAGCTGGCTATATCCACCTTGACCTGAAAAATGCTCCGCTCTCTGGCTCCAAGGCCGTCGGCTACGCGTATTGCCAGTACCGCGGAGTGGCGGTCATGTGCGGACCACGCGGCCTCGAGGGAGCACACGATCACCTTTACCATAACAACGGCAACGGAACCTTCACCGACATAAGCAAGAAACTCGGTGTAGACGATCCCAACGGATACTACGGCCTCGGCGCGCTCTTTGCCGACGTCAACAACGATGGCAAGCCCGACCTGCTGGTGGCCAACGACTCCACGCCCAACTATCTCTATATCAATAAGGGCAACGGAACCTTCGAGGACGACAGTTACATCAGCGGATACGCGCTCAACGAGAGCGGTCGCGAGGTCGCCAACATGGGCATCGCCGCCGGCGATTACATGAACAACGGCTGCCTCGACATCGTCAACACCGACTTCGCCGACGACTACAACGTTCTCTTCCAGAATGATTGCAAGGGCAATTTCACCGACGTGAGCTATGAGGCCGGTATCGCCGTCTCATCCATTCCATTTGTCGGCTTCGGCGATGGCTTTCTCGACTACGACAATGACGGTTGGAAAGACCTCCTGATCATCAATGGCCACGTCTATCCGCAGGTCGATCAACATCCCGAGTGGGGCGAAAGCTATGCCCAGCGCCCGCTGCTCTACCACAACCTGAAGGACGGCAAGTTCGCGTTGGTCCCCGCCGTCGAGGGAACCGGCCTTGCCGTGGTCAGCGTGGGCCGCGGCGCTGCCTTTGGCGACCTCTTCAACAACGGTAAGATCGACGTGGTCATCAACAACATGGATGGCGTCCCGGTGCTCCTGCGCAACGTCAATCCGGATCACCACCACTGGGTCGAGATGAAGCTCATCGGCGGGCCGAAGAGCCCCCGCGACGCCGTCGGAGCCACTGTCTACCTCACCGCCGGCGGCATCCGCCAGCGTGAAGACGTGCTCAGCGGCGGCAGCTATCTCTCTTCGAACGACATGCGCGTGCACTTTGGCCTCGGCGACACGGATAAGGTCGAAGTGGTCGAGATTCACTGGCCCAGCGGCGTGGTAGAGAAAGTTCATCTGCCCGCCGTCGACCGCATCTATACAATCACCGAAGACAAAGGCATCACGGGCGCGCTGTGCAGCGGCAAGCCCTGCGGCGGCGAGAGTCAGGCCGCGCGGTAGACCCGCTAAACAGGATCGATTGGGGAGAACTGCGCCGTGGTCCTGATTTACCAGAAGTATGTAGCCTCGATCTTCGGCGTGCCCGGCTCGCCGCCGATGATCTCCGTACTCAACACAACCTCCATATTCTTCTTGTTGCCCGCTGCATGCGCCAGGCGCATCAATTGAGCAAGATCGGCACTGTCGGTCAGGAACTCCCCTGCGACTCGCGTCCCGCCGCGCCCGATCCCCGCTACGACCACCTCCAGCATACCCGTTGTGGCGTCGGTGAATCGCGCCAGGATCGCGTAATCGAGATAGTTATTGGTGGCCATCTGCACGCTGCGCTCCACCATCCAGCGCGAGGGCCCGGGCCTGGTGCTGTCGCCGATCCACAGGTGCGCCATACCCGCGTCGTTGTCAAAGTGATAGCGCAGCTGATCCGTCAAACGCAGCGTCCAGGCATTGTCGAACGCCCCCACGAAGATCGTCGGCCCGCGCCGCAGGTCATCGAGAGTCGTCGCTCCCTCGCCTTTCAGCATGTACTGCTTCCCCCGCGATTCCAGGATTCCCGCCACCTTGACTGTGGCATTCAAATCGTCGATGACCACAGCAGTAAGAGAATCTTTGAGCACCGTCTGGTGGGAGGGATCGGCCGCGTCGCGCAGCGCGATCACCGAGTACTCGTTTTGATCGGCGATGCAGACCAGGATCGGCGCGTTCGTCGCCAGAACCGGACGCCAGAAGAAGTCGAACGGGGAGTCCTGCGTCCTCTGCCATATCAGAACAAAACCGGCCAGAAGGATGCTTGCGGCGCAGACTAGCCCCACAATCCAGAATCGCCGGCGCGGAGCATGCGCGACGGGCGGCGTGGAGTGAGTTGCATAGGGCATTGAGGCCGCAGGTGCGAGCGGCTCCAACTCCGGCAGGCTGACCCCGTTGCGGCCCTTGGAGGCATGGAAATGGGGAACATAAGAGCCCGAGGGCAGGGAGATCCGCAGCTCATCCTCGTGCTCCGGCTCCTGATAATACTGCGCCACGCGCTTGCGGATCTCCGCTGCCGTCACCCGCACAATCGGGTCAGAAGCCGTGTCGTAACCGGCATCTCTGCCGAAGATCTCGATTCCCAGTGTTCGTTCCTTGATGTTGTCGACGTTTCCGGCGAGCGTATGCTCTACCACGAAGCGCAGAAAGCTGGGAAGTCTCTTGCTGTGGCTGAAGTACTGGCTGGCAAGGAGCCGGTTGAGCTGATCCTCCACGGCGTCCCGGGTCGGCTGACTCAAACCCTCGTGATCCTGATCCCTTGTCGCTTCACCCATGGGAGACTCCAGCCGGAACAAGCGATTATACCCTCCACTCGATAAGACCTTCAGTCCGTCCGGCATCGATTCTGCATGTGATTGATAAAACGCCACATCGCTGAAGGCTTAACAGGATAAGACTGGCGATTTCTTTCCGTAAGGACCTGTTCGCCGCGTACCGTAAACACCTTGTCAGTTCATCGATTCGCCAACCTAGAATGGTGCCGATTTTCAAGCCCGATCGCACGGCGTCTCGAACTCACGCGCCAAGTGAGAGAGCGGGAAACTGGCGCGGCGGCGGAACAATCAATGGAGGCTTCACCTTGAAGACGAAATGCAAACGGATACCGAAATCCTTAGGGTACTGGGGTGGGCTCGCGTTTCTGCTGGCGATTTTGACGAGCGGAGCTCCCTGGGGAAGGGCGCAACTGGCAACGACCACGGCCGCGCTCTCAGGCACGGTCACGGATGCTTCAGGGGCGGTTGTGCCCGGAGCATCGGTCACGCTCACCAGCGTAGAAACCGGAGTTAGCCGGGCCTTCAAGACCGACACCGTGGGCCGCTACGCGTTCAGCCAGCTCCCGCCCTCTACCTATACACTCACAGTGAAAGCCGCGGGCTTCGAAACCTACCGGCAGCAGGGAATCGTTCTCAACGCCGCCCTGTCCGCGACGCAGAACATCACCCTGACCGTCGGGGCGGAGACGCAATCCGTCGTGGTCACCGCCAATGCGTCGCCGCTCAACACCGATAACTCCAACGTCGCTGCCGACATCAACTCCAAAGAGATCGTTGAGCTGCCGCTGAATACCCGCAACGTCTTCGGACTCGCCACTCTCAACTCGTCCGTGAGTAACACATCTGAAAGCCAGATGCTTCTGGGCGGGGGCACCAACACCACCGACGACGCCGATCAGGACATCTCGTTCATGAACTTCGCCGGCGGCTTCTTTGGAACTACGGGATTCATGCTGAATGGCTCCGTGGACACCGACACGGAGTGGGGCGGCGTGATCTTCGTTCCTTCCGTGGATGACGTTCAGGAGTTCAAGGTTCAGAACAACTCCTTTACCGCGCAGTACGGCTGGAGCACGGGCAACGTCATCAACGTGATCACCAAATCGGGGACCAACGCCTTTCACGGAGACGCGTGGAGCTTCTACCAAAATGAGAAGCTCAATGCGATTCCATTTTTTTCCACGTCAAATCAATCCCTGTTCCGGGAAGAGCCCGGCGTGGCGGCGGGCGGACCGCTTTACCTTCCGGGCATATACCGCCAGCGGAATAAAACGTTCATCTTTGGGTTGTACGAGTACCTGACCATCTCGACTCCGACCGTGGATACCTACACGGTGCCCGACAGCAACTTTCTGAAGGGCAACTTCTCCGAGATCCTGGGCAGCACTCCGGTCGGCACAGACGCTCTGGGCCGCTCGATCTATGTGGGCCAGATCTACGATCCGCGCAGCGGCCACCACATTACTGTCGGCCAACTGGATGCTCGGACCCCCACCAATCCCTACGGCACCAATCTGATGGCCACGCAGACCGGCTACATCCGTAACCCGATTCCCGGCAACATTCTCAGCAACATCGCTGCGCCCTCCACCTACACGCCTGATTCTATAGGCGCCAAGCTGCTCAGCTACTATCCGGCGGCCAAGGCCTCCGGACTTACCAACAACCTGGTTGTCTCCGGAACCGCTCCCGCACACTCCAACGAGTACGACATCCGCATTGACCACAATTTCACCGACAACGCACGAGGATACTTCAGTTACTCCTACAAAGAGGAGTTCAAAACCGGCGCCGCGGCGGACTGGGGAAACGACCCGGCCGGACCAGGTAACTCGCGGCCGAATAACCGCTGGGGCATGTGGGCCGGATACTCTCAGATCTTCAGCCCCACCTTCACGATGAACATCACTTCGGGTGTTCAGATTTGGCATGAGACCTCCGACAACCAGTCCTTCGGCTTCGATCCCACGTCGCTGGGACTCCCTGGCTACCTCAAGCAGAACGATCCGTTATTCCCGATGGTCAACATCGGCGGCGAGTCTCCTCTGGGCCCGGGATCGAACGACCAGCAGGCGGTGACCAACCACGGCCCCCTCGGAACCGTCTCCGCCGACTTCATCAAGCTGCATGGCAAGCACACCTTGAACTTCGGCTGGACCGGCGCGGAGCAGGTGTTCAGCCAGCATCCGTATTACCAGGACGCGCTCGACTTCACCGGTCAGTTCACAGCCGGCCCCAATCCATTGAGCGGCTCCGGATTCGCCAGCGGTAACGGCGTTGCCGAGATGTTGCTTGGCGTCGTCGACTCCGGCACCACCGCCGGTTACTCCGACAGTCCATACGAGTCAAACCATCTCTTCGGCGAATACTTCCAGGACGACTGGAGACCTGCCCGCAACCTCACCTTGAATCTCGGCATCCGTTACGACATTCAGACTCCGTACACCTATCGCCATAACGCCGCCTCGATCTTCAACCCGAACGTTCTCAACCCCATTAGCTATTCGGTCGGCCAGCCGGTGCTCGGGGCCCTGCAGTTCCTCGGGCCCGGCAACCGCTACGTCTACAACCCCAACTGGGACAACATTGCGCCGCGCCTGGGCTTCTCCTATCAGCCCTTCGCGAAGGCCGTGATTCACGGCGGCTACGGCATCTTCTATCCGGAGTCCGTTACCAGCTCCGGTGCGGGCGACCAGGACGGTTTCTCTGCGTCAACTTACGCCGACGCGAGCCTCGACGGAGGCGTTACGCCGAATTCCAACATCAGCACAAGCAGTCCGTGGGGCGGCGTCTATGCGCAAATCACGGGCAACGCCAACGGCGAGTACCAGCAGCTCGGCAACGGGCTCGGCGGCGTCTTCCGCAGCCGTCCATCGCCCTACGTCGAACAGTGGTTGCTGGGACTGCAATATGCCCTTTCTCCCAACGACCAGCTCGACGTGGACTACATCGGCAACCGCGGCGTGCGCATCGTTGGAAGCTTCGGGTCCAACCAGCTCAACCCTCAATACCTGTCGCTGGGAGCCACTTATCTGAACGCGACGGCGGCCTCCAATCCATTCGCTGCACCCTTGAAAAACCTGGAAGCAGGTGGCAAGATCGCCTCCAGCTCCTGCAACCTCGACAGCTCCAGTGCTACCAACGCGCAGTTGCTCTCGCCCTATCCGCAGTACTGCAACGGCGGCGTGGGCCAGACCAACGCGCCCGTCGGCCAGTCGCTCTACAACGCCTTGCAGGTCACCTACAATCACCGCATCAGCAAAGGCCTCACCGCGCTGGTCTCCTACACCTACTCGAAGTTCCTCGACAACGTCGAGGGCAACAACGCGTGGTCCTACAACGGGCCCACCAATTGGGGCGTAACCCCGGCCAACAACTACAACCTGGCCGCCGACAAGAGTGTGGACGCCGGCGACATTCCCCAGGCTCTGGTGGCCAGCTACATCTATCAACTGCCTGTCGGCCGTGGCAAAACCTTCGGTTCGAGTATGGGCCGCGCGACCGATGCCGCATTAGGCGGATGGGAGATCTCGGGCATTGCGACCTTCAAGGCCGGAATCCCCCTCGGCATCTTCGGCAACGATCAGCCCACCTGGGGCGGCAATCCAAGACCGGACGTGACCGGCAACGTCCACGTCTCGCACGCCAACTATCACGAATGGTTCAACACCAGTGCCTTCGCCTATGCGCCTTACGGATCCTTCGGTACGGCGCCCCGCTACTTCTCGAACCTCCGTGGCCCCCACTTCCAAGACTGGGACACGGCCATGGAAAAGAACTTCAATTTCCGCGAAAACATGAGGTTCCAGTTCCGCTTCGAGACCTACAACACCTTCAACCATCCCAACTTCTATGCGCCGGAGGCGGGCGCGACCGTCTGGCAGGGTTGCGATCCCAACGGAGGCTCGCGCTGCACGAGCAGCTTTGGAACCATCACGCAAACCTTCGCGCCTAGAAACGTCCAGTGGGCCGGGAAATTCTATTGGTAACTGACCTGTGAATCACGGGATCAAACTGTTGCTGCTGGCTCTGCTGGTCAAACCCGAACTTGGGCTTGGCCAGCAGACACTGTCTTCTCGGTTCGATTCGTTCGTCGCCTCCGCCCAGAGTGCGCAGGCTGCCGGCGACTACGCTGCGGCGGCAATCGACTACAAGCAGGCCGTAAAACTCTGCCCCGGGATCCCCGAGCTCTGGGCCAATCTCGCACTCATGCAGCAGGAGACCCGAGACTTTTCCGGGGCAATTGCAAGCTTCCAGACGGCCAATCGCCTCAACCCGTCTCTATATGTTCCCAACCTCTTCCTCGGCATCGACTATGCGCATTCCGGCAAGGCGACCGAGGCCATCCCGTTCCTCGTCAAAGCGGAGACGATGAACCACTCCGACCCTCAGGCCCCGCTCGCCCTGGGCCGCGCTTATATCGAGCTGCGCAACTACCCTGCCGCCATCCGGGAGCTTAGCCGCGTAACCAAAATGAGTCCCGCCCTCGGCCCCGCCTGGTTCGATCTGGGCATCGCCCGTCTCGACAAGGTGGAACTCGACGCACGCACCATGTCCATCGAGGGCAGGCAATCCCCCTACGCCGGTGCGCTCTACGCTGAATCGCTGGTCAAGCAGGCAAGGTTCGGCGAGGCGGCCAGCCTTTACAAGACGCTTCTCGACTCCAGGCCGCAGCCTCCCTGCGTCCGCTCCGAATGGGGCTTCGCCCTGCTCCGCAACCACGACCTGGTCGGTGCCGCCTCGGCATTTGCCGCCGAGCGCACCGCGCATCCCGAGTGCGGCCTGGCCCTCTTCGGCCAGGCGCGCCTGACCATGGAGAACGGGGACACCTCTCAGGCCGCTCAGCTTCTCATCGACCTGTGGGACCGCGATCGCGGCTTCTTCGAGTCCAATGCGGCGATTCTCTTCAGTGGCTCATCCGCCAAAGTGGCCGCGGCCGTCCCCAGTCTCTCCGCCTCAGCGAATCAGAGAGAGGTCCCCGCGGATCTTCGCAAGGCGCTCCTGAGCGCATCGAACCCCTCTGCTGCCGGCGCTGCTGATTCGTTCTCCACCACCGATCCGGACGACACAGCCTCCGCGCCCGCAATCCATGGCACTGCCGAAGCGTTCTACGCCGCCGGACAGTTTCGCAACTGCGAGCGCCGTCTCGGCGCGAACCTCGCCGCATTGAACGCGGACCAGCTGCGCCTGCTCGCCGCTTGTTCGTATTTCACCGGAGACAACCAGCGCGCCTACGACACCGCGACCGCACTCGCCGCCTTGCAGCCCCACTCCCTCGATGCGCTCTTCTGGACCATACGCGCCAACGAACGCCTGGCCCTCGCCGCCCTGGCCCGCTTTCAGCAGTTGGCTCCCAACTCTGCCGCCAGCCACGTTCTTCTCGGTGACATCGACAATCAGCTCGAGCGCTACGACGATGCCCAGGACCAATACCGCAAGGCGCTCGCCATCGATCCCGCCGATCCCGCGGCCATGCTCGGCCTCGCATCCGCCTGTCTGAATAGCAGCAACAACCCCGAAGCCATGCGCCTCGCCTCGGCCGCCCTCGCGCGCACCCCCGACGATCCCGAGTTGAATCTGATCATGGCCGAGGCCCTCATCGGCCAGCACCAGTACGCTCCCGCGGAGCCCTATCTCATCAAGAGCCTTCACGCCAAGCCGCAGATGCTGCCCCGCATCCACGCCTTGCTCGGCAAGGTCTACGCCGAAACCGGCAGAACCCAGGAAGCCATCAAAGAACTCAAGCTCGGCGAGTCCAGCGATGAAGACGGCTCGGGCGAGTACTTGCTCGCTCATCTCTACCGCGAGCTCGGCGACAACACGGAAGCTTACAGAGCCATCAAGCAGATGGAGATCATCAAGCAGCAGCGCGCGGCCCGCGGCGTCAAGCGGGTCGAAGATCCCGATCTCGCCCCGCTCGACCAGGACCGCGCTCCCCCCGCCACGCCTTAGCCGGTCCCTTCCCTCCCAATCTCTGTTTTCTTACTCAGGGCTGTTCTGATTCAGGAGTCATCATGCGCTTCATCCGTCCCTTTCTCGCAACCTTGATCGCCGTTCTCGGCTCCGCTTCACTCTGGGCCCAATCCGCCCCTGTACCGAGCGTCTTCGGGTCCTTCCCGCTTCCCAATGGCGTCATCTTGAACTGTCGCGAGCAGCACGAGCAGATCACCGCCTTGCGCGACGATACTCTCCGCATTCGCGTCTGGCGCGGCAACACTCCGCCCGAAGATGCCTCCTGGGCCGTGCTCGCCGCCGCCCGTCACGCCTCCGTCGCCGTCACGCCGGAAGATACCCCTGGCGATGCCGGTTTCCGCACGCGCGCACTTGATGTCGAAATCAACCGGAAGACCCTTGAGATCACCATCCGCGACCTCGCCGGAACCATCCTGCAGCAGGATGCCCGCCCGCTGCGCTTCGACGGCTCGGCCTTCCGCATCTACAAGGTCATGCCGCCCGACGAGCACTACTTCGGCCTCGGCGATAAGACCGGCCCGCTCGACCGCCGCAATGAAGCCTTTACCCTCTGGAACACCGACGCCTATCGTTTTCAGGAGTCCACCGATCCCATCTACAAGAGCATCCCCTACTTCATGGCCTACCGTCAGGGCCGCGCCCTGGGCGTGCTGCTCGACAACACCTGGCGCTCCAGCTTCGACTTCGGCAAGGAATCCCCCGACGCCTACTCCTTCGGCGCCGTCGCTGGCCCCATCGATTACTACGTCTTCAGCGGCCCCGACCCCAAAAAGGTGGTCGAAACCTACGCATGGCTCGCGGGAAAGCCGCCCCTGCCGCCGCTCTGGTCCCTCGGTTTCCAGCAGTCGCGCTACAGCTACACGCCGCAGTCCCGCGTGCTCCAGATCGCCAGCCATCTGCGTGCCGACCGCATCCCCGCCGACGCCATCTATCTCGACATCGACTACCAGGACGCCAATCGCCCCTTCACCGTCAATAGCAAAGCCTTTCCCGATTTCCCCGGCATGATCGCCCAACTCCATGCGGATAACTTTCACGTTGTGCTGATCACCGATCTTCACATCGCCGACGATCCCGATCCCGGCTACCTTCCCTACCGCACCGGAATCGCCGGTGGCGACTTCGTCAAGAATCCCGACGGTTCGGTCTACGTCGGCAGAGTGTGGCCCGGTCCCAGCGTCTTCCCTGACTTCACCCGCCAGCAGACCCGTGCCTGGTGGGGAACGCTCTATCGCGGTTTCGTTCACGACGGTGCTGATGGCTTCTGGAACGATATGAACGAGCCCTCCGTTTTCGATTCATCCACCTCCACCATCCCGCTCGACGTCGTGCACCGCATCAATGAACCCGGCTTCAAGCCGCGCACCGCCACCCATGCCGAGATCCACAACATCTACGGCATGGAAAACTCGCGCGCCACTTACGACGGCCTGCGCACCCTCGATCCCGGTAAGCGCCCCTTCGTGCTCACGCGCGCCACCTACGCCGGCGGCCAGCGCTACGCCGCCACCTGGACCGGAGACAACAGCAGCACCTGGAACCATCTTCGCCTTACCACTCCCATGCTCGATAACCTCGGCATCAGTGGTTTTGCCTTCAGCGGCGCAGACGTCGGCGGCTTCGCGGGCACTCCATCCCCAGACCTGCTCACCAAGTGGATCGAAGTTGCCGCGTTCCAGCCCATCGATCGCGATCACACCGAGAAGGGAACCGGCGACCAGGAGCCCTGGGTGGGCGGCGCGGAGCAGGAGGCGATCCGCCGCCACTTCATCGAAACCCGTTATCGCCTCATGCCCTATCTCTACACTCTGGCCGACCAAGCCTCGCGCACCGGATTGCCCCTGGTGCGTCCGCTGTTTCTCAACTTTCCCACCGCCACCTCCGACCGCCACCCTATCGACCTCGACGCCCAGGCCGCCGGCGAGTTCATGCTCGGCCCGGACCTGCTCGTTGCGCCGTCGCCGTTTCCCGATGAACTCGACGACTACACGGTAGAGTTCCCTTCGCCGGCCTGGTACGACTTCTGGACCGGCGCGCGCGCCGCGGCGCATCGCCCCAGCGGCCGGGGCCCTGCCCAGACGCTGAACGGAGAAGCGCCTCCGGAGTTACGCGTCGCGCCTCGCCTCGCCGAGCTCCCCGTCTTCGTGCGCGCCGGCGCCATTCTGCCGCTCGCTCCGCTGGTCCAGAGCACCAATGAAACACCCAGCGGCCCGCTGACCTTGCATGTCTACGCTCCCGTAGACTCCTCTGATGCTTGTGCGGGCACCCTTTATCAGGACGACGGCAACACCTACGCTTATGAGCACGGAGTTTATCTGAGGATGAACTTTGCCTGTCGCGTCTCTGCTGACGGGCTGCATCTTGACATTGGTTCGCACGAGGGGTCTTATCCCGCGTGGTGGAAGGAGATTCGCGTCGAAATCTATGGATGGACAGCCAAAGGAGACGCGGTCCTGGTGGATTCGAAGCCCTCCGCGGTCAGCTTAACCCGTGAGACTCGAAGTGTCGATTTCACGATCCCCGATGCAGGAAAGGGCGAGCAGATCGAACTCCGCTAAAAACAATCGATTGTTAAAGCGCATCTTTGCCCCCATCCGGAGATCGTGCACCGCAAGATTCGATTCCTGCCGCGCCCCGGTGTCTTCACCCCGGATTTGCGGTCATCGTCCCGTGCGCGCACCCAACCCGCATCTCTTGTGGTCAGCCGTTGCCTCTGCTCCCTGCCCAAGCCAGGGCGTGTCCTTCCAGGCCTCGCTTGACAAACCGCCTGGCACTCTGGTCTCATCGTTCCCTGTTCGGGTTCTTCGCCAATTATCCTTATGACAATCGGTTGTCTTAAAAGGCGTCGAGTGGCGAAAAGGTGTTGGGCGAGAGCCAACTTTCTGCTGGAAAGTGAAGTGGCCTCATGATTTCGAGACGCGTTTATTCCATATTGTCCGTGATTCTCATCTTTCTGCCCGCGGCGGTGCAGTGCCAGAGCGTGCCCGATGCACAGATGTGGCTTACTGTTGTGGACCGGTCGGCCTTATTCTCCCGGCGGCCTGAGCCGCTGCACTTTTCCGCGCCGCAGGATGGCCTTCCTTCCATCGCTGTCAATGATATGCAGCAGTTCCAGCCCATCGAAGGCTTCGGCTTCGCCGTCACCGGGGGCAGCGCCCAGCTTTTGATGCGCATGTCACCGGATGGCCGGAGCGCCCTGCTCAAACAAATCTTCTCCACGGATGGCGACGGCATCGGGGTCAGCTATATCCGCGTCAGCATCGGCTCCTCCGATATGAACGATCACGCGTACACATACGACGACATGCCGGCCGGCCAGGCGGACCCGGATCTGAGCCACTTCAGTCTTGCTCCCGATGAGGCGACCGTGATCCCCGTTCTAAAGGAGATTCTCGCCATCGACCCTCACATCCGCATTCTGGGGTCGCCCTGGTCTGCTCCGGGGTGGATGAAGACCAACGATGCCCTCAAGGCAGGACACCTCAAGCCGGAGTATTACGGCGCCTACGCCCGCTACCTGGTCAAATACATCCAGGACATGAAGGCTGAAGGCATCTCCATCACTGCGATCACGGTTGAAAACGAGCCCCTCAACCCCAAGAACACGCCAAGCATGGTGGTCTTTGCGCCTGAGGAAGATGCTTTCATCGCTCACGATCTCGGCCCCGTATTCGCCGCCGCCGGAATCACCACCGAGATTCAGGCCTATGACCACAACCCCGACGTGACCTCCTATCCTCTCTCGATTCTGGCCGACCCCGCGGCGAGCAGGTATGTCGTCGGTACGGCCTTTCATCTTTACGGCGGTGATGCCAGCGAACTGACTGGGGTTCATGAGCAATATCCCAACAAGAACCTCTACCTCACCGAGCAGTCGGTCACCCAGAGCCCAGGCTCCCCCAGCATCGAAATCGCCGAGCCGGTTTCGAGCGTACTGATCGGCGCAACCCGCAATTGGGGCCGCAACGTCCTGCTTTGGAACCTCGCCGCCAATCCCGAGGCCGGCCCGCACACCGATGACGGCGGCTGCACGGGTTGCTACGGCGCGATCACGCTCGACGGCGATAAGGCCACCTTCAACGTGGCCTACTACGCTATGGCTCATTTCTCAAAATTCGTCCGACCCGGGTCGGTGCGCATTGGGTCCAGCGAGCAGGAACAACTCTTCACCGTCGCTTTCCTCACGCCCACTGGCAGGGTCGTTCTGGTGGCGGCCAACACCGGCAACTTCCCCAAGACGTTCCAGATTGTGTATCACGGACAGGCCGTCAAGACCACTCTGCATTCAGAGTCGGTGGCCACCTATGTCTGGTAGTGTACTGATGGAGTGCAGCTTTGGGCCGGAGAGACGTTGACCAGAAGAAACGCGGCGGGGCGATCGGCCGAGTTCTGTTCGCCGCGTCAATTGCCTGTGTCGCAGTTTCAATCGCCGCAGCGGCTCCACGGGCACAACAGCTGCGCACGCCGGATTTCGGCCCCGATGTCTTTCTGTTCAGTCCATCGATGCCGGCAGCAGCCATCCAGCGACAGATTGACGCGATCTATGCAAATACCCCCGGAAGCGAGTTCCGGCCCGAACGCTACGCGCTTCTTTTCCTGCCCGGCAGATACCACGTGAATATCCCCGTGGGCTATTACACGCAAGTGCTTGGCCTCGGCGACACACCCGACGCGGTTGAGATCGAAGGCGACGTCCACGCCGACGCCAGCCACCCCAATAACAACGCCACCTGCACCTTCTGGCGCAGCGTCGAAGGCTTCTCCATCATCCCCACCGGCGGTACCATGCAGTGGGCTGTTTCGCAGGCGGTGCCGATGCGGCGGATGCACATCCGCGGCAACCTGGTCCTGCACCAGCACCACGGGTGGGCCAGCGGCGGATGGATGTCCGACACCCTCGTCGACGGCAACGTCGACTCAGGTTCACAGCAGCAATGGATCGCGCGTAACAGCGAGTGGCGCAGCTGGACCGGCTCCAACTGGAACATGGTGTTCGTCGGCGACGTGAATCCACCGGCAGGATTTTGGCCCGATCCGCCCTACACCAAGGTCGAACTGACCCCGGTCGTGCGCGAGAAACCCTTCCTCGATGTGGACAGCCGCGGCCGCTGGAGCGTGCGCGTGCCGGCGCTCAACCGCGATAGCCGCGGCATCACCTGGCGCGCCGGTTCGACTCCAGGAACATCGATCCCACTCGACCGCTTTTACATCGCTCATGCCGGCAAAGACACCGCCGCTACCATCAACGCCCAGTTAAGCAAAGGCATGAACCTGCTTCTTACGCCGGGCACCTACGATCTTGAAGACGCGATCCGCATAACCCGCTCCAACACGGTGGTCTTGGGCCTGGGCTTTGCCACGCTGCACCCCACCCGCGGAACCCCGGCCATCGTCACGGCCGACGCCGGAGGCATCGAGATCGCCGGCCTGCTCATCGAGGCTGGCCCCATCGAATCCCCCGTGCTCCTTGAGGTGGGGCCGCCGCACAGCACCGCGCGCCACGCCGGTAACCCCATTTGCCTCCACGACGTCTTCTTCCGGGTGGGCGGAGCCGGACCGGGCCGCACCAAGGTCAACCTGCTCATCAACAGCTCCGACACGATCATCGATCACACCTGGATCTGGCGCGCCGATCATGGCGCCGATGTCGGCTGGACCCGTAACATCAGCGACAACGGCCTCGTCGTCAACGGCGACAACGTGACCGCCTACGGCCTCTTCGTCGAGCACCACCAGCAGTTCCAGGTACTGTGGAACGGCAACGGCGGGCGGACCTATTTCTATCAGTCCGAGATCCCCTACGATCCGCCCGACCAGGCCAGCTACGCCAGCGCCCCCGGCGTCGACGGCTGGGCGTCCTACAAAGTCGCTCCCAGCGTCACCACCCACGAAGCCTGGGGCCTCGGCATCTACAGCGTCTTCCTGCATCCCGGCGTCGTCCTGAGCCGGGCGATCGAGGTTCCCCGCAAGCCCGGCATCCGGTTCCACCACATGATCACGGTAGCCCTGGGCGATAAGGGCGAGATTGCGAATGTGATCGACGACCGTGGTGGGCCGACCTCGATCCACCCGCGCGTAACTCCCAAAGTAGCGGAGTTTCCGTAATCTCCGCTGCACAAGCGTGATTACCGGCCATGACGAACGTCTTTACATCGAAGACTGACCGCCGATTCACCTCTCTTTCGCCCGGGAAATCGGGGAAAACAAGCGTTTGCATCCTTCTTTTCAGTCCTTTGCGCCAGCCGCCGTGTCGTGGCAGCGGCTTATTCGGCTGCCCCGGTTGCGTTTTGCCTGGCCCGCTATTATATGAAATCAATCGATTGTCTAAAGAGCAAAAAACTCTTGACAACTCTCCTGCGGGCGTGTTCAAATCGCCGCGCATGTTGAGACGTGTGCCGAATCGACTTAAAACAAGCGTTTGTCTTAAGGGTTTTCTGAATTCGCGCCCCACGCCCCGTGCATCTCTGGCGACGCCGCCCCACGATTCTCAATCGCGGCTGCGCGCCCACACTTCGTTCCACGCCCACGTGCCGGTAGGGCGGCATATGACAACCATTCAGGAGGCAGTACATGAGAAAAACGTTGCGACCGTTGCTGCCCCTCTTTCTGCTGATCGGCGGTCTTGCCATCGGCGGAAGCAGGGTAAGTTTTGGACAGGCGATGAACGCGGGCGACATTCGTGGTCAGGTGACTGACCCCTCGGGCGCTCTGGTGCCTGAGGTTACCGTGACAGTGCTGAATTTGAACACCGGAGTGACCAAGACCTTTACCACCAACAACGACGGTTTATACGACACATCGTCCATTGTGACCGGCCGTTACCAGGTCACCTTTGCCAAGTCCGGTTTCGAGTCCCTGATCCGTGGCCCTATCACCATCGATGTGGGCTACACGACTGTCAACGGCCAACTCAAGGTAGGAGCGGCCTCAGTGCAGGTCACAGTGACCTCCGACGTTCCGCTCCTCAATACCGAAAGCGGCGATCAAACCGCGACCCTCGAAGACTCATCGATGGCGCAGCTCCCGCAGGTCGGCACCGCCAACAACAGTGGCAACAGCTGGGAAAACTTCATCGTCTTGCTGCCGGGCACCTCCGGCACGGCGGGCGGCGCGCAGGGTTCGGCCAGTCCCGGTCAGGAGCCGTCCTCCAACGGCAACATGCCCTTCACGAACGTGCTCGAAGATGGCGCATCCACCACCTTGCCTGCCAGCCAGAATGCCAACCCGGCTGTCTTTGACGACCTCCAGGAAGTCCAGGTCAGCCTCTCCTCGTTCTCTGCGCAGTATGGAGTCGGAGGGCTGATCATCAACCAGATCACCAAGGGCGGCACCGACAAGTTCCACGGATCGGCCTATGAGTATTTCGATAACAACGCTCTCAACGCCGCTCCCTTTGGCTTCGGCAACAAGCAGACCGTCCCGTTCCTGCGCTACGACGACTTCGGTGGCACCATCGGCGGACCGGTCGCGATCCCGAGGTTCCGCAAGAAGGCATTCTTCTTCTTTGGCTACGACCAGATCGTGAATAACGGCAACTCCACGGGCTACCAGACGGTGCCCACTGCCAATGTCCTCGCCGGCAACTTTACCGGCGGCTATACCGTCTACGATCCGACCACGCAGATCATCGCCTACGACGTCAACGGCAATCCCTATCCCGTCAGGAAGTCCTTCCAGAGCGAGTACGGCTCGAACGCCATCCCCGCGTCCATGATTGACTCTGTCTCCAAGGCCTTCGAGCAGTACTACCCAACCGGGTCGAATAGTGTGGGCCATTTCGTCAACGGCACCCTGCTCCCGACCGGCGTGCTTCAAAACAACTGGTACGACAGTTATGCGGTGCCTCGTCCCTGGCACAGATACTTCGGCAGGTTCGACTACGACATCACTCCCAACAACCGGCTCACAATGTCCGATAACCAGGGCGACGAAGGCGAGAACGGCGATAACGCCGTGACACCCTGTCCCGTGGCATGCCAGCTGGGCGATGTGGACAACAACAACGCCGAGATCACAGACGTGTGGAACATCAGCCCCAACACCATTAACGAGGCCCGCATGGGCTACACCGACCAGTTGAACTTCTTTTCCGACTCCACCACCGGCAAGAACTATCCTCAGACCCTGGGATGGGCGTTTGCCAAGGCAAATATCCTGCCGGCGGTGCAGTTTAACCGAAATTACCCTTACGCCTGGATCCAGCCCGCCACCAACGCCGAGTACAAGGAGTTCACTTTCGATCCCTCGGATGTGGTAACTATGATCCGCGGCAAGCACATCCTCCACTTCGGCGGTGAGTTCGCCTTCTACCGCGACGACGCCACGCCCTGGGGCAACATCAACGGCGGCACGCTCGTATTCAACGGTTCGTATACCGAGAACTGGGTCGTGGAAACCGGCGCAGGCCAGTGTGGCGCCGGCGCCAAGATAGGCGTAGCTTGTCCCAACACATCGTCGGGCGAGGAATACGCCGACTTCCTGCTCGGCTACGCGGATAACTGGAGCGCCGGCTATACACCCGAGTTCGGAGCGCGCCTCAAGAAGCCCCAGATGTTCGTTCAGGACGACTGGAAGCTGAGCCAGAAGCTCACCCTGAACCTCGGCGTGCGCTACGAGATCAACCATGGGTTTAACGAGATCACCGGCAACGAGGCTACCTTCGACCCGACCGTGAAGAACGACGACGGCACCCTGGGCGCCTATTGGTACGGCAGCACACACGCCAATGGGCGCGGCTCGCTGCAGGCTAATGTCTTTTCCACGGTTATGCCACGGTTAGGATTTTCGTGGCTGGCGCGGCCGAACACCACGGTCCGCGGCGGCTTTGGGCTGTACTCGTACAACTTCAGCCTCGACAACTACGGCAGCGGCATGGGAGCGGCGGTCTCCTCTTCGGGCGGTTTCGGCGATCAGTCGAACGGCATCTACCCCGTGACCAAGTTCTCCGGCAACGGCACGCTCTTCCCCTTAGGTGGTGGAACCGCAGCGCCATTGCCGTATACATCAGCATCTACCGACCCGGGAAGATTTAACGGCCAGGGTGGCAGCTACAACAAATTTCACACTCCCATTCCCAAAATCTGGCAATGGAACTTTGGGGTGGACCGGGAGTTGGGCGCGAATATGGTGGTCACGCTCTCCTACGTGGGCAGCCACGGATTCAACCTCACCTTCCCGACCAGCCTGAACGCGATTCCTGAAAATGATTTGTCTTCCAACGACACCCAATTCAGACCCTACCTGAACTACCAGGCGGGAGGCCTCACCGGCAATCTTTACCAGGCCATCTCCAACTACAACTCCCTGCAGGCGGAGATCAAGAAGCGCACCACTCATGGATTGACCTTCGACTTCAATTACGTCTGGTCGCACATGCTCGACGACCAGGACTCATCTGGATGGGGCAGCCATGCCGGATCACAAGTCTGGCAGCACGCCAGCACTCTGACGCTCAACCAGGCATCGCTGAACTATGGGCCTTCCAACTTTGATGAGCGCCAGGCCTTCAAGGGCTACGTGGTGTACGAACTCCCCTTCGGCAAGGGCAAGATGTTCCTGAACTCCAATGCTCTGGCCGATCAAGTGGTGGGCGGCTGGCAAATCTCGGGAACCGTGCTTGAACTCGCTGGAAACCCGTTCCAGCCCACGGGACCAGGCTCGCTCTATACGCATGCCGGCACGCAGTTCCTCAACCGTGTGCCAGGTGTCAGCCTCACGCCCTCGGGCGGAAAGAGCTGGCGCAACTGGTTTAACGAAGCTGCCTTTTCCCAGCCAGCGGTGGGAGCTTTCGGCACCGCCCAGAGAAACCCCCTGGTCGGTCCTGGGATTAACGAGTTCGACCTCTCGGCCGGTAAGGAATTCTCCATCTGGGAGAACGTTAAGTTCCAGCTTCGCTGCGACGCCACGAACGCTTTCAATCACCCGAGCTTCGGCGCTATTGCGGAGGGAAATAACGGCAACTTCGGCCTCACCGGCGGAGGCGCGGGCTTGCCCTTCTCCGGCACCTCCGTACTCAGCGCCGTTTCTGTAGGCGGCCGTGACGTGCAACTGAGTGGACGCATCAGTTTCTAACTCAACCCCCTCACCCCTCGCGTGGAGACGGCGATTCGTCGCCGTCTCCGCAATTTATAGGGCCGGCAGGCCAACTATCCCGTTGTTCTCTATAATTCCGAGTTGTATGTCCGTTGCCGTCTCAAGATTTTGCGCCTGCGTTTCATATTTGACAGTGGCCGGTCTGTGCCTGGCGCAGGCCGGAGCAGGCAAGCAGCCCGAGTTTGCCGTCCACATGGACAAGGCCAATTCGTACCTGCACGAACATCGGCCCGACCTCGCCATCCCGGAGTTCGAAGCGGCCACGGCAATCGATCCCGGGAACGTTGAAGCTCAAGCCAATCTCGGCGTGTTGCTCTACTTTGAAGGCAAACCGAATGAGGCCATTCCGCACTTGCGCATCGCTGTTGGCAAACAACCTTCGCTGGCCAAAATTCAGGGGATTCTCGGCATCGCCGAACTGCACTCCCTCGATTTCACTCAGGGCCAGAAGGATCTGGAGACTGCATTCCCGCTCATCCAGGATCCCAAATTTAAAGTTCAGGTCGGCCTGGAACTGGTGAGCTTTTATACCGAAAGGGGCGACCTCGACCAGGCGGCGGCCGTGGTGGCCGAGTTGAGAAAGGCGGCTCCCGACGACACTGAAGTGCTCTACTCCGCCTATCGGACCTACGCGGATTTATCCACGCAGTCTATGCTGAGGCTCTCCATCGTGGCGCCTGACTCCGCCCAGATGCACCAGTTATTGGCTCACGAAGAGATCAAGGAAGGAAATACCAACGCTGCAATCGCGCAGTTTCGCAAGGCCATCGCCATCGATCCCCATCTTCCCGGTGTGCATTTCGAACTGGCTGAACTCCTCAATACATCCGAAGATCCGTCTGTTAAGAAGCAGGCCGAGCAGGAATATCTCGCCGCACTGGCCATCGACCCGCAGAACGAGAAGGCCATCTACGAGCTCGCCGAGATTGCCGCGCAGGCCGGCGACACTTCCAAAGCCTGTCAGGAATACACGAAGGCAGTTACATTGCGCCCTGACGACTCCGATGCCAAACTGGGGCTGGCAAGAATCCTGATCGAGATGAACCGGAAAGACAAGGCTCAGGCCCTGCTGGAGCAGACAGTTCAACTTGATCCTACCAACGCCACCGCTCACTACCGCCTCGCGACCCTCTACCGCGAACAGGGCCGGATCGACGACGCTAAACGGCAGTTGGTTCTCTACCGAGATTTGAGGCAGGAAAAAGACAAGTTACGTGCTGTTTACAAGAACCTGCTAATACAGCCGGCCGAAATAAAGGCGGACGCATTGGATGATAAGTAGCACGCGATCCCGATGCGCCGTTGGGATAATGACGCCGCTCCGGCGCTTCCAACTATGCGCGGTGATTGTGCTTCTGTGCTCCAACGCCCTACTCCTCGGACAAATGGGGACACCCACTCCTCTCTCTCCTGAAGAGCGGCAAAGAGCCGAGCTTGAACGCCAGGCTCATGGCCCGCTTCCCGATTATCCCCAGTTAGTGGACATAACTGGATTGACCGCCATTCATTTTGACCACTTGTCGAGCCCGGAGGCAAGGTTCATCGCCGAGTCAATGAGTGGAGGCGTCGCTTTGATCGATTACGACGGCGACGGATGGCCCGATATCTACTTCACCAACGCTCCCAGCGTGGAGATGGCCCTCCATGGCATTAAGGCTCGCAGCGCTCTCTTTCACAATAACCACGATGGAACCTTCACCGATGTTACAGACAAGGCGGGAGTCGGGTATCCCTGCTGGGCTATGGGCGCTGCGGTCGGCGACTATAACAACGACGGCTGGCCCGACCTTCTCGTAAGTTGCCTGAACGGGGTTGTTCTCTACCGCAACAACGGCGACGGGACCTTTACCGATGTTACGAAAAGCAGCGGTCTGGGCGGCGATTTGGGCTGGGCCACCGGTGCGGCATTTGGCGACTATGACAACGATGGCTGGGCTGACTTATTTGTGTCCCATTACGTCGACTTTCACCTCGACAAGCTGCCGCCGTTTGGCTCAAAGCAATCCTGCAAGTACATGGGAATCGACGTACAATGCGGGCCGCGCGGTCTCCAAGGCGTGCCCGACCATCTCTACCATAACAACGGCAACGGGACATTTACAGATGTTTCGAAACTGGCCGGAGTCGATGACGCGGAGGGCCGTTACGGACTTACCGCGGTCTGGTCGGACTTTAACAACGACGGCAAGCTTGACCTGTTCGTAGCCAACGACGGCGAGGCGAATTATCTCTACCAAGGCGATGGAACGGGTAAGTTCGAGGATGTCGCGCTGCTCGCCGGTGTGGCTGCCAACGAGGATGGGGTCGAGCAGGCTAACATGGGCGTGGCCCTGGGCGACTATCTCCATACCAGCCGCATGTCCTTAGCTATATCTCATTTCGACGTCGAGTATGCGGCTCTCTATCGCAACGACGGAGATATGAACTTCACCGATGAATCCATTGCCTCCGGCATCGCCAGAGGCACTCAGGGCTATGTCGGTTGGGGCGACGCCTTCGTCGACTTCGCAAACCGCGGCTGGGATGATTTCTTTCTGGTGGACGGCCATGTTTATCCGCAGATCGATAGTCTGCACATTGCCTCCCGGTTTCTGGAGCCGAAGCTTCTGTTTCTCAACCTGCAGGATGGCACTTTCCGGAACGTCAGCAGACGGGTCGGCGAAGCGGTTCAGATTCCGCAGGTCAGCCGCGGAATGGCCGTGGGCGATCTCTTTAATGACGGCAGAATGGAGGCAGTCGTCGAAAATCTGGTCGGACAACCCATGATCCTGCGTCCCGTTGGGGGCCCTCCAAACCATTGGATCAGCTTTCAGCTCGAAGGCGTCAAGTGCAATCGTCTCGCTCTCAACGCCCGCGTGCGCGCCACGGCAGGAGACTTGGTGCAGCTCGGCGAGGTCAGAAGCAGCGGGAGTTATCTTTCTCAGAATGATCTGCGGATTCATTTTGGACTCGGCTCTCACAGTTCTCTGGATAAGGCTGAGGTTCTATGGCCGGACGGAACAAAGGAAACTTTAAGGCATCTCGCGGCGGACCGGTTTTATACGGTACGGGAAGGGCAGGGAATCGTGTCGATTCAAATGCCGGCGCATTTGGCCACGCTTCCTGAATAAGCCGCGGAGCGGGCCGTGCGGATCGCCTCTGCCTATGCGTTTTGTAGCCATTTTCACGAGTATACTCGGTGACTTTCGGCTAACTCAACGTTCCGTGGTTAGGTTTCTCGTATGATAATTGCTGCCGGCAAAGTAAAATGATTACAGTGGGAGACTTGACTTAAAGTTGCCAGGACGAGCCAATGAAAGATTCCGCAACTGATAAACCGCGTGGAGATAGGCAGCGACCGGCGATCCAAAAACCGGCCAGCCTCAAGCAATTGGCCGAGCATCTTGGCCTGAATCCGGCCACGGTTTCGGTGGTCCTCAACGACGTTCCGGGCCGGTCGATTCCGCAGGCTACGCGGGACCGGATCAAGGCCGCGGCCAAGCAGTTGAACTACCAGCCCAATCTCCTGGCCCGCTCGTTACGCAGCCGCCGCACCCTGACGATCGGCATCCTCGTCCCGGAGTTAGGCGACGGCTACCACACGCAGGTCATGAGCGGAATCGGCGATCAGTTGATGAAAGCCGGTTACTTTTACTTTACGGCCCACCATAGGCACAAGCCGAACCTGGTCGAAGACTATACCCGTATGCTTATCGGCCGGGGCGCGCAGGGCATCATCGCGATTGATACTCTGCTCGAGCATCCTATTCCGGTGCCAGTGGTTGCCGTGGCCGGCCATCGCCACATTGAGGGTGTGACTAACGTTCTGCTCGACCACAGGCGCGCCGCGGAGCTTGTCCTAACGCATCTCCACTCCCTCGGCCATCGCCAAATCGCTTTCATGCACGGCCAACCTTTCAGCTCCGATTCGGATTCAAGATGGAATGAGCTCGTCGCCGTCGCCCGGGAACTCGGCATCGAGATCAGTTCGGAGTTAGTTGTCAGTCTGGCTCGCGACATGTCTTCGCCTGAACTCGGCTACCCCGTCGTGCAGCAGCTGCTTGCCGCCAAGCGTCCCTTCACCGCCTTGGTCGCCTTCAACGACATCTCCGCCATTGGCGCCATCCGGGCGCTGCAGGATGTGAACTTGAGAGTTCCCGAAGACGTATCGGTGATTGGCTTCGACGATATCAAAGCGGCTGCATATACCATGCCGCGTCTCACCACGATCAATCAGCCGCTGGAAGAGATCGGTAGAATCGCTACCCAAAGCCTGCTCAATCGTATTCACGACACGATGCCGCCGCGTGACGAGATTACCGTGGAGCCGCAGTTAGTCGTTCGCGACTCGACCGGACCGGTCCGAACTCAGCTCTAATAGCCGTAGGATACTGGCCTCGGCGCCCCCTCGTCGCTCGATGCAGCCTGCGGCGCGAAGGCCGCACCCCTAAGACTTCGCGCCAGAATGTCCCGCCGTTAACCCGGCGGCGCCGCAACCGGAAGCCTTTAACCTCAGCTTCTGAGACCGGAAGCAAAGCGGCAGCAGCAGGAGCATGAGCGCCGCTGCCGCGCACGGCGACATCATTCCAAGGCGCAACGATCCGAGCCGTGTAGAAAGCAGCCCAGTGAGCCAAGGGAAAATCACCGAACCGATGCCGCCTGACGCAAAAATCCATCCGCGCCCTGTGCGCTCCAGAAGAAACGAGAGCAGCAGCGGATACAGAGGGCCGACGCACAGGCCGGCGAGGCCAGCGGCCACACCTAGCAAGCTGACACCCTGCGCGGCGGTCAACAGAGCAACGGCTGCGGCCGTGCTCCATAGCAGGGCAACCAGTGTCCGTCGCTGGCCGACGGCCGTCAGCAGACGCGTAGAAAATGCGAACCTGCTGAGGACAATACCGAGCCAGAAAAGTGCGGTCGTCCCCGCGGCGAAGCCAAGGCTGACTGAAGTCAAGCGGTGGGAGTAAGTGGTGAGCCATCCGCTCAGTGAAGCCTCAATGCCCACCGAACACATGGCCAGCGTGACCAGTGGCAGCAGCGATGCCAGCGGCGCGGAATCCCCGCGCGGAAAGGCATTGCCCAATTTGGTATTGGACGCATGCTGCTGCTCGAACAGTATCGTCCAAGCGAGCATACAAACCGACAATCCCGCAAATGTCAGGAAAAGCGTGCGAAGACCTGTCGCGCGTAGAAATGGAATTAGCAACAATGGGGCTGTTGTAGCCCCGGCCGACCACACAAAATTCAATCGCTCCAGTTTTGCGGCGCGGTCGTCGCCAAAGCGGTCCGAAGCCACGAGACTGGTCGCCGTCATCGCCAGGCCCAACCCGAGTCCATAGAAAAAATAGGCGAGCCGCGCTGCTGAACCACCCGCGAAAACCAGCGCACACGCGCCTACAGCGAGCAGTCCATAACCGGTGCGGAGCGCGCCCATTCGATTGCGCCCCGTAAAAACCGCTCCCAATGTCGAACCGAGGAACTGAAGGAAGAATAGAAAGCCGGCAGCTTCGTCGCGTAGTCCCCATCTGGCCGATAATACCGGCAGAATTACCCCAAGCATCACCGTACCGGCCCCTGTAAGGGCGAAGCCCAGGCTAAGAATTAGGTCGGAAACCGCACTTCGTTTTGAACAATTGTCTAGCAAGGAACTGGTTTGCCTTCAGGCTGGGTGATAGCCGCCTCCGAATTATAGCGCGCTTTCCGTTTCCATAGTGTGGCGGCTTCGACGACGTCTGCCAGGATGCGCTACCCGCCTTCTGGTCCGTCTAACTCGACACATGCAATCTCGATGAGAACCGCAGATCACCGTGATCGCGGCCCAGCCGGCCTGACGAGGTACCAAATGGCCTGAATCGAATACACGCGAAGATTGGTGTTGCATCTTGAGCGATTAGTACCGAGAGAAGACCGAAACCCAAATTCCCAACGACCCTGAAGCCAATGTGGCGTTCGACCGCGGATGGTTACTAATACAGTGCTGGAAGATATCTTGCGGATGCTCGGAGCGAACCCCGATTGAGGATTTTGCCCGGCGAGCGATGACATCCCGTGAAGGCGTCGTCTCCTCCTATGAGTTACGGTGCCTGCACTCAGGGTGACACGATAGAACTGTTGCGCCGATTCCGCTCGCTTCAACGAAGATCCATAGAGGCTGCATTCCACCATCGAGAAAGCGCATTACGGGCTCATAGACGGTACGCCAACATCCTCTAAATCGGTCGCGGGAGGTCGTGAACGACTATGTCGGTGACTGTGAATGGCATCGCCCTGGAGCCTGTTTCGGGCGAGCGCCTGGTCGATCTGATTAATCGAGTCAGCCGTGTCAACCATGTCAACGGCGGGCTACAGCTAGCCCAGGTCTGTTATCACCAGCAACTCGGGCCTATTCAGACATGCGATACCTGCATGGTGGAAGCCGACGGCAAGCTGGTGCGCGCCTGCGCGACGCAGGCCGTCGATGGCATGCGCGTGGTGACGGATTCGCCGCGGGCGTCGGCGGCACAGCGTTTGGCCATGGACCGGATCCTGAGCAATCACGTGCTCTATTGCACGGTCTGCGATAACAACAACGGCAATTGCACGGTCCACAACACCACTAGGCTCCTCGCCATCGAACATCAGGAGATTCCCTACCAATCCAAGCCTTACGAAGTGGACATGAGTAATCCCTTCTACCGCTACGATCCGCAGCAGTGCATCCTGTGCGGGCGATGCGTGGAGGCCTGCCAGAATCTGGAGGTGAACGAGACGCTCAGCATCCGCTGGGAGGATCCGTATCCACGCGTGTTGTGGGATGGCGGCGTACCTATCAACGAGTCGAGTTGCGTCTCGTGCGGACATTGCGTCACGGTATGCCCGTGTAACGCGCTGATGGAGAAATCGATGCTGGGCGAAGCGGGCTACTTCACTTCTCTCCCTAAGCAGACTCTCGACGGCATGATCGAGATTGTGAAGGACGTGGAGCCGGAGGCAGGCTACGGCGGGATCATGAAGGTGTCGGAAACGGAGTTGCGCATGCGCGAGTCGCGGATCAAACGCACCAGCACCGTGGGCACGTATTGCGAAGTGGGCTGCAGCTTCGATATCTGGACGCGGGATCGGCACATTCTAAAGGTCGAACCCGCGCACGGCGCGGCCAACGGCGTTTCCACCTGCATCAAAGGCAAGTTCGGATGGCAGTACGTGAACAGTCCCGACCGGCTGACAAAGCCGCTGATCCGCGGAGGCAAGCGGTTCCGCGAGGCGAGCTGGGACAAGGCGCTGGACTTGGTGGCGCGGCGTTTTCGCGATATCAAGACGGAGCGCGGGCCGGACGCGCTAGCCTTCATCTCTTCATCAAGGTGCACGAACGAAGAAAGCTACCTGATGCAGAAACTGGCGCGGGCTGTAATCGCCACCAACGACATGGACAACTGCTCGCGCTACTGCCCGGCGCCCGCGACTGCAGGTCTCTTCCGCACCGTCGGCTACGGCGGCGACTCAGGATCGATCTCCGACATCGAGCAGGCGGACCTGGTGATCATCATCGGCAGCAACACTGCGGAAAGCCACCCGGTACTGGCGACGCGTATCAAGCGCTCGCACAAGCTGCGCGGCCAAAAGCTCATCGTCTCCGATCTGCGCGAAAATGAGATGGCGGCGCGCGCCGACATTCACCTCCACACTCGCTCTGGACGGACTTTTAGACGAGCCGCGGCCAGGAACCTCACGCTAACTCGGCGACCAGGACGTGGAGCGCGTTCTGACTCTGACCCTGGAGTCAACCCCGGCAGATGCTACGCATTGGTCGACACGTTCCATAGCTAAGCGCGCCGGGCTCAGCCGCAACTCCATTCATCGCATCTGGCAAGCATTTTCCCTGGCGCCGCATCGCTCCGAGACGTTCAAGTTATCCAAGGCCCCGTTATTTATCGACAAGGTGCGGGATATCGTCGGTCTCTATTTGGCCCCTCCGGAACGCGCTCTGGTTTTATGCGTAGACGAGAAGAGTCAGATACAAGCCCTGGATCGCACCGCGCCCCTGCTGCCTATGCGCCCGGGACAGGCCGAGCGCCGCACCCACGATTACGCACGCCACGGCACCACCAGCCTGTTTGCCGCTCTGGACACTAAAACCGGCACATTAATCGGTCAGACCCAGCGCCGATATCGGTCCGTAGAGTTTCGCAACTTCCTCGACACGATCGAAAAAGACGTGCCGCCGGAGTTGGATATACATCTGATCCTGGACAACTACGGCACTCACAGAACGCAGTTGATTCGCGACTGGATGGTAAAAAGACCACGCTTCCACCCGCACTTCACGCCCACTTCGGCCAGCTGGCTCAATCTTGTGGAACGCTCGTTTGCCCTCCTGACCGAAAAGCAACTCCGCCGCGGTGTCCACCGCTCCACCAACGAACTGGAAAACGCCATCCGCAGCTTCATTCGCAACCAGAACAAGGATCCAAAACCCTTCGTCTGGCATAAAACCGCAGGCCAGATACTCGACTCCGTCGCTCGATTTTGTACCCGAACTTTAGGGACAGGACACTGGTTCTACTGTGTCATAAACGCAGGATACCGCAGAAGGGGCGTCGGCAGAGTTGGCGCAGCAGAGACCGGGCCAGCAGGATGCGCAGGGTGGCAATAGAGTGCGGGTTATGCCGCTCCGGCCGTATGCGCGCCGCGCGGCCGGAAGTCTGGGGAGAGGCTGGGGATTGGTAATCCAAGATGCCCGGTGCGGACTGAGGGGGAAAACCGGCTGCGCTCGGCGACAAGAAACCCGTAGGCGGCGATACAGAGAGTTGCATGGTGATGAAAGCCGCGCCAGCCGCGGCCTTCGAAGTGGCCCAGGCCGAGCTCCTGTTTAAGTTCTTCATAATCGCGTTCGATGATCCAGCGCTGTTTGGCCAGCGCGACCAGATCGCGCGACGAGATATTTTCCCTCAGGTTGGACAGCCAGTATTTGCGCGGCTCGGCTTCGCCGCGTGGCCACTCGATTAACAGCCATTCTTGTGGACGTGGCGCGGTCCGCTTTTGATCGCGACGCGCGGGGCGGGTGCGCACACGAGCGAAGCGGGAACGCAACGGTCGCCGTGTTCCTTCCCGCCAGGTAACGGTCTTCCATGCTTTGGCGGGCAACCCGAGCGCCAGTTGTTTCGCCGAAATTGGCGCGTGATCCGGATCGCGGCGTACACGGGTTGCGGGCCGTCCGCGACCTCCTTCCCAGGTCGGGGGCGGCAGAGGCTGGGTTCCCGGTTCCCAGACGGTCGTCGAACTCTGAACCCCGACGACATAGTCTAGTTCCATGCGCGCTAGCGCTTCGCGAAAACCTGTATCGTTGCCGTAGGCTGGATCAGCTAACACAGTTCCCTGAGGAACTCGGTCAGCAATAGCCTGACGGATCTGGCTGAGCGCAATCTCCAGCTTGGTCGCAAAACGAACCTCCGGGGGAATGCGGGCCTGCTTTCTGCGCTGCGCATCGCTGGCCCAGGCTTCAGGCAAGTACAAGCGGTAAGCGATAGGTAGGCTGGCCTTCCACGTGGCCGCCGACAGACTCACGGCAACCTGACAGTTATCCTGCTTGCCGGTCTGCCCGCAGTACTGACGGGCCACACCCACCGAATGAGTCCCCTTCTTGGGTAGGCCAGTGTCGTCGACGATCCAGGCCACGATCGGACTGCTCTTAGTCATGGCCGGAAGCACAGTGTTGCGCACCTGCTCCAGCACGGCTTCATCGCTCCACGGGGCAGCAGCCACCACGTGATGGAGCGACTGATGCATGCGCCGCACGTTGTCCGGGGCCAGGCGCGCGGCCATCGGCTCTACCGATTTACGCTCCCCGGGCACAAGCAGCCCGGTGCAGTACAAGGTGAGAGGAACCGCGCGATCGGCGTGCCCCGCGGCCTCAGCCAGCGTGTCCAGATATGCAGCCAACCTACGCTCTCGGCGAGCGGAACTTCCGGATGTGGCGTCCATGACCACAACCTACAGCCATCTTGCCGTTCAAGCGCAGACATATCTGCGAGAGAGAATCATTTTTATAACACAGTAGTACTAGAGGCTGTTATTAACTTTCGCGCGACCGTGCGAAAGTTAATAACAGCCTCAGCGCTGCGTTTCCAGGATCCGGTCGTCTATCACGCTGCAAGGCCGTCTGCGGGGCATCTAATGAGTAGCTCGATCTATGAGACACCCGTTGAGAGAGAGTTCAGGGGTGTAGTTCCGTCCCGGCCACTGACCGGCTCGCAATCGAGGAGCCACTCGAAATTCAGCTCAGTTACGGGCCAACCTCCGATCGAAGGACCAACTCTATCGCTGTTACCTTGCGGACCCCGGGCGACGACCTGGAGCTCGCGATTGGCTTCCTCGCCACCGAAGGCATCCTTCGTGGTCTGGCCGATCTTGATTGGTACGGATTCGTTGAGGAATCACCGTGCGATGCTGTGGATGGGTCTCTTCGCATCCTGCGTTCCCGGACAGGAAGGAACGTCGTGCGGGTTGAGGTGGGGCCCAATGTGGCCGTGAGCCTTGCACACCTAAGCCGCAACTTCTACACTTCGTCCAGTTGCGGAATATGTGGAAAGGCGTCAATCCAGGCTCTGCACACCGCGTGTCCCCCCCCGCCACTCCAATCGCTTCTCGATCCGCGCCGAAACCCTGCACACGCTGCCGAACTGCTAGCGTACGGCGCAGGGTGTCTTTGATCGCACAGGCGGCCTCCACGGGGCCGCACTCTTTGATGCCGAAGGCGGGCTGATCGCCATGCGCGAGGACGTGGGCCGTCACAACGCGGTCGATAAGCTGATCGGGCGCCAGTTTCTTCAGGGCCTTGTTCCCCTTCGCAACAAGCTGTTGATGCTATCTGGCCGAGCGAGCTTCGAGCTCCTGCAGAAAGCCCTCATGGGCGGCGTATCGATGGTTGCCGCCGTAGGCGCTCCATCGAGCCTCGCTGTTCATGCCGCGCGCCAGTTTGACATTGCTCTCGTCGGTTTCCTCCGGGACGATCGCTTCAATATCTATCACGGAGCCGAACACCTATGCGGCCTTGGGAGATGTGAAGAGAAGTATCTCGTGTGAAGTTGAGGGTGCAAGTCGGCTACACTGGCTTGTTCGGAGCAGAAACATCTGCACGCAACGTTCACGGTATCATACATGAATGGCGATCATGTTTGCGTCAGTCTCCTGGGCGAACGCCGGCGCCTCGGTAAGAAGCGGCTTCGATCGGTTCTTCGGAAATGTCGTCACGGGCTCTGGCCCGGTACCAGGAGCAGGCGGCTTGTCGATCATTTTCGGCCTTAAAGAGGGAATCCCGTTTTGACGCTTCGCAAGTATCTTGTCATTCTCTCTGTGGTCATCTTCAGTCCCATTGGGGACGCCTTTCTCGCGCGCGGCATGAAGCAAACGGGGGCAATCGATGTGCATCATCTGCTGCATGTCTTCGCCGCGGTCGCCGATCCGTGGGTCGTTCTCGGCATTGCGAGCCTGATCGCGGGCATGGCGAGCTACATGACGGCGCTTTCCTTTGCGGACCTCACCTACGTTCTTCCCGCCACGGCCCTGGGCTACGTGAACATGGTCCTAATTGCGCATCTCTGGCTGGGCGAGCGGATCAGCCTGGTACGCTGGGCCGGCATCACGCTCATCGCGATGGGAGTGGGCGTAGTCGCAAGAGGGCCGTCCCGAACCGGTGATACGGGTCCGGCTGCATCTGCCTCCGCGACCCGGGAGGAGGGCCAATGAGGCTGATTTATACCTGGGTTTGCATCCTCATCACCGTCGCAGCCGCTGCGGCCGGAGACGTCTTCCTCGCGCTCGCCATGCGCCGCATCGGCGATCTGGGCGAACTGGGCCGCAGACAAGGCTTCGCCGCCGTCGTCGTCCGTGTGCTTTCGAGCGGGGCCTTCCTGAGCGGTATCGCCTTTATGGCGATCGCCTTCTTCAGCAATCTCGTCGGTCTTTCCTGGGCCGACCTGAGCCTGATGGGCCCCGCTACGGCATCGCTCACCTTCATCGTCAATGCGCTTGGCGCCAAATACTTCCTCGGCGAGGATGTCGACGGCCGCCGCTGGGTCGCAACCGTCTTCGTCTGCGCCGGAGTCCTGCTGGTGGCCCGGTCCTGAATGCAAACTGGATCTGCTCTGAACTGCGCAATTTGAAGTAGCGCGCCGCGCCGCCAAATGAACCCCGATGTGCGCCGCGCATGTAGACTAAGGATTGGTTATCGCAGATGGATTTGAACCTGGCCGCCGGCCTCGAAGATTTAGTTGACCAGAATCCGAACCGCGTTGCTTCTGATACTCCCAGCTGGTGTCACCTGAATTGGCGGGTGTCCCTGCTGGCGCTCACGGCGCTGTGGGCCGCGATCTATATGATCGGGCTCTCCAGGCCCCCTTTGCTCGACGACGTCGACACGGTCCACGCCGAGGCGGCCCGCGAAATGCTGCTGCGTCACGACTGGGTGACCTTGTACACCAACGGCTTCCGCTACCTGGAAAAAGCTCCCCTGATGTACTGGAGCCTGGCCGCCAGCTACAAGATCTTTGGCATCAGCAATTGGAGCACGCGGCTGCCCCTGATGCTGACCGTGCTGGCGCTGGTGCTCGCCACCTGGCGGCTGGGGCGTTTTGCTTATGGAGAATGGGGTGGATTGTGGGCAGGTGTCGCGGTGGCAACCTCCCTCGGCCTGTTCATCTATACCCGATTCCTGATCCCCGAGGTGATGGTTACCCTGTGGCTGACCCTCGGGTACTACTGTTTCCTGAGGTCGCTCGAACAGGAACGGCCCTCCCTTCTGCTGTGCTGGGGATTTGCCGCCACTTGCGCATTGAACGTCCTTACCAAGGGTCTGATCGGGCTGGTATTTCCGATTGCAACGGTCGGGCTCTTTCTGCTCCTCACCGGCGATCTCCGGCACCTTCTCAAAATGCGCCTGCTGTCGAGCTCGCTGGTGTTTCTGGCCATCGCCGCGCCCTGGCACATCCTGGCGGCGATACGGAATCTTCCCGCCGGGCAGGCCCGTGGGTTTCTCTGGTTCTACTTTGTTAACGAGCAGTTCTTGCGCTTTCTTGGCAAGCGGGTGCCGGCGGGTTATGGGACCGTTCCGCTGCTTCTGTTCTGGGTGCTCGCGGTGCTGTGGCTGTTCCCCTGGATGGCATTTCTGCCGCAGGCGCTTGGCCAGGTTCCCGCTCGGTGGAGCGCAATTCGCGGCAGGCTGCAGGGCCTCGACCGCAGCAACCGCGCCAATCTGCTCTTTCTGATGTGGGCGCTGGTGATAGCCGTCTTCTTCAGCTTCTCCACCCGCCAGGAGTACTACACCATCCCCGGTCTGCCGGGCGCGGCCCTTCTGGTGGGCAGCTGGCTGGCGCTCGAAGCCGCCTCGCCAAAGGGTTCATCCGCCCGCCGCGCCGGCCAGATCTCGTCTACCTTTCTGGTCGCCGTCGGCTTGCTGGCATTTGTTGCCGGCATGTACTTTCTGGCGGTCTCCCATCGCGTGCCGGGGGCGGACCTTGCCGACCTGCTGAAAAAAGCTCCGCCTAAGGATTACAACTTCTCCCTCGGCCACATGCTCGATCTCACGCCGGAGGCCTTGGGAGCCTTTCAGGGGCCGCTTCTGGGAGTGTCGCTGACCCTGCTTCTGGGCACTGGATTGAATTGGTTCCTGCGGAGACGAGGCCGGTCCATGGCAGGCAGCGCGGCTCTGGTAGCGATGACCATCGCGCTGTTCGCCTGCATCCGTGCCGCCTTCATCACTTTTTCGCCGATTCTTTCCTCCTACCCCCTTGCCGCTGCGGTTGAAAAGCACTTCCGGCCCGGCGATGAGATCGTCATCGACGGCCAGTATAGCGACGCCTCCACGATGAACTTTTATACGGGGGTCCAGGTACATGTTCTCGGGGCGCCGCAAGGAAATCTCTGGTATGGGGCAAAGTTTCCCGATGCGCCGCATATCTTCGAAACGCCTCAGTCGCTGGGTGCGGTTTGGAATGGTCCCGAAACAATTTTCGTATGGGCCAGCCGCGAAGATCCCAGGGAGCTGACTGGCTTGAAGACCTTCCTGCTGGCGAAGAGTGGAGGAAAGTTCATTTTCACGAATCACGATCTGCGCCAATGATCGCCGGATTTCATAGCACCGCGAGCCCGGGTTTGCCTCGCTCGTTTACCCGGGACACCTCTCAGACGGGAAAATGTCCGTTGCCGCGTGCCCGCGAGTCCAACTTATACCAGAATCATCTATATAATCCGTACATCCACAGAGTCTACGCTGTACCGAGGATTCGGTCATGATTTTGTATTTGCTCTTGGCGGTCGCAGTCTTCGGAACCGCCACTTCGACCATCGTTCTCCTTCTTGCTGTTGTTGGAGCCGCGCAGTTTCGGCGCAATGCCCGGCGGGAGCGCGAGGCCTTTGAGAAGATCTGGGCAGAGCTACCCCCGGCCTCCGTGCTCAAGCCCGTTCACGGCAATGAGGCGCGCCTGAAAGAAAACATTGAGAGCTTTTTCAAGCAGAGATATCCGAAGTATGAGATAGTCTTTGCCGCCGACGAGGCCGATGACGCCGCGCTGCCCGTGATCCGAGAGATCTGCGCACGCTATCCCCACATCCCAACCCGGATTCTGGTCACCGGCCCTCCCCCCTGGCCGAATGCTCAAAACTACTGCTTCCATCGAATGGCGGAGGTGGCCGCCTACGAGATCCTCGTGACCAGCGACAGCGACGTCGAAGTCGAACCGGACTATCTGCGCGATGTGGTCGCTCCCTTGCTCGACCCAGAGGTTGGTGCCGTCACCTGCGCCTTTCGCGGCAGGAGCGCGGGCGGGCCGTGGGCCGATCTGGATGCAATGGGCCAATCCGTGGAATTCGCCTCGGGCGTGTTAGTCGCCAATCTCCTTGAAGGAACGAAATTCGGCTTGGGACCGACCATTGCCGTGCGCAAAGATTCCCTCGCCCGTGTCGGCGGATTTGCGGCCATCCGGCAGTACCTGTCGAATGACTTTGCTCTGGGCAATTTCATCCACAAGGCAGGTTACAAGATCGTGCTGTCGAGCCGCGTAGTCGATCATGTCTCCCAGCCCAGAACCTTTCGGCAGATGTGGGCGCGGCAGCTCAGGTGGGCGATGGGCACTCGATATTCGCGTCCCAAAGGCCACCCCGGAACCGTGCTGACCTTTGCGGTTCCGTATGGGATTTTGGCCGTAATTACCGCGCCCTTGCTCGGCTACCCTCTGCTTGGAGCTGGCCTGTTCGCGGCAGCGTGGCTGAACCGAATGGTCGAGTGTTGGGTTATCGGGGGATGGGCGATGGGCGATCCGCTTGCGCGTCGTGCCGTGCTCATCTACCCCTTCAGAGACCTGTTGGGCTTCCTCATCTGGTGTGCCAGCTATCTCTCCAGCCGCAGCCTGTGGCGAGACAACCGGTATGTCCTGCTCAAGGGAGGAAAACTGGTTGCCCGCCGGGCCGATGGGGCTGTCATCAATCCGGAATAGATTACGCAGCGTTCGGGAACCGCTGCCTGTACTCAGCGCCACTCCGTCCAGGCCCCCCGCAGAGAGGACGGAGTGGCGCTCAAAGCGCCAAAAAGCAACCTGAGCGTCTTCGACAGGCTGAGTTCGAGCCGTCCGATCAGCGTCGATATATCGTATCCCTCCGCGCGAGGCCACACTTTCGCGGGGCGTGATTTGATGTTGAAGTTGAGGCCTGGGCGATACGAGAGAGGTTGTTGCGGGACGTCGTCGGAGCCGGGCAGAATCGGAGGACTTGGTACGGGATTTTGAACAGAGCGGGTTGAAGCGGAGGGCGTTTTGCGAAGCGCGTGGTGTGGCTGTTCACAAGTTGGATTATTATCGCCATCTGGAACGCACACGTCGAACCTTAGCTCCAGCCGAAGAGTTGTTGCCTG
>DATJMU010000115.1:0-5061 GCA_035508555.1 Occallatibacter sp. | reverse complement strand
CGGCTTCGCCGACGTTCTCTACTGGTTTTGATGGGATTGAGACTGTATTTCATAGTTTGAAATTCGTTCCATATTATGGAATCAATTACCCGGCTTGTGCCTCACATCACAGCACGCGATCGCCTCGACGATGAGACTCTCCGTAGCGGTTCGATTCCACCCCAGCCGCGCGCATGAGGCAAAGCGAATGAGTGAGCATAAGACTGTGATTCTCGACGGCAACGAGGCGGCTGCCTCCGTTGCCTATCGTCTCGCCGAGGTCGTCGCCATCTACCCCATCACCCCCTCGTCGCCCATGGCCGAGTGGGCCGATCAGTGGCGCTCGGAAGGGAAGAAGAATATCTGGGGCGCGGTGCCCATCGTGGAAGAGTTGCAGAGCGAGGGCGGGGCCGCGGGCGCGCTCCACGGCGCGCTGCAGGCAGGTGCCTTTGCGACCACGTTTACGGCCTCGCAGGGCCTGCTGCTGATGATCCCCAACATGTTCAAGATCGCCGGCGAGCTGACCTCGGCCACCATGCATGTCTCCGCCCGCACCCTGGCCACGCACGCTCTCTCCATCTTCGGCGACCACTCCGACGTAATGGCCTGCCGCGCCACCGGATGGGCGATGCTGGCTTCGAACTCCGTGCAGGAGGCTGCCGACCTGGCTCTGGTGGCGCAGATCGCCACCCTCGAGTCGCGTATCCCCTTCATCCACTTCTTTGACGGCTTCCGCACCTCGCATGAAGTGCAGAAGATCGAGCCCATCGCCGACGAGACCATCCGCGCCCTGCTCGACGACAAGTACATCATCGAGTTCCGCAAGAGCGCCCTCAGCCCGGACCGCCCGCGCATTCGCGGCACGGCCCAAAACCCCGACGTCTTCTTCCAGGCCCGCGAGGCCTGCACGCCCTATCACGCGGCCGTCCCCGGCATCGTGCAGTCGGTGATGGACCGGGTAGCGAAGCAGATCGGCCGCGCCTACCATCTCTTCGACTACTACGGTGCGCCGGATGCCGAGCGCGTCGTCGTGATCATGGGCTCGGGCGCCGAAGCTGCGGAAGAAGCCGTGGATGCGCTGACCAGGAACGGAGAGAAGGTGGGCCTGCTGAAAGTGCGCCTCTACCGGCCGTTCGATTCTGCCGCCTTCATTCGCTCTCTGCCTGTTTCTGTAAAGTCCATTGCCGTGCTCGACCGCTGCAAGGAGCCCGGCGCCGCCGGCGAGCCGCTCTACCAGGACATCGTGACGGTGCTCGCCGAGAACGCCGGTTCGCTGCCCTTTGCCGCCACTCCCAGGGTGATCGGCGGCCGCTACGGCCTTTCCTCGAAAGAGTTCACGCCGGCCATGGTCAAAGGCATCTTTGACGAGCTGGCAAAGCCCTCCCCCAAGAACCACTTCACCATCGGCATCGACGACGACGTGAGCCACACCAGCCTGGCCTACGATCCCAGGTTCTCCACCGAGGACCCCAGGACCGTGCGCGCCCTCTTCTACGGCCTCGGCTCCGACGGCACCGTGGGCGCCAACAAAAACTCCATCAAGATCATCGGCAGCAACACGCCCAACTACGCGCAGGGCTACTTTGTCTACGACTCCAAGAAGTCCGGGTCGATGACCACCTCGCACCTGCGCTTCGGTCCCAATCCCATCCGCTCGAGCTACCTGATCACGCAGGCCAGTTTCGTCGCCTGCCACAACTTCAGCTTCCTCGAGAAGATGAATGTGCTGGAAGCGGCCATGCCCGGCGCGGTCTTCCTGCTTAACTCGCCATACTCCGCCGCCGAGGTCTGGGAGAAGCTGCCGAAGACCCTGCAGCAGGCGATGGTCGCCAAGAAGATCGAGTTTTACGTGATCGACGGCTACAAGGTGGCGCGCGAAGCGGGCATGGGCACGCGCATCAACACCATCATGCAGACCTGCTTCTTCGCCATCAGCGGCGTGCTGCCGCGCGAGGAGGCCATCGCCCAGATCAAGAAGGCCATCGAGAAGACCTACGGCAAGCGCGGCGAGGCGGTCGTCCAGAAGAACTTCGCCGCCGTGGACCACGCGCTGGCGCATCTCGAGAAAGTAGAGCTGCCGGCGGCTGCTGCATCAGAGTTCGACCTGGTTCCGGCCATCTCCGCCGAGGCTCCCAGGTTCGTGCACGACGTGCTGGGCCAGGTCGCCGCGGGCCAGGGCGATTTGCTGCCGGTGAGCGCCATTCCCGCGGGCGGAGCCTTCCCCACCGGCACCGCACAGTGGGAGAAGCGCAACATCGCGCAGTTCATCCCCGTCTGGGACGAGGAGCTCTGCATCCAGTGCGGCAAGTGCGTGATGGTCTGCCCGCACGCGGTCATCCGCTCCAAGGTTTACGCGGCGCCTCTCGGCGATAAGGCGCCGGCCACACTCAAGTGGGCCAGGCCCAAGTGGAAGGGCATGGAGCAGGAGCGCTACACGCTGCAGGTGGCGCCCGAGGATTGCACCGGCTGCGCCGTCTGCGTCGAGGTCTGCCCCGTGAAGAGCAAGAGCGACGCCGGCCACAAGGCCATCAACATGGCGCCGCAGGCTCCGCTGCGCGCCCCCGAGCGAGAGAACTGGGAGTTTTTCCTCTCGCTGCCCGAAGTAGACCGCGCCAGGCTCTCGCACTCGCAGGTCAAGGACCTGCAACTGCTCCAACCGCTCTTCGAGTTCTCCGGCGCCTGCGCCGGCTGCGGCGAGACCGCCTACATCAAACTGCTCACCCAGCTCTTCGGCGACCGGCTCTACATCGCCAACGCCACGGGCTGCTCGTCGATCTATGGCGGCAACCTGCCCACCACCCCGTATACCAGCAACGCCGAGGGCCGCGGGCCCACCTGGGCGAACTCGCTCTTTGAAGACAACGCCGAGTTTGGCTTCGGCATGAGGACCGCCCTCGACCAGCAGAAGCAGTTTGCGGAGCTGCTGGTGGCGCGGCTGGCCAGGGAGATCGGCGTGGAGCTGGCCGCCGAACTAGTGGATGCGCCGCAGAGGAACGAAGCCGACATCGACCGGCAGCGCCAGCGCGTGAGCCTGCTGCGCGCAAGGCTGGCCGGCATCGACAGCTCCGACGCGCGCAACCTGCTGGCCATCGCCGACACGCTGGTCCGCAAGAGCGTCTGGATCCTGGGCGGCGACGGATGGGCCTTCGACATCGGCTTCGGCGGATTGGACCACGTCCTCGGCTCCGGCAAGAACGTCAACGTGCTGGTGCTCGACACCGAGGTCTACTCGAACACCGGCGGCCAGGCCTCCAAGGCCACGCCGCGCGGCGCGGTGGCCAAGTTCGCCGCCAGCGGCAAGTACAACAGCAGAAAAGATCTGGCCATGGAGGCGGTGAGCTACGGCTCGGTCTACGTGGCCCAGGTAGCGATGGGCGGCAACGATACCCACGTGATCAAGGCCTTCCAGGAGGCCGAGGCCCACGAGGGGCCGTCGCTCATCATCGCCTACGCAAGCTGCATCGCCCACGGCTACGACCTGGTGCACGGCCTCGAGCAGCAGAAGCTCGCCGTGCAGTCCGGCTACTGGCCGCTGATGCGCTACAACCCGGGGCTGCGCGAGCAGGGCAAGAATCCCTTCCAGCTCGACTCCAAGGCGCCCGCGATCCGCCTCAAGGACTACGCCTACCGCGAGGCGCGGTATACGATGCTGGCGCGCGGCAACCCGGAGATGGCGGCCCATCTCTTGAAGGAAGCGCAGGACGACGTCGAGCGCCAGTGGCGCGTCTACTCGGCGCGGGCCGCCATGCCCGGCCGCGGCGAGACGCCCAACATCGCGCCCGCGGAGAAAGCAGAAGCCAGGCCTGAGGAGAAGCTGGCGGCTACGACCGCCGGAGGTGAGGAATGACCGATCTTTCCATGCAGTATCTCGGCATGAAGCTGAAGGGGCCCATCGTGGTCGCCTCCACACCACTGTCCGAGTCCATCGATAACATTCGCCGCATGGAAGATGCCGGCGCGTCGGCGATCGTACTCACCTCGCTCTTCGAGGAGCAGTTGGCCCTCGAGTCCCGCGCGCTTGACGAAGATCTGTCCCGCGGCACCGAGTCTTACGCGGAGTCGCTCGACTATCTCCCCGACCTGAGCGACTACCGCATGACCCAGGACGGGTATCTCGAGCATCTGCGTCAGGCGCGCGAGGCCGTCGATATTCCCATCATCGGCAGCCTCAACGGCGCCACCAGCGGCGGCTGGGTCCGCTTCGCGCAGGAGATGGAGCAGGCCGGCGCCAGCGCCATTGAGCTGAACACCTACGCGCTGGCCACCGACCGCAGCCAGACCTCTGCCGAGATCGAGCTGCAACTGCTCGATCTGGTCGGCCAGGTCTGCAGCGCGGTCTCGATCCCCGTCGCCGTGAAGCTCTCGCAGTCTTTCACCAGCATTCCTCACCTTTGTGCGCGGCTTGAGGACGCGGGCGCGCGCGGCGTCTCGCTCTTCAACCGCTTCTACCAGCCCGACTTCGATATCGAGACGCTGGAGGTGCGGCCCACGCTGCACTTCTCTACGCCCTCGGAGCTGCTGCCGCGGCTGCACTGGGCCGCGATTCTTTATGGCCACCTGAAGTCCGACATCGCCATCACCGGCGGCGTCCACTCGGCCGAGGACGTGCTCAAAGCCATTATGGCCGGCGCCAGCGTCGCCATGATGGTCTCGGCCCTGCACATCCACGGCATCGACCACATCGGCCGCGTGCTCGCCGATCTCCGCTATTGGCTCGAAAAGCACGAGTACACCTCGCTGGCTGAGACCCGCGGCTGCCTCAGCCGGCGCTCCGTGCCCGACACCTCGCCCTACGATCGCGGAAACTACATCAAAACCCTCAGCTCCTACAGCCTGCGGCAGACCGTGGCGGCGTTCTAGAGGCTGTTATTAACTTTCCCGCGGCCGGCGCCGGGCGCCCATTTTGCTCAGTTCTAGGAGCGAGGAGCGACGGATACCGGGTTGGAGTGACCCCCAAAAGTGAGACAGCCTAAAATGGGCCCGCGTTGCAGGGAATGGAGAACTGCATATGTCGAAGCAGGGGGTGGGTTGGCGTTCGGCGTCGTTTCGGGAGATGGCGTTGTCGCGCCTGGCGACGTGTGA
>DATJMU010000114.1:0-2515 GCA_035508555.1 Occallatibacter sp. | reverse complement strand
AGCGGAGAGCAGCGAGAGCCTCGGCTGGTGCGTCGTAGCGCTCGGTGCAACTCATCAGGTCTTCCACGGCCTGAACGGTGCGAATGCCGCCGCGGGCGCCCGTAAACATGCAGTTGAGAGCGGCGGCGGCGCAGGAGAACTCGAGCTGCCGCTCGAGGGGCCAGCCCTGCAGCAGGCTGTAGATGAAGCCGGCGTGGAAGATGTCCCCGGCGCCGGTAGTATCGGCAACCGGAACTCGATAAGCGGAACAATGGAGGAGGCGCTTGCCGTCGAAGGCGAGGACGCCGCCTTCGCCGAGGGTCGCGGCGGCCAGGCGGCAGCCGTAGCGCTTGTGCATCCGGCGGAGGGCGCGGGCGAGATCGCTGTCGGCCATGAGCCGGCAGGGGAAGTCGCGGCTGACGATGAGGTAGTCGATGCGCTCGAGAAGATCCTCGACGCCGGGGTAAAGCTCGTCGAGGTCGGCGACCACGGGGATGCCGGCGCCGCGGGCCCATCCCGCGGCGAGGGTGGCGGCCGCGGTGTCGTGGCCGTCGACATGGAGCGCACGCGCCCGCTCGATCCAGGCGCGGTCCAGCTCCTCGGGCTGGAGGGTGAGGCGCTCGTCGCGGCGGCAGAGAACGGTGCGTTCGCCGCCCCCGTCGACGAGGATGAGGGATTGCGGACTGGCGGCGCCGGGAACGGTGATGAGATGGGATTCAACGCCGCTGCGGTCAAACGCTTCACGATGTAGACCGGCGGCATGGTCGTCGCCAAGTTTGCCGACATAACGCGTGGTGACGCCCCAGCTCTGGCAGGCGACAACGGTGGTGGCCACCTGGCCCCCCGGCATGACGCTGGCTTCGGAGTACTCCATCTTTGAGCCGCGCTCAGGAAATCTTGTGAGGGAGATGAGCGTGTCAGTGGCGTTGAGGCCGACACCGACAAGATCGACCATGGGCAACTTGGTCATTGGGTGATTGTAAACGGGGATGGGGGCGCAGGGCAGTGAACGGTGAACATTCTGGCGCCAGCGCGGCGGCTCGCGACCGGCCCCTCTACTTGCCAAAGGAATACGTGAACTGGAGGAGGCCGCTGTCGATTCCGGGGTTTTGGTTGGCCGTGTCGCTGTTGGAGACATGGTGATAGCGGTATCCGGCGCGGATGGATCGGGTGCGCGCGCGGAAGATCTCGATGCCGGCGCCCACATCGAAGGTGAAATTGAATGAGCCCGCCTGGGGAACCGGGATCGGTCGGGTCGAAAACATGTACCCGCCGTGTGCGACGAGGAAAGGCTGCAATTTGCGGCGCGGCCTGAAATTCCATTGGAATCCAGCGGGCGACATGGCTTCCCCCATGGTCCACCGGCGTTCGCAAGTCGCCGTGTACGTGTAACTATAAAATCCGGGAACGCTCCCGCTGCCAGGAGCGGCGTGGCAGGCGCCTGCATATATCAACTGCTCGGTCTCTGTCTGCATGCCGGGCGGGCCGCTGAAGGTGTAGGTATAAGTCCGGGATTCAACCGGATCGCTTTCCAGGGCCACCGGCAAAATCTCGGCGCTGTACTGCCAGTTGACCACGTGATCGAGAATCAGCCGCCGGTTGTAGGCCGCCCCGATGTCGAGCAGCCGGCGATTGACGGCATATCCCAGGAGCATGTGGCTTGAATCTCCTGAGTAAGCGAAAAAAACACCGAAGGTGTTTTTGCGCGCGTAATAGGGACGGACAGGTTGGCTGGTGACCTGGGCGTGGGAGATACAAGATGGGATGACAAGCAGGTTGGCGAGCACGATGGTGCGCACGCATCGAGCTGGCTTGAGCCACAAGGTCGTCGGCAAACGGGTGCGCCTTTCCTGGAGCCGGATTGTAAAGCTGTGCGAGCGCCTATACTGCTCTTTTGACTGCGAAATCCATACTAAGGGAGCGGGACGATGGCTTCATCGGCGGTTAGCTATGCGAAGGCGAATCACGGACGATTTCTTGAGGAGTTGAAAGAGCTGCTGCGGATTCCATCGGTTTCGACGCTGCCCGAGCACAAGGGCGACTGCCGCAGGGCAGCCGAGTGGCTGGCGGCGAAGCTCGCCAGGATTGGAATGGAGAATGTGCGGCTGATCGAAAGTGAGGGCCATCCCCTTGTCTACGCCGACTGGCTGCACGCGGCGGCTAGGCCCACGGCGCTTTGCTACGGCCACTATGATGTGCAGCCCCCCGATCCGCTGGATGAGTGGCTATCGCCGCCGTTTCAACCCGCGGAGCGCGACGGGAACATCTACGCGCGGGGCGCGGTGGACGACAAGGGGCAGGTGTGCGCCCAGGTGTCGGCCCTCGAGTCGCTGCTGGCGCAGGGCGGACTGCCATTGAATGTGCGGGTGCTCTTCGAAGGCGAAGAAGAGGTGGGCGGCGAAACCATTGCCGCCTACGTGGCTTCAAAACCCGCGGATCTGCAGGCGGATTTTGCGCTCGTTTCGGACACGGAGCTGTTTGCGCCGGGCCTGCCCACCCTCTGTGTGGGCCTGCGCGGCATGATCTACACCGAGAT
>DATJMU010000113.1:0-90168 GCA_035508555.1 Occallatibacter sp. | reverse complement strand
TCATCTGCGCGGCCCTCCGAGCATAAGTATGCACCGGCGAGAGGAATTGTCCGGCAAAGGCGGAGGATCTTTTCCTGCATCGACCGAAGGCTGCCTGGAGGAGCGACGGGACGGACAGAAGCAAAGAGGGGACCCGCCGCGACGGGTCCCCTCTTTGGTTGGTGCGTGAGCCAAGTTGCGATCAGAACGTGAAGTGCAGAGCCAGCCGCACGTTGCGGGCAAGCTGATAGAGATACGGCTTGCCGTATTGGCTGTTGATGGTGATGGGGCCTCCGGCCGGGCTGCCTAGGTCGGATGCATTCATCGCCGCAGTATAGTTGTACGCCGTCATGGCGCCGGCGTAGAAGGCGGGACCATCCGGCAGCCAGCAACTGTTCGAGTTGATGTTGTAGTTCGCGGCGTTATACGCCCCGCAACCGGCGCTTTGGGGGGTTGCAAAGTTGATGTTGTAGTTTGAGTCAATCTGCTGGCCCATCGAGGTGACCGCGTGCTGATTCAACAGATTGGTGAAGGTCGCGTCGAACGCCAGCGTCTTGCTTTCGGAGATTTTGAAGGCCTGCTTGAGGTTAAAGTCGGTCTGCGTATACCAGGGCGTCCGTTTTGTGTAGGGCGAACTGGTGGTGATGGCGCCGGTCGTCGGGTCCTGGGTGACGTCGATCCACTTGCCGCGGTCCACGATATCGGTCGGGAACGCCCCTGGGAAGGCGTAACCCACATCGAGGTAGCTTGTGAGAGGTGTACCGCTGTAGGCGTCCTGGAAGATGCCGAAATCGGTGGTGAATTTATGCAGCCACGGCAGCTCGTAGTATCCGTATCCCTTGAGGGCGTTGGGCCGGTCCGTGGGCAGCAGCCCGCTGGAGGAACCGCCCTCGGCGTTCCATGAGAAGTACGGCTCGTCGAAGGCGCGGCTGTTATTGGGCGCGTTGCGGCCACCGCCGCCGTCGGCGACGTCGGAGCTGGTAAGACCGGTGTAGTTGCCACGGAAGTTGCTGTAGATGTAAGAGAACATGCCGCCCCAGCCGTGGGTAGGAGCCTTTGTCAGGCGGAACTCCACCCCGTCGTAACTGCGGGCGGCCGGAATGGTGTTGTTCGGCGGGCAGCCGTCAGAACAGTCGGGCGCCGTGCCGTAGAGGAAGTTGTAGAAGCTTGTGAAGGTGCGGTTAACGCCCTGGCCAGGGTTCACAATGACGAAGGTCTCGCCTACGGCTGGGTTAAAGATGGCCGAATCCTCAATCACGTGATCGAGCCGCCGTCGATCCCATCGGACCTCGAAGGCGAGGTTGGGGTTGATCTGGTAGTCCACGCCGAAGTAGGCGTCATGCTGCGCGTAGGGCTTGAGGCCCGGCGCGGTGCCCTCTTCGGTCGCGCTGCAGGTGGAGCAGGTGGTGGGGAATGCCCGGATGTTCTGGTTTTCGAGGAAGATCAGACCCGAGGGCGTTCCGCCGCTGCCAAAGTTTGCTTCACTGCTGGAGTTGGGGCCTTCGCAGAAGCGGCCGTCGCTCTGATACTCGGGATTGATGCTGGTTAAGTCCGGCGTCATCAGAGCGTACCAGCACTCCTGCCAGTACTGGCCTCCATAAGAACTGATGGCCAGATTGAGCTTCATCATGTCGTAGTACTCGCCGTATCCGCCGAAGACTTTCATCTTGCCGTTCTGGAAGACGTCCCACGCGCCGCCGAGACGAGGGGCGACCTTGGAACCCCAGCCGAAGCTGATCGGTGTGGCGATCGAGCCGGTGGGCTGGTTCTCTGCTGGCAGGTTTTCGTGCTCGAAACGAATGCCGTAGTCGACGGTTACGCCGTGGCCAATCGTCCAGGCGTCCTGCGCAAAGAAGGCGTGGTTGTAACTGGTGGCCTTGCCATTGCTGCCGTAGTCGTAGACGTCGACGGTTCCGTAGGTACCGAGGCACTCGGGAACCTGTTCGCCCTGACTATTGGTCACGGTATAACCGGTTTCCGCCTCAACTGTGGCGCAGTTGGCCGCGCCGACCGAGCCTTGGGGAGAATAGGGGTCGGTGACGCCGGGCCATACCTGAACGTAGGGCGTGTTGAATTTCTGCAGGATGGCGTTGGAGTTGCGGTTTAGCTGATAACCGAACTTGAGGTTGTGCGTGCCGCCGCGGCCGGCGTGATACCAGGCGATGTCCTGATCAAACTGGATAGCCTTGTTGGCATTGAAGTGCGTATAGTTCGCGTTCTGAGCGATGTTGAAATAGCCTGTGGCTTCATTCAACAGAGGCGCCGAGCTCGAAAGAGCGTTTCCATTGGTGTCGGTATTGCCGACGCCGCTATCCTCGAAGTTGTAGATGGTGCCGCTGGTCGGGTAGCCGAAGTCGTGGTAGTTCTCGAAGTAGTAGCCAAAGCGGCTGGTCGCTACCAGGCTGTTGGTGAGGGTTATGTCGGCTCCCGTATTGACCGTGACATTCGGGGCGTCATAACCGAGGGCGTGCGCGTAACCGACCTGCGGAACCCCGCCGGTCAGACAGGGATTGCTTGCGGATGTGCCCGAACCATAGCAGCCAGTCGAGGTGTTGAAGTAATCCTGCACCGAATCCTGTACGGGGAGAGCCTCACCGGATTCGCGCTGCAACTGATAGAGCCACGAGCCGAAGACGCGGATCTTCTGGGTGACTTCCACATCAACGCGGGCGTTGGTGTAATAGGTTTGAATGTTCTGACTGAAGGGAAGGACGCCGCCGTTGGTCGGTCCGTAGTTCACCTTCTCTTCGAAGTCGTTGAACTCGGGGTTGAAGCCCAGGAACATGAAAGCCCGGTCGCGTAGCGCCGCCGAACCGTGGCCGGGAACGACGCCGAAAAGCGGGCCGCCGATGGTGAAGCCGGGGAATACATCGCTGGTATGCGGGCGGACGGGTTGGTAGTTCTGCCAGGTCGGATCAATGGCGCCCCAGCTTGTTGCCGTGCCGCTTGAGCTTGGATCGTAGCGCGATTCAGCGACCGGCGATCCGTTCATGGCGCCGTCCTGGAACGAGGTGAAGACAGAGCCGTGCCAGTGATCGGTGCCCTTCTCCATGATCACATTGACCACGCCGCCCAGCGCGCCGCCGTATTCGGCCTGCACGCCGGAGGTCTTCAGCTGCTCGTCCTGGATGAAGTCCATGGGGACGTTAGTGTGGGAGTAGCCGCCGATGATGTTGGCGGTCTCCTGGCCCTCCACGAGATACGAGTTCTCCGAATCGGAGCCGCCGGCTACCGAGAAGCCGAATGCGCCTCCGTTGGTGGCGCTGCCGGGGGACGATCCACCGCTGCCGTTGCTCTGCATCGTGTTGCCCATAAGGGGCTCTTCACGTGCTCCGGGAGCGAACTGAATGACCGATTGGAACGATGTGCCGTGCGGGACGTTCTGGAGGGTCTGCTGGGGAATGTTGGTGACCGTCGTCGTGGTGGTCTCGTCGATCATGGGACCTTCCGTCGTCACCTCGACCACGGTGCTGGCGCCGCCCACTTTCAAGGACAGGTCAATGGTAGGCAGCCGGCCGACTTCAAGCGCGATTCCCGTCCGTTTCAGAGTCTCAAAGCCCTTGGCCGTCACCGTGATGGTGTAAGTGCCAGGCGGGAGGTTCGCGAAACGATAATAGCCGGCGTTGTCCGTCGTAGCCTCTTTGGTTCCGACCAGCGTCGGGGTACTGACAACAACCTGGGCGCCGGGAACGACTGCACCCGACGGGTCCTTGACCGTGCCCTGCATGCCGCCGGTCGTTTCCTGACACCAGGCCGCCTGCTGCACGGCCGTAATGGTACATCCCAGACCGAGCGCCACGGCAAAGGCAAGGGCCGCAGCCTTCAACTGGAACAGTTTCATTGGGTACTCCTCCAAGATAGGTTGGGCCGTAAGTCTCAGAGGAGACATCACGTCCGCATTTTGTGTTTCGCGCGCCTCGGCAGGGAAGCAGATGCGCTGGATGGTGACCAGAAACAGAAAAACGGAGAACAGATCGTTCGGCACTGAAATTCAACACTTACAAAAAAGAGCAAAATACAGCGGCGCAGTACCAATCACTGGTGTTGTCGTAATGCATGTAAAACTGCGGGAGCTGCTTTTCCAAGATGAAAGCAAGAGACGTTCCATTCCGGAACGCCCGATAAGATTTTCTTATTTTCATGAAAACAAGGGAATTAGAGAACCAGCAGTGTAAACCCTAAGATCCGCGAGATATGAAATTCTGTAGAAAATGCGGCGGAGATTCCAATTACCGGTGAACGGCCCTTGACAAAATCGGCTTCTGCCAGGCAATTTTCCCGAAATGGAACAAAAAGGGCGCCCGCCGAAGCGGGCGCCTTTCTGATTGCAATGGAGGCTTACAGCGTCAGAAGCTGATGTGCGCCTCAAGCTGGATGTTGCGGTTGCCGAAGCCGGCGTAGTAGGCGCCGCCCCCGGCGGCCGTGCCGGCGCTGTAGCCCTGATAGGTGTTGGTGAGGAAGCCGCTAAAGGTCGAATCTTCAAGGTTCGGATCGGGTGTGCCGTAGTAGGCGCGGTTGAGCACGTTGAAGACGTTCATGGAGAGTTGCACCGTGACCCGCTCGGTCGCCTTGAAGTTCTTGCCCACCGAGGCGTCCAGGTCATTCCAGCTATCACCGCGCAGGGTGTTGCGGCCCACGCCGGGGAAGGGGTTGCCGAGGGCGAGGGCTTCCGCCTGATTGTTCCAGAGCCAATGGAAGGAGGAGCGGGGAGCGGAAACACCGGTCACGTAGTTCTGGTACTGCCCATTGCCGACGTTGATGCCGACGGAGGACATGGGCGCACTGGGGTTGGCCAGGATGGGCCGGCACTGGCTGATATAGCCGCCGGCGCCAAAGTTAGCCGCAAAGCCGAGGTCGCAGAAGTTGCTTGTGACCTCCGCCGCCACGGCTGCCGAATCAGAAGAGGGAATGGTGAAGCCCGTGCTGGTCGGAGAGGACGACTGGAAGGGGCTGAAGGGCTGGCCACCGTTGTATTGGTAGAAGGCGTTGAGGAAGTAGCCTCCCAGGACCCGGCCCAGGAAACCGCTTTGCTTGGTATACCAGGGGTCCGTGAAGTTCATCTGCACGCCCCAGACGTTCGGGTACGAGTTGCCGTCCACGCCGCGCTCGCCGATGTCGGGATTGAGCGGGTCCTGCGCGAAGGCGTTGGTGTTGCCGCCGGAGTAGGTGTTGAAGATCTCGCTGGAGTTGCTGATCTCGCGGCTGTAGGTGTAAGAGACGGTGCCCGTCATGTGGTGGAACTCGCGCGTGGTGAGCGAGGTCTGGAGGGCGTTGTAGATGGCGAATCCGGTGTTGCCGACGGTCTCGACCAAGCCGTAATCGCAGTCAGGCCGGGTGTAGCCGGTTGCGGATGGATTGGTGCAGACCGATATTCCCGAGCCGTAGCTGGGGAACCCGCTTTGCACGTCGAGGATGTCGGGGTTGGTGTTGAGGGCCTGGAACTGGCGGAAGGTGTGGCTGCCGACATACTTGACGTCCATGACAGCGGCCGGGGCCACCTGGTACTGGATGCCCAGGGCGTAAGTCTCCACCATCGGGTTGCGGAAGTTCTTCTGCACCAGCGTGTAGGGGTTCACGCGCGGGTCGCCGCCGGTGGGTAGCAGACCAGCGTCCTGGCTCTGGATGGCGGGATAGGTGAAGTTGCTGGAGGGCAGGCAATTGCCGCTGCAATCGACGGTGTTGGCGTTGACCAGCGGGGCGCTTTGCGCGGAGTTGAGGAAGATGTTGTAAAACGCGGGATCGACGTCGATGGCAAAGCTGAGGTGAACCACCATCTTGGGCAGCTTGGGAGGCATGAACGCGATGCCGACGCGCGGCTCGATGTTGTCGTAGTTGGGGTTGCTCTTGGGATAGGTGGTGGCGGAGAGAGGCAGGCTGGTGTTCCAGAAGGGACTGGAGCCGGTCTGCTGGGCCACGCTCTCTTTGTTGAGCAGGTTGATCGACTGGCCGAAGTACTCATAGCGCAGGCCGAGGTTGAGGGTCATATCCGGCCGCACCTTGTAGTCGTCCTCGAAGTAGAGGGCATAGTCCGACTCGGTGAAGGGGACGACGGTCTTACCGTTCGCCAGTCCCAGGGTGCCGATTCCCTGCAGGAGGCCGCTGAAGCCATTGGCGCAGACGTTGTTTCCGCCGGAGTCGAGACAGCTTCCGCCCGGCGCAATGCTGCTGGCGGGGTAGTTGAAGGAGAGGCCCGTGTCGGTTCCGAAGTCAAAGTTTCCGGCGACGTTGGGCAGACCGAAGTTGGGGGAGTTCTGGTAGTCGTACTCGCCGCCGAAGAGGAGGGTGTGGCGGCCGGCCATCCAGCTGGCGTTGTCCTGGACCTGGTTGACTTTGACGACGCGGCCCTGGGGGAAAGCGTTGCCATAGCCGAAGCCCAGATCTCCCGAGCCCAGCGCAATGGTGGTCGTGCAGGTATCGAGGTCGGTGAACGTGCAGCTCGGGAGCGAGCCGTTTTCGAAGCCGATCTTGGTCTGCGAGAACGAATAACGCAGCTCGTTGGTGAGGGTGGGCGTGAACTGGCGGATCCAGCTCGAACCAACCTGGTGGGCAATCCCGTTCACATCCGAGTATCCGCCGCCGGCGAGAACCGTAGCCGTGTAGAGATACCATGCCGGCACCCAGGGGTTGTTCTGGTAGTCGTAACGCAGGTAGAAGTGGTCCTTGGCATCGAGATCGTAGTCGATGCGGCCCAGCTCCTCCTGATCGAGGACGTGCGCCTCAAGGTAGCGCCCCACCTGGGACATTTCAATGGAGTTGACGGTGTTGCCGTCGGTCACGAGCACGTTGGTGGTGGTGCCGGCCACGGGCGCCGGACTGCCTCCGGGGATCGAGTACGGGCCGATCGACACCATCGCCGCCACGCCCGGGTTGTTGGGATAGTCGGACTGCAACTGTTTCAGGCCGGTCGCGTCGGGAAACAGGCTTCCCGAGGAGGTATCGAGGGAGCCCGATTGATACTCGTGGGCCCAGAAAGTGCTGCCGAAGAACCAGAGCTTGTTCCTCAGCACGGGGCCGCCGAGAGTCCCGCCCCAGAGGTTCTCGACGAAGCGGGGCGTGGTTGGAATCGTGCAGCCTTCGTTCGCCGCATCCGCCGCGCTGGTCCCGGGGGTGCAGAAACCGTACTGGGGGGCCTTTTGCGAGGCCAGCAGCGAGGAGCCCCACGAACCCAGGTAGTACTCGAAGCCGGAACCGTGGAGGGTGTTGGTGCCCTGCTTGGTGATGTAGTTGACAATGCCTCCGGTGTTCCGGCCGTACTGGGCGCCCATCCAGTCGCTGGTGACAACCTGGACCTCCTGGAGTGCGTCCTGATCGGAGAAGAAGAAGCTGGGGCCGCCGATGGAGTTGTCGTTGTTGGACTGGCCATCGATTTCGGAGTTGTTCGACCGGCCGCGCTGGCCGTTGACGGAGTAGTTCACGCCGTTGGTGTTCGAGAAGGCGTTCGCGTGAGTCATGACGACGCCGGGCACCATCAGGGTGGCGTTGTCGATGGCGCCGCTGACGGGCAGGGTCGCAAGCTGCTGCGTGTCGATCGCGGTCTCGCTCTGGGGAGACTCCGTGTTGATGAGCTGGGCCGCGCCGCCTTCAACTTCTACGGTTTCGGCGGTCTTGCCGGGCTGCAGCGCGATCTTGCCCAGCGGCGTCGAGTTGCCGGCAACCACATGCACGTGGCTCAATGTGGTGGCGCCGAAGCCTGCGGCCGTGACGGTGACCATATACGAACCGATGGGCGCGTCGGCAACCTGGAAGGCTCCCTGCCCGTTCGCGATCGTTTGAAGGATGGCGCCGGTGGCCTCGTTCTTGGCTTGAATGGACGCGCCTGGAATCACCGCGCCTGTCTGGTCCATGACGGTGCCGGTGATACCGCCGGTGATGATGCCCTGCGCCCGCGCAGCCGGAACCGTGAGGAAAGCAAGCAGGCCAAGGGCAACGGCAAAAGCGAGCGCCGTTGTTTTCAGATGGGACAATCTCATGGGGTACTCCTCCAAGATAGTTGGGATCGGAAGTCTCAGAGGAGACATCGCGTCCGCGTTCTCTGCATCGAGTTTTTCGACTCGACCAAGCCGATCCGCTAAAGCAGTTTCGGAGATACGGCAGGCTCGTCACCGTCCATGAAGGGTCTTCGCTCCCCGCAGGTCGCTCCGACTTGGATCCGGGTGAATGCCTTTACGAAATTTCCGAAACGGCTGCAATCGAAATAGGGTGACCCCAGGCGACCCCGCTGTGCTGCGAGCATATTTTTGTCTTTGTCGATCGGAGGAATCTAGCGACTCCACTCCACACTGGCTGGAGGGTTACAAGGGGGGTCGAACCTCCACTAGAGCTTATGCAAGAGTGATGCCATTTGTTGACTCTGACGAAAACCTGCAGTTTTCTGCTGAAAACGCACAATTTATGGGCAGCATCTTGCTACTGATCCGCCCCGCGAATATGGAAATTCATAGAATCTATACGGAATCTGCGAGAACCTGTGACATTTCGATCCGAGGCGACGGCAAGACGTCTTCCACACCCGCCTGCGACGGGTGGAGGCAACACCCGATATCCTCCATTGGATGCAGATCGTGCTGGCATATGTTGGCGGCAAAGCGAAGTCGAAACAGAGCTACGAAACCGCCGTGCACAGTTATCTGGAGCGCTGCTCCGTCCTGGCGAAGAGCCAGCTTCAGTCGTTCGGCACCGAACAGGCTCTGCTCGGTTGGCTGGACCGGCAGCGCGGCCGCACCGCACCATTTGCGGTGTTCCTCGACAGCCGCGGCCGGCAGATGAGCTCCGACACCTTTGCGGCCTGGCTAGGCGAGCGGCGCGACGAGGGAGTGCAGCAGATCGTCTTCGCCGTCGGGCCGGCCGACGGCTGGAGCGAGGCGGCGCAGGCGCGGGCGCAGCTTCTGCTCTCGCTGGGGCCGATGACGCTGGCCCACGAACTGGCGCGCCTGGTGATGGCCGAACAGATCTACCGGGCGGTTACAATTCTCACCGGGCATCCTTATCACACGGGGCATTGAGCAGTGGTCAGTTTTCAGTTATCAGTTGTCAGTTGCGGTGGTTACGGTTGGGATGAGGAGAGTGGACGGGAGGTAAGCTGGTGGCACAGTCGTTTCGCGATCTGCTGGTTTGGCAGCGGGCTATGCAATTGACGGTTGCAATCTACCGCCTGACCCAAGAGTTTCCGCGCGAAGAGCAGTACGGTCTTATCAGTCAAGTCCGGCGCGCGGCGGTTTCCGTTCCGAGCAATATCGCTGAAGGACAGGGACGGTTCAACGTGGGCGAGTTCAAACAGTTTCTCGGGATCGCGCGCGGCTCGAACTTCGAGTTGCAGACGCAGCTAGAGATCGCACGGGCGCTGAAGTTTGGCGACTCTGACTCGATCGACATAGCGGAGAGCCTCTCGCACGAGGTGGGCAAGATGATATACGCATTGGCCCAGTCAATTGAATAGCCGATGTTTGACAACTGGTCACTGATCACTGACTACTTATGAGCGACACGCGACGCGGATTACTCCTGATCAACACCGGCCCCGGCAAGGGCAAGACGACGGCGGCGCTGGGCACGGCCATGCGCGCCGTCGGCAACGGCATGAGAGTGCTGGTGCTGCAGTTCCTCAAGGGCTCCTGGCACTACGGCGAGCTGGACGCCGCCGAGGCCTTTGGCGGGAACCTTGTGCTCAGGCAGATGGGCCGCGGATTTGTGAAGGTGGGCGGCGCCGAGACCGATCCCGAAGACGTTCGCCTTGTCGAAGAGGCCTGGAACGAGGCGCGCGCGGCCATCGACTCCGGCGACTGGGATATGGTGGTGCTGGACGAGATCAACTACGCCATCGGCTACGGCATGCTGGACCCGGCCGTGGTGGCCGAGGCGCTGCGCGGCCGGCCGGAGATGGTGCACGTGATCCTGACGGGGCGCAACGCGCACCCGCTGCTGGTGGAGCTGGCCGACACGGTGACCGAGATGCGCGAGGTGAAGCACGCCTACCAGAAGGGAATCCTGGCGCAGCGCGGCATCGAGTACTGAGCCCGGCACAGGCCGTTTCGGCCCCTCCGTATACAATGAGGTTCGGTATGACGTGGTTCAAGCGGGAGAGCGCCGACTACCCTGGCGAAGCGGGCGGGCCGGAGAACGGCTCGGATGGTGCGGAGAAGACGGTCCGCACCGAAGGCCTTTGGGTGAAGTGCCTGGGCTGCCGGCAGACGATCTGGAAGGCCGAACTGGAGGCGAACCTGAGCGTCTGCCCCAATTGCGGCCACCACTTCAAGATGAGCGCGCGGCAGCGTCTCGACATGCTGCTCGACCCCGGCTACGAGCTGATGGACACGACCCTGCGCTCGACCGATCCCCTGAACTTTACCGACATCCGACCCTACAAGCAACGGCTGCGCAAGGCGCAGGAGCAGACCGGGATGAACGACGCCCTGCTGAGCGCCGTGGGCCGGATGGGCCCCCACGCCGTGGTGCTCTGCGCCATGGAGTACGCCTTTGCCGGCGGCTCGATGGGCGCCGTGGTGGGCGAGATGATCGCGCGCGCCATCGACCGCGCGCGAGAGAGCCGCAGGCCGCTGATCATCGTCTCGGTCTCGGGCGGCGCGCGCATGCAGGAGGGCATCGTCAGCCTGATGCAGATGGCCAAGGTCTCCACGACGCTGGCGCAGCTGGACGACGCCCGCATTCCCTACATCTGCGTGCTCACCGACCCCACCACCGGCGGCGTGACGGCGAGCTTCGCTATGCTGGGCGACCTGAACATCGCCGAGCCCGGCGCGCTGATCGGCTTCGCCGGCCCCCGCGTCATCGAGCAGACCATCCGCCAGAAGCTCCCCGAGGGCTTTCAGCGCGCCGAGTTCCTGCTGGAGAAAGGCTTTCTGGACGCGGTGGTCCCGCGCAAGGAGCTGAAAGATTACCTGGTGCGGGCGCTGGATTTCATGAAGACGCCGGCGGTGGCATAAATCGCGCGTTTCGGAGCGCGGCTTCGACCCATCTCAATCCCAACTGCGATTCCGCGCGAAGGGCCGGCATCGAGACCGGCCGGGGCGCGCACGCGGCTGTAACTTCGCCGATACAGATTCCGTGGTAGACTTAGGCGCTTTTGAGGCGGCATTTCCGAGCGGGGGTTTGAGAATCATGGCCAGCGCGAAATCGCTTCACGGAATGAACGTCCTGCTATTCATTACGGACCAGCAGCGGGCCACCCAGCATTTTCCGCCGGGTTGGGCGGAACGGAACCTGCCTGGCATGGAGCGGCTGAAGAGGCATGGGCTCGCCTTCGAGCGCACTTTCTGCAACGCCGCCATGTGCTCGCCCAGCCGGGCGACGCTGATGACGGGGTTCTTCCCGGCGCAGCACGGCGTGAAGTGGACGCTCGAGCTGGACATGTCGGCAAAGGATTACCCGCAGCAGAACCTGCCTGTGGAGCTGCCCAACCTGGCCACGGTAATGTCGGCCGCCGGGTACTCGACGCCGATGAAGGGCAAGTTTCACCTGACCAAGCCCCAAAAGCGCAACGGGAGCTTCACATCCGAAGATGCGGCCGTTTATGGGTTCGAGCGCTGGGATCCGCCCGATGGCGGCGCCAACCAGGACCCCACCGAGTTTGGCGGCGGGTACGCGGACATCGACCAGCGCTACCTGGAGGGCGATGGCCCGGTCGAATTTGGGCAAGAGGGAATCCTGGCCTATCTGAAGTCCTCCGCGGCGCGGGCCAGGCCGTTCTTTCTGATTGCTTCGCTGATCAACCCGCACGACGTGCTGGCCTATCCGAACACGGCCTTCTGGAACGGCTATACGCCAGAATGGCTCCAGGGCGAGATCGAGCTGCCGGCGACCGTGAATGAGGACCTTTCCACCAAGCCCACGGTTCAGGAGCAGTTCCTGAAGCTCACCAACCTGGGCCTCGGCTCGCTCGACCCCGGCCAGCAGCGCAGCTATCTGAACTTTTACGGCAACCTGATCATCGACTCCGACAAGAAGCTCCTGCGGATTCTCGACACCCTCGAGGAGCAGGGGATGCTCGACGACACGCTGATCATCGCGACCTCCGATCACGGCGAGATGGGAATGACCCACGGCGGGCAGCGCCAGAAGAACTTCAACTTTTATGAAGAGACGCTGCGCGTGCCGCTGGTTTACTCCAACCCGAAGCTGTTTCCGGGGCCGGCAGTTTCGCACGCGATGGTGTCGCACGTGGACCTTCTGCCCACGCTGGCGAGCCTCTTCGATGCGCCGAAGACGGCGTGCGCGCGCTGGGAGGGCGTCGATTATTCGAGCATCGTCCTCGATCCCGACGCGCCGCCGGTGCAGGACTACATCGTGTTCACCTACGACGATTACCAGTCGGGGCAGGCAAGCGGGCCATATCCACAGCCGCCCAATCATATCGTCAGCATCCGCGAGGAGCGCTACAAGCTGGCGGAGTACTACGACGCGGACGACCGCGCCACGCCGCACCAGTGGGAGATGTACGACCTGGCCAGCGATCCGCTGGAGACGAAGAATATCGCCTATCCGAGCTATCCCCGGACGCCGGAAGAGGAGGCCGAGCTGTTGCGGCTGCGCGCGCGCCTGGAGGTGGTGCAGGCGGAGCGATTGAGGCCGGGCATCTACCGTGAGATCCAGTCGAGTTAGGGGATAACCAGTGCGGCGACGGCAGGCGACGCGGCAGCCGGCCCTGTATGAACAGGCCCTAGAAAGAGCTGCCCGCATGACCCGCGCGTTGCGCGGCCAGACGGCTCACGGCTTCGCTGTTCTTCACCATCTCATGCACCGCGAAGCCCTTCTCGGCCAGTGCGCCGGTCGGGCAGGCCTGCACGCACTTGCCGCAGCCGGTGCAGTTGTGGGCGTGGCCCCAGTCGTCTTTCAGGTCGCTGACGAGATGCGCGTGGATGCCGCGCGAGCCAACCTCCCAGACGCCGGCTCCCTCGAGTTCCGCGCACACGCGCACGCAGCGCGTGCACAAGATGCAGCGGTTGTGATCGAGAACGAAACGCGGGTGGGTCATGTCCACGGGCAGACGCGGATTGTTGTAGGCGTAGCGGATGTGCGTAACGCCCAGCGACTGGGCCAGGGACTGCAGTTCGCAGTGTCCATTCGAGACACACGAGGAGCAGATGTGGTTGCGCTCGGCGAGCAGCAGTTCCACGGCCATGCGCCGGTAGAGCGTGAGCCGCGCCGACGTGGTCTGGATCGACATGCCGTCCTGCATGGGCGTGGTGCAGGCGGGCAGCAGGCGGCCGGTGCCGCTCAGTTCGACCAGGCACACGCGGCAGGCGCCCACCGCGCTGAGCCCCTTGAGATAGCAGAGCGTGGGAATCTGCTTGCCGTTGGCGCGCGCCGCGTCCAGGATGGTGTCGCCTTCGCGCGCGGTCACCAGCTCGCCGTCGATGCGAACGGAGATGGTTTTGTCGGGCAAGGGCTCGCTCCTTTCTCAAGCGGCGTCAGTGAGCGCCGCCGGTGTTTTTCAGGTCGCAGCGCAGGCAGCGGCGGCACTCTTCGAGGGCCTCCTGCGGGCTGAGCGCGTGCACCACCTCTTGCTGCGAGCCCGCGCGCATAGCCGGGGGCAGCGAGCCGGCGGCGTGGCGGCGGCTGAGGCTGGGCTCGCCGGGCGCCTGCTGGTTGTACTCGAACGACGGCATGAGCCGGGCCCAGCGCTCGACAGCCGCGTCCGCGCCCATCAGCCGCTCGTCGATCTTGCGCGCCGCCTGCTTGCCGCCGCTCATGGCGTTCGACATGTTGGAGGCGCCGGTGATCACGTCGCCGCCGGCGTAAAAGCCTGGGCGGCTGGTTTCGAGCGTGAGCCGGTCCACTTCGATGGTGCCGTCCTCCTTGAGCACCAGGCCGGAGGCGCGGCAGAAGTCCTGATCGAAGGTCTCGCCCACGGCCAGGATCACGCTCTCGCACTCGAAGCGCTGCACCTCGTCGGTGGGGATGGGGCGCCGGCGGCCGGACCGGTCATATTCGCCGAGCCGCGTCTTGACGATCTCGATGGCCTTCACGTTGCCTTCGGCGTCGCCCAGGATGCGGTGGGGCGCGGCCAGGAAGACGAAGTGCACGCCCTCGTCCTCGGCGGCCTGAATCTCCTCGTCGATGGCGGGCATATCCTTGCGCTCGCGGCGATAGAGGATGGTCACCTCGGCGCCCATGCGCAGGGCCGTGCGCGCGGAGTCGATGGCCGCGTTGCCGCCGCCGATCACGGCAACACGCGTCCCGATGGGAACCGGAGCGAGCCGCGCTACGGACTCGAGGAAGGGAAGCGCCGGGTAGACGCTTCTCAACTCTGTGCCGGGCAGGTAGAGCCAGGACTCTTTCCAGGTGCCGATGGAGAGAAAGGCCGCGTCGAAGCGATCGGCCAGGTCGTTGAGCGGAAGGTCGATGCCGACGCGGGTGTTGAAATCAAACTGCACGCCCGCGGCTTCGATCAGATCCAGCTCGCGGCGCAGCACGGCCTTGGGCAGCCGGTACTCGGGGATGGCGTAGCGCAACATGCCGCCCGCCTCGGCGCGCTCTTCGAAGATCGTCACCTCGTGGCCGAGCATGGCGAGATAGAAGGCCGCGGTAAGCCCCGTGGGTCCCGAGCCGAGGACGGCAGCTTTGCGGCCCGTGGAGGCAAGCTTGCGGGCCAGGATGCGGTCGCGCATGTGCTCGAAGTGATCGGACTGGTAGATGGCGTCGGCGATGGCGCGATGCACTTCGCGCATGTTCACGGCCTCGTCGAAGGACTGGCGCCGGCAGCGCGCGTCGCACGGGTGCTGGCAGACGCGGCCCGTCGAGGCGGGCAGTGGGTTGTCCATCACCACCGATTCGAATGCGTCTTCCAGCCGGCCCTCATGGATGAGCTCGAGGAAGCGCGGAATGTTCATGCGCAGGGGGCAACTGTTCTCGCAGGGCGAGAGCGCCAGCTCCTGGCAGACGCCGGCGCGGCAGCGGTGCGCGAGGATGTGGTCTTCGTACTCGCCGCGGAAGTGGCGGATGGTGGTGAGCACGGGGTTGGGCGCGGACTGGCCCAGCGCGCACAGCGAGCAGTCGCGGATCATGCGGCCCAGCTCATCGAGCATGTTCAGGTGCTCGGGGGTTCCGCGGCCTTCGGTGATGGCGTTGAGGATGCGCAGCGCCTTGTCGAGTCCCACGCGGCAGGGAACGCACTTGCCGCACGACTCCGAGTGGGTGAACTCGATGAAGTAGCGGGCCACATCGACCATGCAGTTGTCTTCATCCATCACCACCATGCCGCCGGAACCCATGATGGAGCCGATCTGCGCCAGGTTCTCGTAGTCGACCGGTGTGTCGAGCATCTCCACGGGGATGCAGCCGCCGGAGGGCCCACCGGTCTGCACCGCTTTCACATGGCGTCCGCCCAGGGCGCCTTCGCCAATGTCGTAGATGAAGCTCTTGAGAGGCGTGCCCAGCGGCATTTCGACCAGGCCCGTGTTCTGCACCTTGCCCACCAGCGAAAACACCTTCGTGCCCGCGCTTTTACCGCTGCCGGTCTCGGCAAACCATCCGGGGCCGCGCGTGACGATGGGCCCGATGTTGTACCAGGTCTCCACGTTGTTGATGTTGGTGGGCCTTCCCCCAAGGCCACGCTGCGCGGGATAGGGCGGGCGCGGACGCGGGCGGCCCGGAAAGCCTTCGAGCGAAGCGATGAGCGCGGTCTCCTCGCCGCAGACAAAGGCCCCCGCGCCCTGCACCAGCTCGATGTCGAAGTCGAAGCCGCGGTCGAGGATGTTCTTGCCGAGCAGGCCGTACTCGCGCGCCTGTTCGATGGCGCGGTTGAGCCGGCGCACCGCCAGCGGATACTCCGCGCGCACATAGACGATGCCTTCCGACGCGCCCATGGCGTAGCCGCCGATGATCATGCCTTCCAGCAGCGAGTGCGGATCGCCCTCGATCTCGTTGCGGTTCATGTAGGCGCCGGGATCGCCCTCGTCGGCGTTGCAGATGATGTACTTCACGTCCGCCTTGGCCTTGGCCAGAAAGTCCCACTTGTTGCCGGTAAGAAAGCCGGCCCCGCCGCGGCCGCGCAGCCGCGACGCCTTCACCTGCTCGATGACCGTCTCCGGGCACCCGTCGATGAGCACCTTGTAGAGCGCCTGGTACCCGCCCACGGCGATGGACTCTTCGATGTTCTCGGGATCGATCATGCCGCAGTTGCGCAGGACGATCTTCTTCTGCCCTTTGAAGAACGGAACCTCGTTCCATTGCGGAATCTTGGGATAGGCGCGCCCATAGCGCAGGCTCGCGGTGATGTAGTCCCAATCTTCGATCTTGCAGTAGACAAGATCTTCGGGCATGACCTGCGCGACGGCTTCCGAGGAGACGGCTTCAAGGATGCGGGCGGCGTCGTTGGCGCGCACCCTCCGCAGCACCACCAGCGGGTTGCCGGGCAGGCGGATGCCGACGAGCGGCTCCTGGTGGCAGGCGCCGAAGCAGCCCACGCCCGCCAGCAGCACGTCCAGACCGCTGCGCTGGATGGCCTCGTTCAGCGCGTGAAAGACCTCTTCCGCGCCGTTGCCGCGGCCGCATGTGCCCATGCCCACGGTGATGCGCGGGACGGCCGGCAACAGCCGCGCCGCGCCCGCTTCCCGTACTGCGTTGAACGCGCCAATATCCTGAATGCGGGCCATCACGGCCTCCCTTGCGCCAGGGCCTTCACCTCGCGCTGCAGCGTACGCTCGTTCACGTGGCTCAGGATGCGGTGGTTCACCTCCACCACCGGAGCCAGCGCGCACTGCCCGAAGCAGGCCACCGTGCGCACCGTGAACCGCTGGTCGCGCGTGGTGAGCGCCAGCTTGTCGGCCTCGCGGCTCTCGCTCAGCTCGCCGCCGCTCAGGCCCAGGTCGAGGCAGAGCTTTTCCAGCAGATCGCGGGAGCCGCGGGTGTGGCAGGCCGTGCCGCGGCAGACGCAGATCACGTTGTCGCCCTGCGGCGTCAGGTTAAAGAGAGCGTAAAAGGTGGCAGCGCTGTAGATGCGCGCGGGCGGCGTGCCGGTCTCGTCGGCAATGTAGCGCAGCGCCTCCATGGAGAGATACTTGTGCGCCTGCGCGGACTGCACATCTTCGAGAATCCCCAGCACCGCGCCCGGCCGGCCGGCGTGATGCGCGATAGCCTGGTCGATGAGCAGCTTTTCGTGAGCATCCAGAACTGCGCTGGCAGCGGTCTGCATCGCGCCTCCCTTTGGCACGCGGCCCGGGAAGCCCCGCGTGCGAGGGCCGCTCACAGGCCGCGCCTGGAACAGCCCGGCGAATCCATCCCGGGGAGAATCGGAAGAGACAGATGGACCGGCGCCGAAACGCACCGGGAACCCGGCCGGCGGAGCGCGCATTCGGCGGAGGATTCACCCCGAAGGATGCCCTCACGAAACTTTGATCCCGTGCGGCGGAAGCCGGATGTGTTTCGAGTCACAGCCACCTGTGACGCATAGACCGCGGCAACCGAGGCGTGAGGAATCCATGCGACGGTCTTTGCGCGCATGGATTCACATTCTGGATCGGCGTAAGGACGCAGCGGCGGTCGGGCGGGCGCAGCGGCCCGCCCGGCGACAAGTACAAACGGCCCTCAGAACTGGAAGATCGCCTGCACGAAGATCCGCCGCGCCGAGGAGCCCGAAGAGAAGATGCCGCCGGCCAGACCGGTCGACTCTCCAAAGCGGCTGTCCGGAACATAGTCCCCCGTGCTGGAGTTCTCGGGAACTGTAGGAATCAGGCTTCCGGACGGTGTTCCGTAGTCGATGTCGTTGAAGAGATTCAGCGCCTGGGCCGTGAAAGTCAGCGAGTCCTTGCGCCCGGTGTTGCCCGCGGCGTGATGGAAGGGATTCGACGAGCCGCCGAAGGGCCCGCCGATGTGGAAGTGGCCCTGCGAGGGCGGCCCGCCGGAGCTCTCGCCGCGCGGACCCACGCCAAACGAGCGGCTGATGCGCAGGTTCATGGCCACCGCCGACGGGCTGTTGCCGAGGTCGATGGGAATGATCGAGTCGCCCTGCACGGGGCTGGTATTGAGACAGCCGAACGAGGTGGGGACGTAGTTGCCGGCGTTCGAGGGGCAATCCGAGGAACTCGCATAGGCGGGCCGGTCGTTGAAGAAGTTGTCCCCCGTCAGGTCGGTGCTTGTGGTGATGTCGTAAGGATGTCCCTGCTCGGCGATCAGGAAGGGATTGAACGTGAGCCCCCACGGACCGGTGTAGTTGCCCACCAGCAGCATCCACTGGGGATGTACCCAGCCGGCGCGTCCGTAGTCCTGTAGCAGATCGTAGGAGTTGGAAGGGTTCGAGCCCCAGCCTCCATCCGTATCCGCGTGGTTATAGCTGTAGAAGCCGAAAAGGCTCAGGTTCTTCGAGAAGTTGGCGTTGAAGTTGGCGATGAGCTGGTTCTCTTTGAAGATCCCCTCTGTGAAGTACTGGTCGACGATACCCTGTGAAGGATCGGGCCGCGGGCCGGTGGTGCTGTTGTAATACGTGGTTCCCGGCAGAGGCTCGTAAGCGTTAGAGTCGCGCACCACGTCCCGGTGCAGCCCGTATGCATGCAGCCAGGTCAAGGTGAGCGTGGCTTTCTTGCCGAGCTGCCGCTCCAGGCTCAGGCCCAGCATCTCGGTATAGGGCGACTGGTAGTGCGGCGAAATGGTGTTGACCTGCGGAACCGCGGTACTACTGCTGCTGCCCTTGCAGGCGCTGGGGAAGCCGGGAATCGACGAGAGGCTCGTCGCACTGAAACACGAGGGATTGTCGATGACCGTCTGCCGCTGCGCATACGCGCCGCCGTTGAACTGCTCCAGGGTCATCAGGTCGCCGATGTCGAACCGGCGATAGAAGAATCCGTACCCCCCGCGCAGGACCGTCTTCTGCTTCGCGCCTTTCTTGTGACCATCCAGCGCGTAGGCAAAGGCAAAGCGCGGCGCCCAGTCGGCGTGGTCGTCGATGTGGTTCTGGGTCTCGAAGCGCAGGCCGCTCGAGAGCGTCAGAAACTTGTTCACCTTCCAGTCGTCCTGGTAGAAGAGCGCGCCATCGAAGTCATTGCCGGCAAAGTCTTCGGGCCCCGCGGTGTAGGTGAGCTTGACGGCGTTGCAGTCCTCGCCCGCCGGGCAATCGTGGTTGATCGTGTACAGGTAGCTGTCGAGCGACTGGAAGGTGAAGGTGCCGTTGAAGCCTCCATCTGTGGTGATCGCCTCGCGGTCATCGCGCAGCCAGGCGCCGAAGGTGAAAGTATGCCGGCCGGCCGTCAGCGTACTGATGTTCTGCAGCTCGAAGTGATCGGTGTGTTCGGCGGAGGACTGGCTGCTGTCGCCTCCCGATGTGAACTCCGACGAAACGCCGAAAGAAGGCGCCGTGCTGGCCGGCGTCACGGTGCTGATTCCGCGCCGGTATTCAATGCGCGTTTCATTCACCAGGTTGCTGCGGACGATCTGCGTGTCGTCGAACTGGAAGGTGTGCTCGATCGAGTCGGTGGAGCTGGCCTGGGATGGCAGACTCACGGAGCTGCCCAGACTGTTGCTGGTGTTGTCCCGGTAGAACTGGTAGCGCAGCGTGAGCGTATTGTTCTGGCCCAGCTGCATATCGACGCGCGGAGAGATGTTCGTGTGCGTCTCCGGACTGAACAGCCCGCCCGTGGTTGGAAGGGGATTGCCGTTGGCGTCCGTCGGAACCGAATAGAGACCCGTCGTCGGATCGAGAACCGGAACCACCGCCGTGTAGATATTGTCGTTCTGGTTGTTGCGCTGCTGGATGTCGAGGAAGAACGAGGCCCACTTCGAGAGCGGGCCGCTCACGTCTCCGTCCACCATGTAGCTATGGTAGGAAGGGATGGTCTTGGTATACGGGTTGAGGGTGTTGAAGGAGCTGTCGTTGCCCATGGCGAAGATGCGGCCGTGCAGGGTATCGGTGCCGGGCTTGGTGAGGATCTCGATGCGGCCGTAGCCCAGCCGGTCGTACTGCGCCGAGAACGGGTTCGAGTTGATGCGGATCTCGCGGATGGCCGATTTGGGCGGTAGCTGGCCGCCCGTAAAGCCGTCGATGTAGATCTGGCCGCCGCTGGGGCCGACCGACGGGCCGGCCAGGGCCTGCAGCTCGCTGGCCAGCTCGTCAGGATCGTCCGACAGCGCATTGAGCGCCTGGCCCTTGAGCACGATGGCGTCGGTGTTGGCGCCCGCCTCCGTGCTTACCGTCGGGCCCGTTTCGGCCGAGACGTGCACCTGCTGCTGCGCCGCCTGGAGCGCCATCGAGACATTGAACAGCCGCGACTGCCCTGCGCTGAGTGTCATCGTCGGCGAAGTGTAGAGGGCAAAGCCCGGCATCTGCGCTTCGACGATGTATTTGCCGGGCGCAAGCCCGGTCACGATATACGTGCCTGTCGCATCGGATGCCGCGGTCTTCACCGTAACGCCCAGTGGGTTGGTTACTGTAATTGTGGCCCCGGGAATGCGCGCGCCGGTAGGGTCGGCGACTTGGCCATGAAGCGATGCTGTCGCCGCGGGCTGAACCGCCGCCAGGCCTTGAGCACGAACCGCTGCGCCGGCGGGGCCGAGCGCAAAGACAACCAAAATTCCAAAGAAGTAGTGCTTGATCGACACAAGTCCCTCGTCTGCTTCCTGATCAAAATCTGTATCCGTACATGCCGGCCTGTGCGTCCCGTCCGGTCGTGCCGACCCAACGCTGCCAGCGCCGGACCGGCGCCGCTGCACACTCTGGACAGGGACATCACGCACGCGCCGCTACGCCGGCAGGCGCCGCCCTGCTCAGGAAGATCAACTTGCTTGGGTTGCAGGCAAACTGCGACCTATGGCGGGGTCAGTAACTCGCGTTCCTCACTGCACGACGCGCGACTTGCGGTCCCAGAGCCGTTCCTGTTCGAACAGGTGAGCGGACAAGCTTCGCCTGTTTGTTTAGACGCAGGCAACCGCGGCTGAGACGCATCATGAGTTTTGAGGAACGTCCCTCTATTCGCTCAGATGCGCATGGGCATCAGGACATACCTGTATTTGTACTCGGCCTCCGGATCCTCAGGGCGCATCTGGCCGGCCGATTGCGAGTCTTTAAACTCCAGCCGCACCTCGCCCGAGTTGTCCAGAGCCTTGAGAAAATCGAGGATGTAAATGGAGTTGAAGCCCACAGTGATGGAGTCGCCCGCGTAAGGCGTGTCGATGGTGTCTTCGCTCTCACCGGACTCGTTCGAGTTCGCGCTCACCTTCAGCTCGTTCGCCTCCAGCCGCATCCGGATCGCCCCGGAGCGCTCATCGGCAAACTGCGCCACGCGCTGGATCGCCGCAGAAAGCTCGTTCGAGCGCACCACGGCAAACTTGGTATTGTCGCGCGGCATTACCGCCTCGAAGTTCGGGAACTGTCCCGAGAGCTTGCGCGAGCTTAACGTCCGGTGTCCTACGCGGAAGAACAGGGTGTGCTCGTCGTCGGCAAACTCGATCTTCTCGGCCTCCGTGGATGCCAGCAGCACCTGCAGCTCCTGCAGGGCCTTGCGCGGGATGAGCACCCGCTTCTCTCCGCTGATGCCTTCGAGGGTCTCATTGGGCTTCTCGACATACGAAAGCCGGTGGCCGTCGGTCGCAACCATGGCCAGCGACTCCGCCTTGATCACCAGCAGCGCCCCATTGAGCGTGTAGCGCGACTCCTCGTTCGAGATCGCGAAGATGGTGCGTGCGATCAGTGTCTTGAGGGCCGCGGCAGAGATGCTCGTAACGGCGACCGCCGGAAACTCAGGCACCTGCGGATAGTTCGCGCGCGCCATGCCGACCATCTTGGTATTCGACCGGCCGCTGCGAATCTGCACCCAGTGGTTCTCCAGCAGCTTGATGGAAACATCTCCGTCCGGAAGCAGCTTGACGTAGTCGTAAAGCTTGCGCGCAGGAATCGTGCACGAGCCGGGCTTCTTCACTTTGACCGCCGTGCTGGTGCGGATCGCCTGGTCCAGATCAGTCGCGGTGATATTCAAGCGGTCGTCGTCCACTTCCAGGAGAAAGTTCGACAGAATCGGGATCGTGGTCTTGCGCTCCACTACGCTCTGCGTGGCAGTCAATTCCTTCACCAGATCCTGGCGGCTTACGGTAATCTCCATCGCTGCCCCCTGTGCGGCCGGCCGCTCCACTTCGCTTTCGGCTATCGGCATAAGCCCACCCCCGCCCTCTGGCGGTTCCAGCGTTGCCACACCTCGAAGCTCGTCCATCCCGGCCGGTGCGACCGTCACGAAGCATCGGCCTTCAAGACACCCGAAGCGGGTAGAACCACCCTGGAACCACCGCAAAAGTCAAGTTCCGGCTCTTGCCACACTCTACAACACGCGAGGCAGCGCCGAAAACTGCTGTCTTTTCTTCCTCTTGATTGTAGCCACCTATGCAATTCCGTGCGCGTGGAAAACCGGGCCGGTTCTCTGGATTCCCGGGCTTCCACTCCGGCAGCCATTCGGGCCGCGGCGCCACGGTTTCAGCTCCTGCAACTCGGCGAAATGCTATGTCGTTGCCGGCGGCGCTACGGCTTGTGAATTGTCACAGAATAGAGATAAATAAAAAACAGTAGTACCCGTAGTCTGCCGAGGAAATGTGGGAATTCTTCCGAACCGATTGTGTTCGCGAGGGTTTGTCCGCGGCCGGGTTTTCTAAATCGTGGACCTGCCATTCTGCAGATTTGGAAAAGCTGCGCGAATTGCCTGTCCACTGTCCCTGATTTCCCACTTCTCCCACAGCACGCTTCAAAACCCTTGTGCAAAGCCGATGCTTTGTGTGCAAGCTGCGCCCAAGAGCACGCGGTTGAAGAGTTTGCGACAGCCGCTCGATCCACAGCGGACTCGTCTTCCACGGCTTCCACATGAGTCTCCATCCAGTGGATTTTGCGGCGGCATTCCCGTTTGTGGCGTGCTTTGGCGTCTGTTCCCGGCCAGCAGGACACCACGCCGAAAAGTTCCGCCGGTCACATTCTTCCCGACCGCAATCCCACTACACTGATGCCGAATGGGGAGCGCTCATGGCCATCGACATCGCCCGGCTTGAATCCGATCTGCTGCGCATGTCGGCCGAGGGCGCGCCGGGGCGCGAGTTCTGCGAGGCCATCGCAGAGCTGGCGCGCACAGGCCGCTTTGCCCAACTGCGCGATGTGCTGCCCGGGGTCGTCTATGAGGAGCTTTGGGCCCGCTATCGCCTGGATCCGGCCGCCTTCGTCTCCGAGTGGCAGAGGCTGGGCCAGGAGATGCGGCGTGGCTTCGTCAAACACGCCCGCCAGCGCCTCACCTCGCTTACGCGTCTGCAGCGCGTTGAGAATGGCGCCAATACCCCCGCGTGGCAGCAGATCCAGCGGGCCCTCGACGCCCAGCAAAACGACCTGCTGCGCGCCGCCTTCGCCTTTGAACTCCTGGAAATGGTGGAACCGGCGGTCACGCGCGCTACCCATCTGCGCGAGTGCGTCGTCATTGCTTCCAGTTCCGAAGACGCCGACCGCTATCTCGATGAGGGCACGCGCTGCTACCTGTTTGGCATGTTTACGGCCTGCGCGGTCATGTCGCGTTCAGTACTTGAAGAGGCTGTGAAACAAAAGCTGCCCGCCCCCCTGGCGCGGCTGGTGAAGACTCGCTACCGCAACACGGCCACGCTGGGAAACCTGCTCCACGAGGTGAACAACAACCTGCAGATGGCCGGCTTCGACGCTGACTTCCCGCGCATCGCCAACCGTGTGAACGACGCCGGAAGGAAAGCCGTTCACCAGGGCGCGATCTCAGAGGACGAAGCCCGCGACTGTCTCAAGAATGCCCGTGCGGCGCTGCGCCTTCTGCTGCGTGCCTGACCGTTTTCACTCTCCGTTCGCTTCTCCCAGCGCCTTCTCAATCGCCGCCTGCGCCACCGGCGTCATTACCGCATAACCAGCGGCATTGGGATGCAACCCATCGTCGGCCAGCTCCCGGCGCAACTGCCCTCTCTCATCGGCCATCGCGGAGAAATAGTCGGCGTAGACCAGCCCTTGGCCCGCGCAGTACCCGCGCAGCCACTGGTTCAGCGCGAGAATCCTCTGCAGCGGCCGCAGCACGTAGTGCCGCATCGCCATCACCGAAGCGTGATGCACCGGCGTCAGCGAACCCAAAACAACCCGGATCCCGTGCACCCGCGCCAACTCCGCCATCGAGGCAAAGTTTCCCGCAGTCTGCTCCGGCGTCATCGGTCCGGTGTTGCCGGCAATATCATTGGTCCCGCCCAGGATCATCGCAACCGCCGGCTTCAGATTCACCACGTCCGGCCGGAACCGCAACAGCAGCTGCTCACTGGTCTGCCCGCCGATGCCCCGATTGATGTAGCCTTTTCCCGGAAACGACGCGTCCAGCTTCCAGAGATCGGTAATCGAGTCGCCAAAGAAGACCACCCGCCGCTCACCGGGCCTGGGAGCTTCGAGCTTCGCGTTTGCTTCGCGATAGCGGTAGAGATTGCCGAAGTCCTGAAAGAACCTGCGAATAACGCCCCTCCCAAGTCGGCCGGATGCGGCCCGGGCGCCGCTTTCTTATACTTTAATTTCCATGTCCTACGCCTCCGCCATCGATCAACTCAGCGCCCTGGCCCCGGAGCTCGCCACCAGGCCCGGCCAGCCCCGGCGCAAGTTCTCCCTGGACGAGGTGCGGACGCTCCTGGGCGCGCTCGGCGATCCGCAGCGTGGTTTTCCCTCGGTGCTGATCGCCGGAACCAACGGCAAGGGCTCCACGGCCGCTACGCTCGCGGCCATTCTCACGGCCGCCGGCCTGCGCACCGGCCTCTATACTTCGCCCCACCTGGCCCGCCCCAACGAGCGCATCCGCGTCGACCGCGACGAGATTCCCGACGACGATTTTGCGCGCCACTACTTCCGCGTCGACGATGCCGCCCGGCGGCTTCTGCTCGACGGCCGGCTACCCCAGCCGCCCAGCTACTTTGAGATGCTCACCGCCCTCGGGTTCCTCTACCTTGCCGAGCGGCAGATCGACATTGCCGTGCTCGAGGTGGGTATGGGCGGCCGGCTCGACGCCACCAACGTCGTCGACCCGCTCGTCTCTGTCATCACCGACATCTCGCTCGACCACACCGAGTGGCTGGGCCCCACCATTACCGCCATCGCCGGCGAAAAGGCCGGCATCCTGCGCCCCCACGGAACGATGGTGACTCTGCCCCAGCACCCTGAGGCGAACCGCGTGCTCGGCGAGGTGGCCCTCCAGCTTGATGCCCGCGGTGTCAGCGCCGTGGCCTACATGCCACCGAGCGTCGCAACCGTCGGCCCTTACACCGTCGAGGCGCTGGGCGAAACCATCGAGGTCGAGTCTCCGCTCGCCGGCGCCCATCAGCATCGCAACGTCGCGCTGGCCATCGCCACGGCCGTCGAGCTGGTCGCGCACCACGGCTTCCCCATCACGCCCCAGGCCATCGCCAGCGGCATCCGCCGCACCCGCTGGCCCGGCCGCCTTGAGCGTGTGGTTGCGCGCGGCGCCGAGTGGGTCCTCGACGTGGCCCACAACCCCGCCGGCGCCTGGGCCCTCCGTTCCGGTCTGCGGGCCATCCTTGAGGTCCGCCGTCCGCGCACGCTGGTCTTCAGTTGCCTGCGCGACAAACCCATCGCCGAGCTGGCCCAGATCCTCTTCCCGCTCTTCGATTACGTGGTCCTCGCGCCCATCCACACCACGCGTGCAGCCTCCATGGACGACCTGCTCGCCGCCGCACAAGCCACCGGCACTCCGTCTGAGGCCTCTGCATCGGTAAGCGAAGCCCTCGATGCGGCCGCGGACCGCACCCAAGGCGGCGCGGTCGTCGTCGCCGGGTCAGTCTACCTGGTAGGCGAGGCCCGCACTCTCCTGATCACCGAGGGCTCCACGAACCTATGAGCGCGCGTCCCAATCCCCTCCCCTGGCTCTATCGCTGGCGCACCAACCTCATCCAGGCGCCGCTGTTCTTCGTCATCTTGGCCTTTTGCGGCACGCTGGCCCTCGCCGTCTCGCTCTTTGACAATACCGGCCGCCTGCAGCACCGCATCGCGCGCTGGTGGGCCCGCGGCAGCGTCTGGGCCTCCGGCTCCCGCATCACCATCCGTGGCGCTCAGAACCTCCGCAAGCACCCCGTCGCGGTTTACGCATGCAACCACACGTCTTACATGGACACGCCGGTGGTCTTCGCCTCGCTGCCGTTTTCCTTTCGCATCCTGGCCAAGAAGGAGCTCTGGCCGCTGCCCTTCATCGGCTGGTATCTGCAGCGCTCCGGCCAGATCCCCATCGATACCGCCAACCCTCACGCCACCCTTTCGAGCCTGGGCGCGGGCGTCAAAGCCCTGCGCGCCGGAATGCCGCTCTTTGTCTTTCCGGAGGGACGCCGCACCCAGACCGGCGAGCTGCACCCATTCCTCTCCGGCGCGGCCTTCCTTGCTATCCGCGCGCAGGTTCCGCTGGTCCCCATCGCCCTCGCCGGCGTCTACGATCTGCTCCCCATCCACACCCATCACTTCTATCCCGGCGAGCTCACCCTCACCGCCGGAGAGCCCATCGAGACCAAAGGCATGAACCTGCGCCAGGCCGACGAGCTGACGGCACGGGTGCGCGCGGCGATCGAGGCGATGCTTGGCCTGCCCGCCGCAGTTGAGGTCGAAACGCAGGCCTCAGCGCAATAGCGAGTCTGTGCGATCTCTTTGCTCCAGTCTTGCGCGCCGCCACCGCCTCGCGCGATCATCCCTGCGGAGGCTTCAGCATGATCTTCGAAATGCGCACCTACAAGACCAGGCCCGGCAAGCGCGCCAAGTTCCTCGAGGTCTTTCGGGCCAAATCCATCCCGGCCCACGCCGAGATCGGCATGAAGATCCTCGGGCCCTGGCTCTCCGTCGAAGATCCCGACACTTTCGTCTTCATGCGCGGCTTCCCCGACCTCGCCTCCCGCGAGCCCATGAAAGCGAAGTTCTACGAGGGCGAGCTCTGGAAGCGCGAGCTCGAGCACGTGCTGATGCCCATGCTCGACAAGTACGATGTCGTGCTCATCGACGACCCCGAAGGCCTGATTCGGTGGTAATCGCAGCGGCTTGACCGGCGGCGAGCGATTTGCCATGGGCTTACACTGGATGCAGTGACCGTGCGCATCGCCATCCCCGTGCCCAGCATCGACGCCGAATATAACGGCCGCTCGCTGCCTTCTTATCTTGACGCCCTCCGCGCCGCCGGCGCGGAGCCCGTCGTCGTCCCGCTCGACGAGCCCCAGGCCCTCGTCGCCAAAATGCTCACCGGAATCGAAGGCGTGCTGCTCCCCGGCAGCCGCTTTGACGTGGACCCCCAGCGCTACGGCGAGGCGCCCATCCCGGAGTGCGGCGAGCCCGACCCGGCCCGCACTGCCGTCGACGAGCTGCTCCTCCAGGACGCCTTCAACCTCCGCAAGCCCATCCTCGCCATCTGCCACGGCACCCAGACCCTCAACGTCTGGCGCAACGGCTCGCTTGTTCAGGACCTCAAGACCGCGGTCAATCACCGGCCCGGCCGCACCGTGGCCGAGGCCCACCCCGTCCACGTCGCGCCCGGCTCCCGGCTGGCCTCGTTGCTTCCAGACGCGGCCGAGCCACAGGTTAACTCCAGTCACCACCAGGCCATCCGCACCCCCGGCGACAACCTTCTGGTCAGCGCCGTCTCGCCCGGCGATCAGGTCATCGAAGCCGTCGAGCTCGATTCCCCCGACCACTTCGTCGTCGCCGTACAGTGGCACCCTGAGCGAACCTACGAACAGAACGCCTTCTCGCGCGCCATCTTCGCCGCCTTCGTTGAAGCTGCCGGCGCATGGCATCCCCGCCCCATCCGCGAGTCGGTCGCCTCTGCATGAGCACTCCGGCCAGCGCCGCCGGACTCCGGCTGCAAGCGCTCCTGGCCCAGGCTGGACTCGCATCCCTCGCCCCGGAGCAGGCTGTTCAATTCGAGAGCTATCTTTCGCTTTTTATTCGCTGGAATGCCCGCCTGAACCTGAGTGCTGTCCGCGACGAAGAGGGCATCCTCGGCCGTCACTTTGTCGAGTCCATCGTGTGCGCCCGTGCCATTCCGCCAGGCGTGTCCACGCTCCTCGACTTCGGCTCCGGCTCCGGCCTGCCCGGCATCCCCATCGCCCTCTGCCGGCCCGAGATCGCCGTTACCCTCACCGAGTCCCAGGGCAAAAAGGCAGCCTTTTTACGGGAGGCCGTGCGCGTGCTCGGCATCGGGGCGAAGATTCATCCGGGCCGCGCAGAGTTGCTGGCGCAGACCTTCGACTGCGTCACGCTACGCGCCGTGGACCGGATGCCGCAGGCTGTCCAAACGGCGACAGGCCTGGTCGCTCCGGGCAGCTGGCTGGCCCTGATGACCACCCGCGAAGAACTGCCCACTTTGCAGGCGGCGGCCGGCGCCAGTCTCATTTGGCGAGAGGCCGTCAATCTTCCCAACAGCCATGAGCGCATTCTGTCGCTGGGCCGGCGCACGCCCGATGCTGATGCTGGCGGTAGCACTTGAGGATGCGCTCAGTCGGATCTCACGCTACCTGGATAAGCACAGCGCTCAGCGCCGGCGCATAGCACGTCACCTGCGAGCCGCTGGGGCTCAACGTGTATGCCGTACTGGGGCTGAAGCTCCCATCCGGGTTTACACTCGCGCCCTGGATAGTGACACCGCCGGTCGCCGTCAAATCCGGGCCGCTCGCCCCCGAAGAAAGCTGCGTCATCTCCAGGAGAGTCGCCGAACTGGCACTCTGCGGCAGTTGGATCGTCAGCTCCAGGTTCTCTGCGCTGTCTTTGTTGACCACCACGATGTTCAAACCCGTTGCTGTCTTCACTGCGTAAGCCGTAACGTTCAACCCTCCAAGTCCGGAGAGATTTGTCGTATAAAGCGTCCCCGTCCCGGCCAGCGTGAACAGTAAAATCCCGTAGAACTCCGGCCGCGCCTCGACGACAGCTCCTCCGGAGTCCGCAATCGGCGTGTAGCCGGTGCCGTTCCCGCCGCCGTGGAAGTTTGTTCCCACGCAGCCGCCCAGGGCGCAATCGAAGAGAAAGTCGATCACCCATAGCGATGAGGCGTAGGAGTTGCTCACCCCGCTCGCCCCCCCGTTGTAGTAGGAGTTGCACTCGGTCAGCCGGTACGGGAGGCCGATTCCCTCTGCCCCCGTATCGAGCGTCCCGAGGTCACTGATCAGGCTGGCATCGGCCGTGACCAGGTTCGCCGCCGTCGATGACGCATCCTGGCCGTTTCCACGATAGTAGTGCTGCGTGAGCAGGCTGAGATTCGCTTTCGTTGCCCATTGCCCGAAGGGAACGGTCCACTTCGATTCATTGCCGGCGTCGGCCGGGCCCGTGCAAAGCGCCGCAACCGCCGGTGTCTGCGCTACGATCGCCGCCCGGAACTGCGCCCAAAGGCTCTCGAAGGTCGAAACGCTCCACGTCGTCCCGGAAAAGTACGAGCTTCCGTACAGGTCGCACTCGTTCCCAATCTCGAAGCCGAACATCGACGGCCCCATCTGCGCATAGGCGTAGGCAATCTCGGCGGCTGCCAGCGCCGGCGTGGTCGTCGCCACAATCGAGCCGCTGGTGTAGGGACTCGGTCCCGCGCCGCCCAGGTTGATCCCATACAGGCATTGCCAGCCCGCCGCCTTCACAAACGCCGCCAGGGCGTCCACATCGGCTGGCGCGATCTGGCCCTCCGTCTGCCCGCTGCCGCTCGCCGTCCAGGTGTTCCGGTCCACGGAGTTCCCGCCGATCCGCAGCACGCTCGTCCCCAGGCGCTTGAACATCCCGATCAGATTGGCGTTGGATCCGTTGAACAGGTAAGGGTTCTCATAAAGCGTGCTCTTCTCGTAGGAGAGCCCCGCGAAGGCCGGCCCGATCGTGCCGGCGCTGGTCGCGGTCACAGTGAGGGAGGCCTGCGTGATCGACCCCGAAGGCATCGGCTGGTTCCCAGTTCCGGGCGAAGAAGGCGTTGACGGCGAGCCGGGTGTCGAGGAAGAAGATCCACCTCCGCCGCAGCCGGCAATCAGTGAGGCCGCGGCGAACGCTACCGCGCCTTGGACCGCCTGGCGCCGCGTGACTGGAACCGTTTGTCGAAAGAGACCGGTGAGAAGAGAAGGATCGGGATTGCGTTGCATAGAGATTTGCACCGCAGCCTTTCTATCAGGCCCCACGGCCGAACTGGCAAGTAACTCACGGTTTGACCCAGGCGAAAGTCCAGAATGCTATGGCATTGCGCCACTTAGCCACCTCGCCGGTCCTGTGTCAAACGTGTCTGGTTCACTCCATGTAGATTAGGCAGCGCTGTTCCACGTGGAACATGCCGCTCACGCTCTGCCTCTCCCGTCAAGAGTGTTCCACGTGGAACAGGCCGCTCTCAATCCCCAAACGGCTCCCTCCCAATCTGGGACTCGCGCTACTCTCCCGCCCGCCTCTACCACTCCCACCGAACAAGTTTTCCACTTCGGCCCCGGTTTTACCGCGTCAACGCCGCCCTCCGCCGCCTTCTCTCAACCTCTTCGCCCTCAGACGCTTGGACGTACTCACGTCCAGCACCGTCTGGACGCTTTCCACAGCTTCGCCGCGTTCTCCACAGCGCCCCGCGCTACCCCTCCCGCTGCCATTCCCTATACCCTTGAACGTCATGGGCAAGATTCTCGGCGTGGTCAACCAGAAGGGCGGAGTAGGCAAAACGACCACCGCCATCAACCTTGCCGCCTGCCTCTCCATCGAGGGCCTGCGCGTCCTCCTCGTCGACTGCGACCCCCAGGCCAACGCCTCCTCGGGCCTCGGCTTCCAGCGCGACGACAGCCGCCACTCCATCTACAATCTCCTTGCCGGCGACTGCCCCGCCGATCAGGTCATCCTCCCCACCAGCCTCGAGAACCTCTGGCTCCTGCCCGGCTCCAAAAACCTCACCGGCGCCAACGTCGAGCTCGCCGATGCCGACGACCGCGTTCTTCGCCTGCGCCAGGCCCTTGAGCCCATCAAGGCCAACTACGACCTCATCGTTCTCGACTGCCCACCCGCCCTCGACCTGCTCACCCTCAACGTCCTCGTCGCCGCCGAGACCCTCATCGTCCCCATGCAGGCCGAGTACTTCGCCCTCGAAGGCGTCTCCGAGCTCATCTCCACCCTCGAGCGCGTCCGCTCCAACTTCAATCCGGAGCTCACCATCGAGGGCGTCCTCCTCACCATGTATGACGACCGCACCAACCTCGCCCAGCAGGTCACCGAGACCCTGCGCGAGTACTTCCGCGAGCGCCTCTACCGCACCGTGATCCCGCGCAACGTGCGCCTGGCCGAGGCCCCCAGCCACGGCAAGCCCGTCGCCCTCTACGATCCCCGCTCCCGCGGCACCGAAGCCTACTTCGAGCTCGCCGGCGAGTTCCTCGCCCGCAACCAGATGGAAAGCCCCCGCGGCCGCGAACGCAAGGCCGCTGCCGCCGCCGCCCCCAAAGAGCTCAAAGTCAGTTTCTGGCCATACTCCTGAACGACCCTGCCGGAGCGGGCGGCCCAGGCCGGCCAGCCCGCCCGGCCGTTTTTATTTCGACTCCCGGCTCTCACGCCGTTTTGGAAGGACCGCAATCGATGAACATCGCCGCCGCCGACACCAAACGCCGCGCCCTCGGAAAGGGCCTCGACTCCCTGCTGCCGCGCCCCCTCGCGCCTGCCCCCGAAGCCGAAGGCGGCAAGCCTCGTGAGATCCCGGTCGACCAGATTGACCCCAATCCCTTCCAGACTCGCTCGCACATTGCAGAAGACCAGTTGGCTGAGCTGGCCGCCTCCATCACTGCCAACGGCGTCGTGCAGCCCATCCTTGTGCGTCCCCAGGCCAACGGCCGCTTCCAGCTCATCGCCGGCGAGCGCCGCTGGCGCGCCTCGCAGCTCGCCGGCAAGACGGCCATCCCGGCCATCCTCCGCCAGGTCTCTGACGAGCAGGCCATGGAGATCACCATCGTCGAGAACCTGCAGCGCGCCGACCTCAATCCCATGGAGCAGGCCCGCGCCTTCGAGCGCCTCTCGCGCGAGTTCCACATGACCCAGGAGCAGATGGCCCAGCGCACCGGTAAAGACCGCGCGACCGTTGCTAACTTCTTACGTTTGTTGCGCTTACCGTCATCGGTCCAGGCCCGCGTCGAGTCCGGCGAGCTCACCTTCGGCCACGCCCGCACCCTGCTCGCCTTCGAGCACGCCGAGGAGATGGAGAAGGCGGCGCAGCGCATCGCCGCGCTTTCGCTGAATGTTCGCCAGACGGAGAACTACGTGCAAGGCCTCCTGCACCCCGAGCGCAGCGCCCAGAAGGAAGCCAAGCCCAAGCCCCCCATCGATCCCAACGTCCGCGACGCCCAGGACCGGCTGCAGCGCTCCCTGGGCCTGAAAGTCACGATCGAAGACCACAACGGCCGCGGCAAAGTCATCATCGAGTACGCCCGCCTCGAGGACTTCGACACCCTGATGGAGCAGCTGGCGGGGGAGTAGCTGCCTTTACCAGAGAGGGAACTCTGATTGAACGGCCAGGTCTTGCCGTTCCCCCTCTCACCATTCCTCAAACCGAACTCGCCCCTCGCCCCCAAGCACCGAGTGCTTCTGAAACCCGGCGTCGTCGCGCCGCGGAAAGTCGTTCCGGTAGTGCGCCCCGCGGCTCTCGGTCCGCGCCAGCGCCGACTCGAGAATCGCGTGCGCCACGCGGCCCAGTGCTTGCCCCTCCGCCAGCCGGCGGCTGAGCTTGCCCGCCGCAGCCAGCTCCGCTAAGGCATCTGCGCAAGCACCCTGCGCCGCAACGCCTGCGCGCAAAAGCGGCTCGTCGCGCAGCAGCCCCGCATTCGCCCACATCGCCGCCTGCAAGCCCGCGACCGACTCCTCGACTTTCGCTTCTTCCGTCGCCGTCAACGCCGCAGGCTCTGCGCCGGGCTCCTCAGCAACCCCGGCCGGCAGCCCGTCGTCCAGCATCGACTGCGCCGCCCGCGCGCCGAACACCAGCCCCTCCAAGAGCGAGTTCGACGCCAGCCGGTTCGCTCCGTGCACGCCCGTGCAGGCCGCCTCACCGGCTGCGTACAGCCCGCCCACGCTGGTGCGCCCGCCCAGGTCGGTGCGGACGCCGCCCATCAGATAGTGCGCCGCCGGCCGCACCGGGATCAGGTCCCGCGCCAGGTCCAGCCCATACTTCGCCAGAAACGCGCTGATCCCCGGGAACCGCGTGTGCGGGTCGCTATGGCCGCCGCCGCTCCACACATGGCGCATATCCAGATACACCGGCCGCAGCTTGCCCTCAGCCGATCCCATCCCCTCGCGCGCAATCGCCCGCGCCACCACGTCGCGCGGAGCCAGCTCCAGCAGCGGGTGATAGCGCTCCATAAAGCGCTCGCCGCCGTCGTTGCGCAGCCACGCTCCTTCGCCGCGCAGCGCCTCGGAGAGCAGGAACCGCGGCGCCCCGGCCAGCGAAAACGCGGTAGGGTGAAACTGGTAGAACTCCATGTCGGCCAGCTCTGCGCCCGCCGCGGCGGCCAGCGCAATCCCGTCGCCTGTCGCCACCGCCGGGTTGGTCGTGTCGGAGTACACCTGTCCCGCCCCGCCCGACGCGATCAGCACCGCCCGCGCCGCCACGCGCCGCACATCGCCAAACTCGCCCGAGCCCGGCCCGCCGGCCCGCGCCAGATCCACTCCCGCCACCCGCCGGCCGTCTATCACCAGGCCGGTCACCATGGTCCACTCGGCAAACCGGATGCCGTGCCGCACCCGCGCAAAGGCCGCCAGCGACCGGCTGATCTCCGCACCCGTGGCGTCGCCGTTGGCGTGCAGAATCCGCGGCAGCGAGTGCGCTCCTTCGCGCGTGCGCAAGAGCGCGCCCGCCTCCTCGTCAAAGTGCGCACCCCACTCCATCAGCTCGGCCACCCGCACCGGCCCCTCGCTCACCAGCGCCTCCGCAGCCGGCCGGTAGACGAGCCCGTCGCCCGCATTCACCGTATCTTCGAGGTGCAGCGCGATGTCCTCATCGCCCTCGAGCGCCACCGCGATCCCGCCCTGTGCGTAGTGCGTGTTCGATTCGCCCACCGCCTCCTTGGTGACCACCAGCACCTCGCCGTGCCGGGCCAGCTCCACCGCCGCGCGCAACCCCGCCACGCCCGCGCCCATCACCACAAAGTCCACCTGGAGGGTTCTTGCCATAACCTTTGAGGCTATCACCGCGGGTGGTGTGGGATGTCCAAGCGGCGGCGACCTAAGAATGCGTCACCGGTTCCGTCGCCATGCACAGGTCGTCACGAAACCTTGTTCCTGGGAGTGCGTCGAGGCCTTTAAGGGGTGTAGAGATTTCGTCTAAGCCGAAATCGTTACGCATTGAGATCGACCGTCGAACTCGATATTCCAATTTCTAATCACGTCTCTTCCAATCAGACAAGAGTAATAGCGCTCCCGTTTCAAATCGGCAGCGACGATCCCCATAACTTCGATCTTGGGCAGGTCCGACCCTGGAAAAGACATGGAACAGCAATATTCCTCGCCCGTACATGGGCCGCCGAGTGTGCGAAGTGGAACATGGGGGTTCGTCTGCCGGAGATTGAAGTTCTTTGCTACCACTCTGTTTACGATGGTAAAAGGCGATCCGGTATCGATCAGAGCCTTGATGGGAACAGGCCTTGGGTATTCTAGTCCGACTAAACGTCCGGCATCCATTTCGACGGCGGGCGGCATTACGATGACTTTGATCAAAGGACCAAAATCATCCGAACTGAATGGGTCCCAGAACACCTTGAGCGGCATACTATGCGACAAAGTATACCGGCTCAGTTCCCCAAATCTGCTTTACTAAGAAGGTTCCCCTGACGCCAAATTTCTCCAGACCGGCGCGGAATGCATCAGCATATTCGTCGAAAAACTTCAGAACTGTCTCATCCTGAATGACAACGAACTTCCCTAGGTGCTCGCGAGACCATTCCTCGCGATGCGCCTCAAACACCTTCAATTCGGGCTCTAGTGGGGTTGCGGTATCCATTTGCGTCCCTTGGAAAATATTACCCCTCAATCGGCCCCCCGGCTTCAATGTCAAGAACGAGGGTTACGACCTCAAGTTGCTTCCCCCATTTATAATCCTATTTTAAGTGGATTTCAAGGGGGTTTTAGTGGGAGAGGAATCCGAAAAGAAAGTTGGACGACCTGAGAGCAGCGGACCTCGTCACACGATTGAGATCACGACCGTGGACCCGGTCACATTCCGAATGCTTGAATCTCTTGTTGCATATGGACGCTTTGGGCGCTCAAGACCAGAGGTCGCATTATTCATAATCCGGTCGTGGCTGTTAGAGAAGGAAGAATACCTAAAGCGCGCGATCACAGCGAGGAAAATCCCGTTAGGAGACGTCGCCCCCGAGTCAGAATGACCGCCGGCGCTGTCCTAAAGCACTGCCGGCCAATTTGCACTCACCATGACGCCCGCGGAAGTCCTCGACACGGCGCCTCGCGTGTATGCTGTCATGCATACCGAGGCGCGCTCAATGGAGCTTTACAAGCAGCTTCCGCCGGAAGCGGTCAAGATCGTTCTGGTTCTTTTTCTGTCGTTCCTCATCGGCCTCGAGCGCGAAGAGCACAAAGCCGGCGGCTACTCCTTCGGCGGCGTCCGCACCTTTCCTCTCATCGGCCTCATCGGCTACTCGCTGGCCCTTGTTGCCGGAGCCGTCATGCTGCCCGTCGCCGCCGGCTTCCTCGTGATCGCCGGCTTCCTGCTTATCTCCTACTGGCACAAGCTCGCCAAGTCCGAAACCGCCGGCGTCACCACAGAGATGTCCGGCCTGGCCACCTTTCTTGTCGGCGCGCTCATCTGCTACGGCCATCTCTGGATCGCCACCACCATCGGCGTCGCCAGCCTCCTGCTCCTCGACCTCAAATCCGCTCTGGAGCGCCTCGCCGCCCGCATCGCGCCGAACGAGATCCTCACCTTCGCCAAGTTCCTTCTGCTCTCCGGCGTGATTCTCCCCGTCCTGCCCAATCAGCAGTTCGGCCCGTTCCACATCAATCCCTTCAAGACCTGGCTGGTCGTGGTTGCCATCAGCGCCATCTCCTATGCCAGCTACGTCCTGCAGAAGCTCACCAAAGGCCAGGGCGGCATTGTGGTCGCCGCGCTGCTGGGCGGCGCGTACTCCTCCACCGTCACTACAGTGGTCATGGCCCGCCAGGCCAAAACAGAAGACCATCCCCACCTGTTTTCCGGCGGAATCCTCATGGCCTCCGGCGTCATGTATCTGCGCCTCGCAGTTCTCCTCGCGCTCTTCAACCGCCAGTTGATGGCCTTGCTCCTCATACCGTTCGCTGCGCTCGCCAGCGCCGCCATTCTCTTCGGCTGGCTCTGGACCCGCCGTTCCGACAAGGCCGCAGCCCAATCTATCCAGCAAAAGCAGGAGCCCAAAAACCCTCTCGAACTGACCACTGCTTTTCTCTTCGCGTTGCTCTTCCTGGCCATGCTGGTCATCACCCAGTTGGCCGTGCAGTATCTGGGCCGCGCCGGCGTAGACACGCTGGCCGCCATCATGGGCGTCAGCGACGTGGACCCCTTCATCATGGGCCTTACCCAGGCGGCCGGTTCCATGACTCCTGTCAAGGTCGCCGCCGGTGCCATCGCCATCGCCGCCGCCAGCAACAACATCATCAAGGGCGTCTACGCCTGCTCACTCGCCGACCGAAAAACCGGCGTGCAGAGCCTCATCTTCCTTGTCACGCTTGCCGCAGGCGGGATTGTGCCGTTGATCTGGCTGGGGTGGTGACGCCGCGACTCCTCAATTCCGCCGGGATCAAAGACGGCCGCGGGCTTTCTATGGAACACTCGAGGCTTTCCTGGCGCGTACAGCCCGCATCTACCCGATTGCCGGCCGCCTCTGTTATAAAAGAATGAGTTACGGCTCCTTCCGGGTAACCCCTGCACCTCAATCGCAACTTGCACTCACTCCGCACGGCCACCTTTGTAAGATGACGACTGTACACGAGCCCCGCACTACGGGCGGCAAGCCCGGAGCGCCCCACTCCCCCTCGCTATGGAGGCCATCTTGAGCGCCCTCGATCTACTGATCGACTACTCCTCTCGTCCAATTCCACTTAGAACTGTGATTATCCGGAAGCTACTCCGCCGCTGGCCAGTCGGCTCTTACGAGGCGCGACTACGGGCCAGCGCCGTTGAACGGCCCTACTACGGATGGTGTGCCTATTTTGCCGCACAAGTGGCCAAGGCGCTTGGACACAAGGCAATCACCGTAGCGGAGTTCGGAGTCGCCGGCGGAAATGGCCTGCTTTGCCTTTGCGAGCACAAGGCAGAGATTGAAAAGGCACTTGGAATCGAAGTTCTGGTGGTGGGGTTCGACAGCGGCACGGGATTGCCGTCGACCGGCGACCACCGTGATCTCCTTTATGCCTGGCCGCCGGGCTCGTTCGTGATGGATCGCGAGGCGCTCGAAAAGCGGATGCGCGGTCGCGCCCAGCTCGTACTCGGTGACGTGAGCGCGACCGTCGGCTCCTGGCAGCCTCAGCCGCATGCCCCGCTTGGGGCCGTGATGTTCGATCTCGACTATTACTCATCGACCATGAACGCCCTGCCAATTCTCTCCAAGGACAATGTCCTGCCCCGTGTCTGGTGCTACTTTGACGACGTCTGTGCCGGACCGGAAGAAGCGATGACGGACAGGATCGGGGAGCGCGAGGCCATCTCCGACTTCAACCGGTCGCCGGATCGCCAGAGACTGAACGACCATCTTGCTCTGAGCTATGCCTTCAAAGGGGTAATGCCCCAGCCGTGGCACCAGCAGATCTACGTCTACCACCGCGCCGGCCATCCCAGCTACAACACCTGCATCACCGCCGACAGGAGCCAGTTGCAACTGGTTTAAGTGGTAAGATGAGAGCGCCGTAGCGGGACAGTCATCATGACCCCGGTCAAGACCGCCATACTCGGGCTCGTGTTTGCTGTTCTGCAATTCGCGCTGGCCAGCCTCGGCTGGGGCGGATTCCGCGCCTTCTTCTCTCATCCGGCCTTCATCGCCCTGGCGGCCGCGACGCTTGCGATGCTGGCGGTCGCACCCTTCAGCGGCGGAAACCTCAGCTCCGGCCAGCAGGAAGCCCGTGAGAATCGCTGGGTGCTCTCGGTCTTCAGCGCCGTCGGCCTCCTGATGGCTTATCTCCCCGCCTACACAGACCGCGTCGACTTCTGGACCTTCGGCGGCGATGCGGTCCGCTGGGCGGGCGTTGCACTCTTCTGCGCCGGTGGCGCGCTGCGTATCGCGCCGGTCTTCGTGCTCCGCAACCGTTTCAGCGGGCTGGTCGCCATCCAGCCTGGGCACAGACTCGAAACCCGCGGCCTCTATAGCGTTGTCCGCAATCCCAGCTACCTGGGTCTGTTGATCAACTCCGCCGGTTGGGGGCTGGCTTTTCGCTCCGGCGTCGGCCTGCTGCTCGCGGCCCTGCTCCTTCTGCCCCTCATCGCCCGCATGCATGCAGAGGAGAAACTGCTGGGCGCGCACTTCGGCGCCGAGTACGAGGCCTACCGCGCCCGTACCTGGCGGCTGCTTCCCGGAATCTATTAACCTGGCGTTCGCCTGAATGTTGCAAACCCGTGCATTACGATGGATAACTGTGCAGACCATCCGCGTTGACACCCCCTCCGCCAAATACCCGGTCTACGCGGGCAGCTGCCTCCTCGAGTCTCTCGGCCCGCGGATCGCGCACGCCATCGGCCAGCTTCCCCGCCGCGTCTTCGTCCTCACCTCCGAGCCCATCTGGGCGCTCTGGGGCCAGACCTTCCGCGCTTCGTTCCCTGAGGAGCCGGTCGCCCTCTTTCTCGCCCCCGGCGAGCGCCACAAAACCCTGGCCAGCGTCGAGCGCCTCGCCCGCCAGATGGCCCAGTCCGGCGCCGACCGCGGCAGCCTCCTCATCACCTTCGGCGGCGGCATCGTCGGCGACGTCGGCGGCTTTCTCGCCGCCGTCTTCATGCGCGGCGTTCCCTACGTTCAGGTCCCCACCACCCTCCTTGCCCAGGTCGACTCCAGCGTGGGCGGCAAAACCGGCGTCAACCTCCCTGAAGGCAAGAACCTCGTCGGCAGCTTCCATCACCCCCGCGCCGTCTACGCCGACATCGGCGTCCTCGGCACCCTCCCCGACCGCGAGCTCCGCGCCGGCCTCATGGAAAGCGTCAAGTCGGGCATCATCCGCGACCGCCTCCTCGTCCGCTTCATGGAGGATCACGCTGGCGAAGTCCTGGCCCGCGACCCCCGCGCCCTCGAGCGCGTCATCGCCGCCTCTGTCCGCATGAAGGCCGGCGTCGTGCACAAAGACGAGCGCGAGAGCGGCCTGCGCATGATCCTCAACTTCGGCCATACCGTCGGCCACGCCATCGAGCGCGCCACCCGCTACCGCGTCCTGCTCCACGGCGAGGCCATCGCCTGGGGGATGGTCGCCGCCCTCGCCGTCGCCCGCCGCCGCGGAACCATCAGCCAGCGCCAGATGGACCGGCTCGAGGCCCTCATCTACAGGTACGGTCCGCTGCCGCCCCTCAAACTCCGCGCCGCGCGGCTGGTCGCGGCCACCGGCAGCGATAAAAAGAACCTCGGCGGCGTCCGCCGCTTCGTCCTGCCCGTCGGCATCGGCGACGCCGGCGTCGTCGAGGACGTCACCGACCCCGAGCTCAAGGCCGCCGTCGAGTACATGCTCGCCCGCGCCACAGAGGCGGCCGGATAGCTTGCCGGCCCGCCGTCCAGCGCCGCAGGCGGTTTCCTGACCGATCAGGGCCTGTTAACACTACCAGGGCCATCCACCCTGGCAGCGTTAACAGGCCCTAGCTTCAATCCTTTGGCCGCACACAGCTTCTCACCCGCTCCCGGTGCTCTACCGGATCAAACGAATATCCATCTCCCTGAAAGCCGCAAAAGACCGCAAAGAAACGGCTCGCCAGCCCTCGGCGTCTAATTTGTAGACAAATCCGCATCCGCTCAGGCACTCGGGAATGGGCGCGGATCGGGCTACACTGGAGAAGCTCTCGATTGTCCGCACACTCCCTCATGCGCCGGACCGTGTCGGCTCCGATCTTTCTCGCCGTGCTGGGAACTGTGCTGGCGGCCGCCGCGCTTATTCTCCCGGCCGCGGCTCAAACCGGGCAGGTTCCTGCCACGGCCACACATCGCCGTGCCGGGCACGTCGCGCCGGCCAGCCGCCGCAGGGTCGCATACCGGTCCACATCCCACCGCTCCGCCAGGCGCCGCGTCTCCCACGAATCGGCCTATAGCCGCCGCCTTGCCGCCGAGCGCCGCGAGCGTTACGAGCGCCACGAACGCTATGAGCGTTACGAGGCCGGGTGCGACCGCGAATCCGCTGCCGAGCGCCACGACCGTGAAGTCGATGAGCTCGCGGCCCGCTACGAAGAGGGCTACCACGCCGGCTACTACGCCGCCCACGCCGCCGCGGAAAAAGAGTTGGCCCACCAGACCGAGTGCCACGTCGCACGCCCCGCGCCCATCCATGTCTCCGATCCCGCTTCCAGCCGCACCATAGCGCGATCTCCTTCCCCGCTTGCCCCCCGCGCTTCATCCTCCTTCCGCCGCGCCGCATCCGAAACCGATGCGGATTCCGAAGCCGAAACCGCCAGCGTCGACTCGCCTGAATCCGCCGCCCCTTCCACATCCGGCGAACCCGCCCCCCCAACTGCGCCGGCCGTGCCCACGCCGGCCGCTCCCGCCCCACAAGCCACTCCCGCCGGCTCCTGGATCGAATCCGCCACCTTCGATACCGTTTCCACCCTCCACCATCCCCCGATCACCATGGAAGCCTCTCTGCGCATGTTGAGCGAGCCCGTGCCGCCGCCTCTGCGCGGTTCGCTCGCCTCTCTCGAGCGCCAGGACCGCCGCCTCGAGGCCGAGGACCTCCAGCGCATTGAGGACGAGAGCGATCTCGAGGCCCGCATCGCCGCCGGACTGCTCGTGCCGCTGCCTGTCAACAGCGGGTTGACGGTCAACCCCGACCTGGACCCGCAGCGCCGCTACTGCCGGCCCTGGACCGCGCTGTTTCTTAACGATCTCGCCCGCATCCACGATGCCTTGTTCCACCGTCCCCTCCAGGTCGACTCCGCGGTCCGCACCATCGATTACCAGCGCCGGCTGGTGCGCATCAACGGCAACGCCGCTCCCGCCGAAGGCGACACCGCCAGCCCCCATGAGACCGGCGCCGCCATCGACATCGCCAAAAAAGGGATGACCTGGCGTGAGATCGGCTGGATGCGCCGCTATCTGCTCACCCTCCAGAACGCCGGCCTCATCGACGTCGAGGAAGAGTTCGAGCAGGCCTGCTTCCACATCACCGTCTACAAAACCTACGCCCCCGCGCGCCGCCCGTCGTTGCCAACCCCTCGCCTCAGCGACAGCAGGAGTGCCAGCCCTGCCATGGCCACCGCCGCCCGCAGCCAGTAGGGCCTCCGCGCCAACATTCCCGCGTCTCCGGCGTCCACTTATCGGACAAAACCGCATCCGCCTAGGCACTCGGAAGCGGACAGAGAGCGGGATACACTGGATCTGCTCTCGACTGTCCGCACACTCCCCCCGATGCGCCGGACTGTCATTACCGCCCTTGCCTTGGCCCTGCTCACCGCGGCGCTTGCCGCGGGCGAAACCGCGTCCCAACCCACTCATACCCTGGTCCACCGCAGCCGCGCGCGCAGCACCACCCATCGCCGGCTTGCCCCGGAGCACCACACAACCACGGCTGCGCGCCGCCGCCTCGCCGCCAGCGAACGGCGGACAGCCACCCAGGACCACTCCGCCCGCGCGCGCGAAGAGTCCAGTTCCCGCTACGAAGCCGCGCTTCACGATCGTTACCGGGAGGGATTCAAAGCGGGCTACGCCGCGGGTCTTGCTGCTCACGGCCGCGCCGCCCACGCGGCCGACTGCCGTACCGCGCAGCCCGAATCCGCTCCCGAAGACGCCGCCAACCTCGCCCCGGTTCAGCCCGGCGACTCAACCCCACAGCCGGCTGCCGATGCGCAATCGGCCACATTCACCACCATCGAGGCTCTCCACCATCCGCCCATCACGCTCGAAGCTTCGCTGCGGATGCTGCACGAGCCCGCGCCCCCGCCCCTCCGCGGTTCCCTCGCCTCCCTCGAACGCCAGGACCAGCGTCTCTCGGCCGAAGGTCTTACGCGCATCCAGGACGACCAGCAGCTCGCGCGCTGGATCGCCACCCGGATCCTGGTGCCGCTGCCCGTCTCCGGCGGTCTCACCGTCAACCCCGGCCTTCCCGACCTCCGCCGCTACTGCCGTCCCTGGACCGCCCAGTTCCTCGCCGACCTGGCCCGCATCCACGACGCCATCTTCCATCGCCCCATCCAGGTCGACTCCGCCGTCCGTCCCGTCTCCTACCAGCGCCAGTTGATGCGCTTCAACGGCAACGCTGCGCCCGCGCGGGGCCAGATCGCCAGCCCGCATGAAACCGGCGCCTCCATCGACATCGGCAAGAGCGGCATGACCGGCCGCGAGATCGAGTGGATGCGCCGCTACCTCCTCACCCTCCAGAACGCCGGCCTCATCGACGTCGAGGAAGAGTTCGAGCAGGCCTGCTTCCACATCACCGTCTACGACATCTACGGCCACGGCCGGCCGCTCGGCCCCGCCCGCCGCGACGCCGGCGACGCCACCCTCGCCTCCGACACCGAAGGCCAGTAGCGTCCTTCCGTTCTCGCCGCGCCAGCCGGCCGTGGAAGATCCCCACGGCCGCGTCTGCCCATCTCCGTCGCGGGAAATTGATTACGACTCCAGGGCCGTTCAAGGTTACAATCGCGGCGAAAAGAAATTCGGGTTCTCGAAAGGCGGTAACCGTGAGTGATCTTGAACTGCAGTCATCGTCCGTCCCCGAGCCGCCCGCCCCGGGCCTTACCCAGTGGCAGCGTGTCTCCAACACATTCACTGCTCCCTCCAGAACCTTCGACGACATCAAGCGCGGCAACAAAAGCTGGTGGATGCCGTTCCTGCTCACCATCCTTTTCAGCTACGTGCTCTTTGCCGCCATCACCGTCAAGGTCGGCTGGCAGCAGGTGGCGGAAAACAACATCAGCCTGAACGCCAAGCAGGAAGCCCGCATGGACCAGTTGACGCCCGCGCAGCGCGCCAACGCCATGAAGTTCGCCGGCGCCTTCACCGAGGTCATCATGGCGGCCAGCCCCGTAATGATCCTCATCGCCGCCAGCCTCGTCTCCCTCGTTCTCTGGGGCACCATCAACTTCGTCTTTGGCGGCAAAGCCAAATTTCCTGAGATCTTCGCGGTCAACTTCTATTGCACCCTGCCCAACATCTTTCCACCTATTCTCGGCACCATCGCCCTCTTCGCCGGCCTCGCTCCCGAGTCGTTCAACCTCAACAACGTCGCCGGAACCAATCTCGCTTACTACCTCTCCATCCAGGACACCAACAAAGGTCTCTACGCCTTCGCCTCGCAGATCGACATCATCTCCATCTGGGGCGCGATCCTGCTCTCCATCGGCATCGCCCGCGTCGCCGGCAAAAACAAGAGCGCCGGCTACATCACGGTCTTCGGCTGGTGGGCCGTCTGGACCGTCCTCCGCGTCCTCGGCGGAGTGCTGGCGGGATGATTCCCCCTTCCCAGTGAAAACACAAATGGCGGGGACCCGCAAAGGTACCCGCCACGAAAAAGCTAAGGCGGTTCTCCAATTCGTGTAGAGGGAGCTATGTAACAGTCCTCCACCGTCGTTGCCGACCCGCGGGGGATGAAACTGTGCCCCATCCATTGGACGTCTTTGTTTTTGTCCGAAGGGTGGGAGTCCGTAGAATTCATCTCTTGTTTTGTTGCACTTGCAATTTTGTTTCTTGTCAGCCCCTGATGGATGCCCTTCCGCAAGATTTCGACGTTTACCGCAGCCCGCCAACCCTCCCCTCCCGCATCGCCTCCACCAGGTGGTTAATGTCTTTTGCCGGCGGCCGGTCCGCTTCGAGCGCGGGCACAATCTCCCGAATCTCCGCCAGCACCCGCTCGATCTGCCTCCCCGGCCGCAGCGGCTTCCGGTACTCCAGCCCCTGCGCCGCGCACAGCAGCTCAATGGCCAGAATCTGCTCCAGGTTCTCCACAACCTGCCGCAGCTTCAGCGCCGCCGTCATCCCCATTGAAACGTGGTCTTCCTTCCCGCCCGATGTCGGCACGCTGTCCACGCTCGCCGGGTGCGCCAGCACCTTGCATTCGTTCAGCAGCGCCGCCGCGGCCACGTGCGCAATCATGTAGCCCGACGACAACCCCGCCTGGCTCGACAGAAACGCCGGCAACCCCTCATTGATATCGGGATTGATCAGCCGGTCGATCCGCCGTTCGCACATCCCGGCAAGATCGGTCAGCGCAATCGCCGCGTAGTCGAAAGCGTAGGAAAGCGGCGCGCCGTGAAAGTTCCCGCCCGAAACCACATCTCCTCCCGCTGCAAATACCAGCGGGTTGTCGGTCGCCGAACCGCTTTCGATCTCCACGATCGCCGTCGCATGATCCAGCACATCGCGCACCGCGCCGTGCACCTGCGGCATACAGCGCAGGCAGTACGCATCCTGGATGCGCGGGTCGTTGGTGCGGTGCGACTCCCGGATCTCGCTGCTCTCGAGCAGCGCCGTCAGATGCCGCGCCGCGGCTGCCTGTCCCCGATGCGGCCTCGCCTCCTGGATGCGCGCATCGAAAGCGGCAGGCGTGCCCCGCAGCGCCTCCAGGGACATCGCGCCCGCAACATCGGCCAGCCGCACCAGCCGCTGCGCCTCGTAGAGCGCGAGCGCCGCCACCGCGGTCATCGCCTGCGTCCCGTTCAGCAGCGCCAGTCCTTCCTTCGCTTCCAGCCGCAGCGGAGCCAGCCCCGCCCGCCGCAGCGCCTCGCCGCCGCCAACGCGCTCTCCCCGATAAAAAGCCTCGCCCTCGCCGATCAGCACCAGCGCCAGGTGCGCCAGCGGAGCCAGGTCGCCGCTCGCGCCCACCGATCCCTTCTCCGGCACAACCGGGTGAACCCCGCAATGGAGCAGGTTCACCAGCATCTCAATCACCTCTGCCCGCACCCCGCTGCAGCCCTTGGCCAGCACATTGGCGCGCAGCACCAGCATCGTCCGCACTTCCCCCTCGGACAAAGGCCGGCCCAGCCCGCAGGCATGGCTTCGCACCAGGTTCACCTGCAGTTCTGAAAGACGATCGCCCGGGATGCGAACCTCGGAGAGCTTGCCGAAGCCCGTATTCACGCCGTAAACCGCACGGTCTTCCGCGACGATCTTCCGGATCACCCGGTGCGCCGCCTCAACCCGCTCCCGGGACGATGGATCCAGTCCCGCCCGCCGCCCCCGCGCTACGCCATGGATCTCTTCAAGCGAAAGATTCTGCCCCGCCAGCAGCAACGGCTCTGACTCGTCCATCCCGGCCTTCCAATCGCCGCTTTCATCCCGCCGCGCCCGGAGCACCCCGCAGGACTCCCGGCAGCCATGGACGCCAACGGCTCCCGGGTTGAGAAATTAAGCGATCGCCCCCCTGTCGCGCAATCCGGCCAACCTCCCGCTTCTCCCCGCCGCCCTCCCCACGCGCATCGCCGCAGCACTCCCATCCAGGCAAATGGCGCACGCCCGCATCCCACACCTGCCTTCCTTGGCTGCCTGGGGCCTGTTAACACTACCAGGGATTCGGACCATCCTTTGAAAACGACTGTCCCGTCGGTCCATCCTCGTCCACGAGCGCCAGCCGCGTGGCTGCAATCGCGCCCACCTCCACCGGCTGCGTTCCCCGGTTATCGTTCAGGTCCGTCTTTGTAAATCCCGGGTTCGCCGAGTTCACCTTGATCTTCGTCTCCCGCAACTCGTATGCCAGGTGAACCGTCAGCATGTTCAACGCAGCCTTCGACGCGTTATACCCGATGTATTTGACGTCGTAGCTTTGCGACGAAGGATCGCTGTTGAAAGCCAGTGAACCCAGGCCGCTCGAGACGTTCACGATCCGCCCCGCGGCCGACCTGCGCAGCAGCGGCAGCATCGCCTGCGCCACGCGCAGCGCCCCAAAAAAGTTGGTGCCGAAGATCTTCTCCACCACCTCCACATCGGCCGCGCCCGGCAGTCCATCCCCGCGCAGGTTCACGCCCGCGTTGTTCATCAGGATATCGAGCCGGCCGAACCTGCTCTCGATCTGCCGCGCCGCGGCCGTAACGCTCTCCTGCTTCGTAACGTCGATCTCCATAAACTGGACATCTTCGATCCCCTCCTGCCCGAGCCGCCGCACCGCCTGCTGCCCCCGTTCCGCATCGCGCGCCCCCAGCAGCACCGTGCACCCGGCGCCGGCAAGATTCCGGCAGATTTCAAAACCGATGCCCTTATTCCCGCCCGTCACCAGCGCAATCCTCTTCTCCGTCGTCATACCGCTTGAACTCCTTCTGCTCCGGTTCCTGATCTCTTAAAGCGCCATGCCGCCCGACGCCTCGATTCTCTGCCCGTTCACCCACCGGTTGTCCTCGGAAAGTAGCGCCGCGATCATCGGTCCGATATCGTCCGCCACCCCCGCGCGCCCCAGCGCCGTCATCTCCGCCACCCGCTTGTTGACCGCGGGATTGTCGCGCACCATGCCGCCGCTGAAGTCAGTCTGGATCGCCCCCGGCGCCACCACATTCGCGGTGATGCCGCGCGGGCCCAGCTCCTTGGCCAGGTACCGCGTCAGCACCTCCACCGCTCCCTTCGCGGCTCCGTAAGCCGAGCTGCCCGGCACCGCAAACCGCGCCAGTCCCGACGAGATGTTGATAATCCGCCCGCCGTCGTTCATCAGTGGAAGCAGCTTCTGCGTCAGAAAGTAAACTCCCTTCACGTGAACATTGAAGATCCCGTCGAACTGCGCCTCCGTGGTTTCGCTGAAGCCGGCATGAAGAGAGTTCCCCGCATTATTCACCAGGTAGTCGAACCGCTCCCGCCCCCAGCTCTCCAGCGTCTTGCCGACCTCGCCGGCAAATCCGTCGAAGGCCCGCGTATCGCCGGTATCGAGCTGGAACGCGGCCGCCTTTCGCCCCATCGCTTCGACCTCGCGCACCAGGCTCGCCGCGTCTTTCTCGCTGGCCCGCCAGGTGAACACAATATCCACCCCGCGCCGCGCCAGGTTGACGGCCGTGTTGCGCCCCAGGCCCCGGCTCCCGCCCGTGATGATTGCGATCTTATTCGTCATCCTTCTCACTCCTTCAACGTCAGCAATCATGTTCTGGATTCACACCTGCGCATAGTTCATGTTGTCGAGATCGGCGATCATCCCCGGTCCCGTCGGGCTCCATCCCAGCTTCTCCCGCGTCTGCGCGCTGGAGCCGCAAAGGTCGATCCCCACGAACCGCGCCAGCCAGCCGAAATGCCCCGCCGCCTCTTCCGGCGTAATCGAACTCGCCGGCACCTTCACCCCGCGCCCGATCGCCTCCGCGATCTCCCTTGCGGTCACACCCTCTTCGGCTACCGCGTGGAACCGCGCGCCCGTCTGGCCCCTCTCCAGCGCCAGCCGGTAAAGCCGCGCCGCGTCCAGCCGATGCACCGCGGCCCAGCGGTTGTTTCCTTCGCCAATGTACGCCGCGACCCCCTTTTCCCGCGCCACCCGGATGGCGTAGCTCACCAGGCCCTGCTTCGTCGTATCGTGGACCTGCGGAAGCCGCACCACCATCGCCCGCACCCCCCGCTCTTCCAGCAAGGCTGCCGTGTGCTCCGACGCGCGCGGATAGTGATCGGAGACAGGAACCGGCGGGTCGTCCTCGGTCGCCGCGCCGCCCTCCGCCAGCAGGGCAAGCCCGCCCGTCACGATCAGCGCGCGATCCGATCCCGCCAGCGTCTCGCCAAGAACCTCGATGGCCCTCGCGTCGATCGCGCAGTTTTCCTTGAAGTTCGAAAAGTCGTGGATAAAGGCAAGGTGAATCACCGCGTCCGACCCCGCTGCCCCGCTGCGCAGGCTCTCCAGGTCTTTCAGGTCGCCGCGCTGCACCTGCGCACCCGTCGCCGCCAGCCGCTCGGCGCCCGCATCGCTCCGCGCCATGCCCAGCACTTGATGCCCGGCCTCGATCAATTCCTTCACCACCGCCGACCCGATAAATCCCGTCGCGCCCGTAACGAAAACTCGCATCTCCCATTCCTCCTCTACCGGTTACCTGCTCTCACCATCGCCTGCGTTGAAGATTGACGGACCCCGCAGGCATCGAATAAAACGGAGACAATCTCCGAACGTTCCGGATCAGTAGATAAACGGAGACATCCTCCGGTTGCAACTTTTTTTGCCATGACTAAGAAGCCTTCGCGAACCGTGCAGCCAAAACCGCAGCGCAAGCCGCGGGCCGACGCCCTGCGCAACCGCGAGCGCATCCTCGAGACCGCCAAGGTGGCCTTTACCCGCTTTGGCGCCGACGCCAGCCTCGACGAGATCGCCCGCCAGGCTCACGTGGGAGCCGGCACCCTGTACCGTCACTTTCCCACCCGCGACGCCCTCATCGAAGCCGTCTATCGCAGCGAGGTCGAAAAGCTCGCCGCCGCCGAGCGCCGCTTCGCCGCAACTCTGCCTCCCATGGAAGCCCTGCGCGCCTGGATGCTGCTCTTCGTCGACCACATCGCCGCCAAGCAGATCATCGCTCCCGCGCTCAACAGCGTCGTCGGGGGCGCCTCCAAGCTCTATGAGGGTTCGCGCAGTCTCATTCAGGGAGCGGCCGGCGCCCTGGTCAAGCGCGCCGTCGACAGCGGGGAGATGCGCAGGGACCTCGACCCCTTCGACCTGATGCGGGCCCTCATCGGCGTCTCCCATGTGGGCTCCGGACCGGAATGGCAGCAGAGCGCCCGGCGGCTCGTCGACATCCTCATCGCCGGCTCGCGCCCGGTTGACTAGTAGGACGATTCCAAAATAACGTGGCAATGCGGCCGAATGTGGTTTGTAAAAGGGCACGACTTTAGTCGTGCAGTCGTGCCGCAAACAGCCACCTATGAGCGTGGGCTTTAGCCCCTGCGGAAACTTTCCGCCTCCGCTGAATCTGTTGCGATGTTATTTCGGAATCAAATTACTAGGGCCTGAGTCCAAAGTTCGCATCAAAAATAAACTGTCGTCCTGAGCGGAGATTGGCGCGTGACCGGGGCCCCCATGAAGCGGTCTTTGCCTCTTGGGGTGGTTGGGCGCCAATCGCAGTCGAATGCCTGCCCTGAGCTTGTCGAAGGGGACCTGCGGTGCGGGGTCTCGACTTCTGCAATGGAAGTCGGATTCACCGCACTGGCCGCCGCCCTCCGAACCCGGATGCAACTGACCCCTGGTCTCTCGTTAGCGGATCACGTGGAAGGTGCGCGACCACCGCGTCTGGGTGAAGAAGTGCAGCATCACGTGGCCAAACCAGTGGATGCGCGCACCCAGGCCTGGCTGCTCGTAGTCGCTCTCCGTGGCCGGGAACGACCAGTAGTTGAACAGCGGCCGGCCCACAATGTTCGCCCGCGGCACAAAGCCCCAGAACCGTGAGTCGAGGCTGTCGTGCCGGTTGTCGCCCATCATGAAGTACTCGCCCGGCGGCACCACCAGGTTGCCGTCTTTCACGTAGCTGGGCATGGCCACCGACCAGGCGTCGGTCGCGCCCAGCGCCGGCGTCATCGGCACCGCGGGAAAGTCGTCGAGGTAGTCCACAAAGTTCATCGGCGTCGTCGGCTGCGCGTGCGGCTGGTACTGGGCCACGCCGTTGATGTACACAGTGCCGTCGTTCAGGTGAATGTGATCGCCGGGAATCCCGATCAGCCTCTTCACCAGGTAGAGATACTCCGGCTTGCCGTTCACCTGGTCGGGAACCGGCTTGATGAAGACCACCACATCCCCGCGCCGGGGCTCGCGGTAATAAATGAAGGGGGCCCACTGCGCCGGGGGCGCCAGCGTAACGCGGTCAACCACAAGATGGTCGCCGATCAGCAGCGTCTTCTCCATCGAGCCCGAGGGAATGACAAAATTCTGGCCGATAAATGTCTGGATGAAGAGAAGCACCGCCAGCACCGAGCAGATACTCGCGAAAGCCTCAAAGGGCGTCTCCTCGGTTGACGTCTCCTCGCCGGGCGCTTGCTCGACGCGCCGGCTCTCTTCCTGCGTCTTGGATGGTGCCGGTTCGGGCTTGGCCGGAGGCGGCGTGCGGTCGGCTCGGCTTTTCTTCTTGGTCATTCCGTCGCTCGCGGAGGGATTCGGCAGCCTCCGGCGGCAAACGCCGGCTCAACGTCAGTGAATCACGTGAAAGATCCGGTCCCAGCGCGCAAAGTGTGCAAGCTTTTCCGGAAGACCCCTGCCGAATTTGAGTTTACCATCCGCCTCCGGCCCAGCCTGGGCCGTTACCGGGTCGTCTCCCGAGGCCGCCCGCAGCGAGAAGTAAACCAGCAGCGGCGTGGCCACAATCGCCCGCCGCGGCACAAAGCCCCAGTAACGCGAGTCGTCGCTGTGATTGCGGTTGTCGCCCAGCACAAAGTACTCGCCCGCCGGCACCGTGAGCTGCCCGTCGTGGGTGAGGCTCTGCATCTGGCGCCACCAGTCGGGATCCACCGTCGGGTCCGTATAAATGCGCGCCGGAAAACTGGCCGCCGTGGCCGCGGCGACCGGCGCAAAGTACGCATAGGGCTGCCGCAGCGGCGCGCCGTTGATCAATACGACGCCGTTTTGAATGCGCAGATGATCGCCCGGTACGCCCACTACCCGCTTCACCAGGAGCGGCGGATCGGGATGGTGAAAGACGATGATGTCGCCCCGGCGCACCGCCCGGTACGGCAGGATGTAGCGCCCGATGGGCCCTGCCGGCGCCAGCATCTGCTTGTTGCACAGCAGGAAATCGCCAACCAGAAGGGTGCGCTCCATGCTCTCCGACGGAATCAGGAACGGCTGCATGATAAAGGTCAGCACGAAGAGCGCTACCACCAGCGTGCGCAGCAGCGAAGCCAGGGCTTCAGGAACGGTGGGCAAAAGGCCGCCGGACTCCCGCGGCCGGGCGCGCCCCGCCGTCGGCCGTCCCTCCGCGGCAGGGCCCGGAGCCGGCAGGGCGGGACCGGTGGGAGCGGCTTCGGTCATGGCGCAGCCCGTTCCTCCGGCTCTTCCCCGATCTCGGAAAGGTCCGGCTCCCCGGCCGTCGGGTCCGCATCGGAATCGGCCCCAAGCCGCTCCAGGGCGCGGCGGGCGGCGTCCTGCTCGGCGCGTTTCTTGGTGCTGCCGATCCCTCGCGCCAGCGGCTGCCCCGGCTCGCCGGCGCCGGCCCGCAGGCGCACCTCGACCAGAAACCGCTTGCGGTGGTCCGGACCGCTCTCGCGCCGCAGCCGGTAAACGGGAACCCCGGCGTGCGTCGCCTGCAGATGCTCCTGCAGCGCCGACTTGTAATTCCCGAGGGCCTGCCCGGTGCGCAGCTCCTCGGCCAGCACCTCCGCTGCCTGGCCCATCACGCGGCCGGCCACAAAGGCCCGCACCGGCTCCAATCCGCCGTCCAGATACAGTGCGGCCAGGACCGCCTCCATCGCGTTCGAAAGAATCGTGCTCTTCTGCCGCAATCCACCGCGTTCTTCGCCCCGGCTCAGGCGCAAATGGCTCCCCAGTCCAATCGACGCGGCCACGGCGGCCAGGTGCTGGCGGCTCACCAGCCGCGCCCGCACGCGCGTCAGTTCGCCCTCGGTCCACTCCGCATGAGCTGAGTAAAGGGCCTCGGCGACAGCCAGCCCCAGCACCGCATCCCCCAGGTATTCCAGGCGTTCGTTGTCGCCGGATGCTCCGTTCCCCTCCGCCTGTTCCTGGGCCAGGGAGCGGTGCGTCAGCGCGCGCACCAGCAGCTCCGGGTCCGCAAAGCGGCGTCCCAGCGCGGTTTCGAGTTCGGACAGTGCCGGTTGCACGCTGGTCTCAGCAGGTCTTGCGGCCCTTATGGGGGTCCCGGTCGAAGCCCTGAATCGCGAAATGAGATCGAGGTCCCGCGTTTCGCATTCTTTCCCTTCGCATCGCCGGCGCCCCCCTCACTCCCCGATCGCTACCTCCTGCTGCCTTTTCCCTTCTCCTCTTCCATCAGACGCAATCAGGAGCCCGGATCGTTCAACGCGAGGTCACGGTTGCCTCGGCGGGGCGGCCGGTGCCGGAGCCTGGGCAGGCGAGGCCGGTGCTGCGGGTTTATTCTGCGTATCCGCGTCGGGCGGGCCGCTGCCGGCATCTTCTTCCTCGCACGAGTGCCCATTGACCGCGTAAGCCGTCTTTTCGCCGCGCTCGGCGGCGATGCGCGTGTCCAGCCGCCCGTCCCGCGCCGCCATCGCGGCCTTGTACTCGGAAACCGCCTTGTCGCGATCGCACTCCAGATCGTACATCCGGCCCAGAAAGATGTGCGACCACGCCACGATCCGCGGATCCTGCCCCGCCGCGATGGTTTTGTTGAAGTCGACGAAGGCCTGGTCGGGATGGCCCGTCATCAGCGCCGCGCGCGCCAGGATAAAGTCCGCCCGCGCCCCTGCCGCGGCCGCTGCCGGCGTGTCCGTCTCGCTCGCCAGCGTCTTCTTGGCGATCGAGCTTGCCGCCGCCGCATCGCCCTCCGAAAGCTTCGCCTCCGCCAGGTCCAGGCCCGTCAGCCTGCGCGGCTGGTTGCGCTCCAGCACCTCCAGGTCGGCCACCTTGTCGAACGTCGTCTCCTTCGCCCGGTGCACCTGCTGGTCCACGTCCATGCCGTAGACCATCTCCCCGATCACCTCTTTTAGGTTGGCCGGAGACTTCTCAAACAGGATCATCTGCTCGTAGAAATACTGCGTCAGCACAAACCCCTGCGCCATGTCGTGCTGCACCGCCGCCCACCGCGCCGCATCCACCCTCTGCTGGTACACCTGGAGCTGGTGCTCATAGCGCGGAAGTTGCGAGCGGTCTATACCCGCGGGAATCGTGTACACCGGGATGCCGGTGTCCATCGTGCGCGCCTCGATGGCCTTGATCAGGCACTCGATCGTCAACTGCGTCGGGTCGTTGCGGAAGTGAAAGTCCAGAGGAGCGTCGCGGATCGCCTTCAGCACCGGATCGAGCTGCTGCAGACCGTTGTAGCGCGACAGCAGCAGCGGGTCGATCACATAATGCAGATAGGTGTGGCGCACGTCGTGCAGCGGGACCTTCCCGTTCACCGGCGAAACCACCACCACGTAATCGAGCCCGTACACCCGGGCATTCACCAGGCGCGGCGAAAGCATCGGCTCGATGACCACGATAAACCGTCGCCCCGTGTACCCCTCCGCCGGCATGTGCAGATACAGGTTCGTCGAGACGATCATCTGCGACAGCGGATCGTGCAGAAGTTCCTCTTCGTGGTCGTACTCACGGTGCGCCGCCAGCCAGATGCCGTTCAGGTCCACGGCCTCGGCAAAGTCCTTCACCAGCGGCACCACCCCCACCACCTGCGTCGCGTCCGGCGGCATCTCGGTCAGCTCGGCGGTGATCTCCAGCCCCGGCGGCTGCGTAAGATAAAGCGCCAGCGAGATGTACTGCGCAATGTCCTCGTCGGTTCCGGTCAGCCGGTGCTGCGCCACAAACAGGCACAGCTTGTCCCGCTTCTCCCGCGCCGTCTCGCTCTTCGCAAGCGACCCGTCCATCTGCTCGCGGACCCACTTGCGGATCGGGTCGCTCTCGTCCAGGCCCTCGTCGTAGCCGCACGCGTTCAACGCCGCCGCCATATAAAACACCGGCTCCGAGGTGATGAGCGAGACGCTCGGGCCCGCCGGGTCCAGCACCGTCGGCGTCTTCTCCTGCACGTACTCCCCCGCCGAACCGGACGCGCTCGAAGACGACGAGGAGCCTCCCGCCTGGGAAGCATTGCTGTCCGACGACTGGCCTCGGGCCGTCACCGCCCCCAGGCAAAGAATTACGGCCGAAAACGCCAAAGCCGGTTGCAATCTGCGCCACTTCATCAAGAAACCCTGCCTGCAAGTCTAGTTAGACGCACGCGCAGGGTCAAACGAGAGAAACCGCCCCCCCCGGGCCGCGCCGCCGTTTATAGTGGGAAAGCGATGCCGCGCCGGCAGGGTTCGAACAGCCGGAGTCGTGCCGGCCATGCAACCGGCGCAAGCGATCGAAAATCCTGAGGCTGTTATTCCCTTTCCCAAGGCCGCGCGAGAGTCAATAACAGCTTCTAAGTTAAGGGGTGGTGTGGAACCGATGGAAAATCTCCCTTCGGATGCATTGGTGTTTCTCGGAGCCACGGGTGACCTGGCCTACAAGCAGATCTTCCCGGCGCTGCAGGGACTGATCCGGGACGAGGGGTTCAACCTGCCCATCATCGGCGTCGCCAAGGCCGGCTGGACGCTCGAACAGTTCCAGGCCCGCGCCAAAGACAGCCTTGAGAAACACGGCGGCGCAGACCCTGCCGCCTTCGCCAAAATGATGACCCTCCTGCGCTACGTCGACGGCGACTACAACGACGAGGACACCTTCGCGCGCCTCGGCAAGGAGCTCGGGCAATCCCAGCGCCCGCTCCACTACCTCGCCATTCCGCCCAGCCTGTTTGAGCCCGTTGCCGCCAACCTGGCCAGGATGTGCTGCGCCGGCAACGCCCGCATCGTCGTCGAAAAACCCTTCGGACGCGACCTCGCCTCCGCGCAGGAGCTCAGCCGCACCCTCCACCAGTACTTCGCCGAGGAGAACATCTTCCGCATCGACCACTACCTCGGCAAAGAGCCCGTGCAGAACATCCTCTACACCCGCTTCGCCAACCCCATCTTCGAGCCCATCTGGAACCGCGATCACATCCGTTGTATCCAGATCACCATGGCCGAGGACTTCGGCGTCCAGGACCGCGGCCGCTTCTACGACCAGGTCGGCGCCCTCCTCGACGTGGTCCAGAACCACATGCTCCAGGTCGTCGCCAACCTCACCATCGACCCGCCCACCGGCGAGAGCCACGACGCCGTCCGCGACCGCAAGGCCGAGCTCATGCGCGCCATCCGCCCCCTCGATCCGACCTCCGTCGTAAGGGGCCAGTACGAGGGCTACCGGGAAGTCCCGGGCGTTGCCCCGGCCTCGACCGTCGAAACCTTTATCTCCGTGCGCCTTCAGATCGATAGCTGGCGCTGGGCCGGCGTCCCCATCTATATCCGCGCCGGAAAGATGCTCCCGATCACCTGCACCGAGGCCACCGTCGAGTTCAAGCGCCCGCCCCGCGAGACCTTCGGCGAACTGGTGCCGGCCAGTTCCGCGCACATGCGCATCCGCGTCAGCCCCTGCTTCGAGATGGGGCTCGGCATCCGCGTCAAGATCCCCGGCGAGCGCATGGTCGGCCGCGATGTCGAGCTCGACCTCCATCGCGCGGAAGTCAAAGACATGCCCCCCTATGAGCGGCTGTTGGGCGACGCCTGCCGCGGCAACGTCGAGCAGTTCTCGCGCCAGGACCTCGTGGAGGCGCAATGGCGCATCGTCGAGCCCGTGCTCGGCAATGTAACCCCCGTCTACTCTTACCTGCCCGGCACCTGGGGCCCGGAAGAGGCCGGTCAACTGATCGGCCGGGACGGCTACTGGAGCGATCCGGTCATCTGCCGTTAGCCTCCGCCGCCCTTCGCTCTGGCTCTCCGAGACGGATGCGGAGCGAATGATCCAATCGCCTCTCTCGAAGAACACGATCTTCGCTTGGCCACTTAAAAGCGGTTCTCCAGTTGGTGTGGAGCGGAGCAGGATTGCCGAGTCGCTCTTTCATCTCCAGCGTCCCCGCCGGCAGGTCTTCGTCTTTTGCTTGTTGGGGTGGCTTCAGTCCTGCCGAAAACGCCGCAAACAGAAGCCTGGGCTTCAGCCCCTGAGGGCTGTCTTCGGGTATTCTCCGGATAGCCGGTCAACCGCCCGCGCCGGGGAAATGCAGCTGGTCCGGGAGCCTCCTCGGGCCCCAGTCCGGCCGGTCGGGCACGGGATTCCCGTCGCCATGCCGACCTATGAGGACTGATCCCCCGTAAATGAGTTCTCGAGAACTCGATCTGAGCCCGAAACAGAGACAGTTGATCTGCTTAGACAGCATTCCTGTCAGTGTCAAGCAACTCAACTACCGCGCTGATCTTCCGCACAATCAGAAACCCTTTGCGCTTTGCAAATTGCTGAACAATGCCAACAATGTGGGGTGAGACGGACCAAACGCCGTCAGGTTCCGGCTCCTTGTTCACGAAAACTGCGGCGCCGCTAAATCCATGTGGGGCGATTCCGTCCTTGGTGAGCGAATAGGGCATAAAGAAGTTACTCGGCGAATAGGTCTCATTCGTCATGCCCGAAGTGTCGAGATCAGGATCGTATCGGACATGTTCCACTTGCGGAATGAGTGTCTCTCCAAATCCAGCAACATGTACGCGGCTAGCTATCGGAGCGCCCAATGCAATGAGTGAAACCCCTGTGACTAAGTCCTTTTTGAAGGCGTCCGTCTCAAGGTTGATGAATTCCGCATGAGCAAGAGCGTCCAGATTTTGCGGAATTCTGACGGCAATCAAATCGCGCTTGCTGTCGATGAGGAAATCTTCCGGCGCGGAAACTGGTATGGTGCACCCGATACCGGGCTGAACCCGCTGTTCCGCCTCATTCAGGCTCTCAGTTCGACCCAATCCACGCTCATCTCGGAATCCGAACCGCGTCGCGTTCCATGAACGAATCACCTGTGCGGTCCCTCCCATGTCAGGGAAAAAACAGTGCAGGGCCGAAACGAGGAACTTCTTTCCTTTCCACTCAACAAGCGTTCCAGTACCTGAAGATGGCGCTCCTGTGTCGGGTGTCGGCACCAGCAAAAACACTACTGCTTTGCTAATTCTCTGAATGATCGCATCTACTTGGTGTCTTCCTTCAGGTGATGGCGCTGGCAGAGGTACAGGCAATCCTTATGCCTCCAAAGAAAGAAAGGTAGGTCTATCATAAATTAGTCTCGATAAACGCCGTAGCCTCCATGAATCGGGTCATGCCTGGATTGTCGCCCATCCTTCAGTTACCCATCCATGAACCCCGAACCTCCCAGGACTCGCCCGGCGCCGGTTTGCAGAGTATTACGCCTCTTCCGGGCATAATAAATCCAGGGACGCCATCTGCGGTCCCTTCCGGAGGAGCGATGAACAGATGGGCAAAGGGAGAAAAGAGTACCCCCCCGGGGGAGTCCCTCACAGTTTGCATCGTTTTCGGTGCAATTTTGAACAACGATTTATTGAAAACAAAAGAGTTATCCAAAATAATTCGGTAACCAGATAGTTACCAAATTAACATTCCTTTAACCGAATTTACCCGATTTGCAGGCCAAAAACGTCCCTTTTGAGCCTCAAAAAGCCCCTCCGGATCAGCAAGCAATCCGACCCGAAGCCTCAGCGCGCGGCAGCCCGGGAGGCGCTCGACGGCTCGGCCGGCATGTACCGCGCAAACCACCCGGCGGCGCGCTCCAGCACGTCCAGCCGGTGCGCCGGATTCACAAACCCGTGCCCCTCGTCCGGGTATACGACGAGCTCGGTCGGCACTCCCAGGTCGCGAAGGGCGTGCCAGTACTCGAACGACTGCGGCGCCGGGCACTCGCCGTCCCGGTCGCCCACGACCAGGAGCGTGGGCGTCTTGACCTGCTTGATGAAATCGATGGGCGAGCTCTTCGCATAGGCGGCCGGGTCGTCGTAGACTGAAGCGCCAAAGTACGGAATCATCCACTGGTCGATCGAATTCTCGCCGTAGTAGCTGAGCCAGTCCGAGATGCCCGCCCCGGCCACCGCGGCGCGGAAACGATGCGTCTGGGTAATGTCGAACATGGTCATGAATCCGCCGTAGCTCCACCCGGTAAGGCCCACGCGCCGCGGGTCGATGGGATACTTCGCCTCAACCGCGTTGACGCCGGCAAGAATATCGCGCAGGTCGCCATAGCCGAAGTCTTTGCGGTTGGCCTGGGTAAAGGCCTCCCCTTGCCCGAAGCTGCCGCGCGGGTTGGGCTGCAGCACAAAGTAGCCGAGCGCGGAGAACGCGGCCGGACTCAGGCTGCCCCCGGCTCCCCAGCGGCCCAGAACCGCCGCCGCCGGCCCACCGTGGATCTCGACGATGAGCGGGTACTTCCCGGCAGGGTCGTAGTCCTTCGGGAGCATAAGCCACCCCTGGACGTTGAAGCCTTCATTCGTCCAGTCGATGGAAACGGACTTGCCCCAGCCCGGCGTGATGCCGGCATTGATGCGCGAAAGCTGCGTAAGGCCGGAATACGGCTCTCCGGGAGCTGAAGCCCTGCCGGGAAACGCGGCGTAGATTTCAGGGGGGCTGTCGAAGGTGCTGCCGCGGAAGACGAACAGGGAACGGTTGGAACTCACCGAGAGGTTGGGGTTAAACATACCGCTGCCGATGCTGCCCGGGAAGCTGAAGATGGGACGGCCGGCAGTCGCACCGGACTCGTCGGCGCCGTTCAGGGTGAGACGGACGAGACGGCAATCGCCGCCGGCGATCTCCCCGATATAGATGTGGGATGGGCCGTCCCAGGTGAGCCATGCGGGTGTAGAGTGCCGTCCGGCCGTCAGATCGTGGGGCCCACCCCCGGCCGAAGAGACGATCCAGACGTCGCCGCCAGTGACGCCCTGGTCGCTCATGAGGCCGCCGATAAAGGCGATGGACTTGCCGTCGGGCGACCAGCGGGGGACGGCGATCTGGAGACCGTGCAGTGGGCCAGCAACTTTGGCGGGGTTGAGGACGACCTCGGCGCGGCCCCCGATGGGCTGTCTGTAAAGCCGCGCCACCCACCAGTTGTTTTCGCCGGGGGGATCGGCTGCGATGTAGGCGAGCGACTTGGAGTCGGGCGACCAGTCGAACTCGTAGACATGGAGATTGGATGGAGTGAAAAAGTCGGGCGCCGCAGGCTCCGAAGTCTCGGCGGAGATGGCAGCTACGCGCTGGATGTCGGTTTTGGCCTGGCCGATGACGCCGGAAGGCAAATCCTGCGCCGCCAGCGCGCCGGCGGGACGGGTGGCCCCTTCGACATAGAGAAAAGCAATGGATTTGCCGTCGGGGGCGAAGGCGGGATTCTGCACGAAACCGTGAAGTTCGGTAAGGCGAGTGGCGGGCTTGCCGTCGAGGTGCGAAAGGTAGAGGTTTTCCTGCTGGCCCGGATCGGCGCAGTCGGAAAGGAAGGCGATGGTTGCGGAGTCTGGGGCCCAGGCGAGCTCGCTTTCGTCACACGATTGGCTCGCGGTCGCGGCCGTGACGCTCTGCATTTCGCTGAGATCGGAGACGGGAGCCACGAGAATCTGTCCGCTGCGCCGGCCCCCCTGCGTCCACGCGACGCGTTTCCCGTCCGGTGAGACCGCCGCCTGGCTGATGTTGACCCCGCGGTTGAGGCCGCGGACGATCTCCGCAATGCGAGTACGGATAACCGGCGAGAGCGCCTGGACATTCTGCCCGCCGGCGGGAGATGCGAGGCATCCGGCCAGTGCGAGAACGGCGGCGCCGAATCGGCTGAAATGGCGAATGCGGACAGGGAGCAACGGCATGGTTGACATGGTAGCAGCAGACACGGGACGATCCAGCACCCGGCTCCCGGTTCCGCCCCGGTTGTGGTTGAATAGAACAGATGGCGGCTGCACGGCGAGCGACGGTGAAGGGGCGGCTGATTGCGGCCCGGCGGAAGGTGCGCGAGGTGACGCTCGTGGGCCGGGCGCTGGCGTTTACGGGGCACCCGGTCATGGCGCAGATCATCCCCATGCGCTTCTGCAACCTCAGCTGCGCCTACTGCAACGAGTACGACAAAGTCTCGGAGCCCGTGCCCATCGAGGAGATGAACCGGCGCATCGACCACCTGGGCCTGCTGGGGACCAGCATCATCACGATCTCGGGCGGGGAACCGCTGACCCACCCGGAACTGGACGGCGTGATCCGCCGGATACGCCGGACCGGCGCGATGGCCGGGATGATCACGAACGGCTACCTGCTGAATCAGGAGCGGATCGAGCGGCTCAACCGCGCCGGCCTCGATCACATGCAGATATCGATCGACAACATCGATCCTGACGAGGTCTCGAAGAAGAGCCTCAAAGTTCTCGATAAGAAGCTGCAGATGCTCGCCGAGTTCGCCGAGTTCCATGTGAACATCAACTCAGTGGTGGGTGGAGGCATCCGCAACCCGCACGACGCTCTCGTGATCGGTAAACGCGCGCTGGAGCTGGGGTTTACTTCCACGATCGGGATCATTCACGACGGGGACGGGCAGCTCAAGCCGCTCAAGCCCGACGAGGCGCGGGTCTACTTTGAGATGCGCCAGATGAAGAAACGGAACTACTCGCGGTTTAACCGGTTTCAGGAGGCGATTGCGCAGGGGCGGCCAAACGACTGGCGCTGCCGCGCCGGGTCGCGCTACCTCTACGTTTGCGAAGACGGCCTGGTTCATTACTGCTCGCAGCAGCGCGGCTACCCCGGCGTGCCGATCGCCGAGTACACGCGAGTCGACGTAAAACGGGAGTTCCTGACGGCGAAGAGCTGTGCGCCCAACTGCACCATCAGCTGCGTGCACCAGGTGAGCCACATCGACCACTGGCGGGCACCGCAGACGCGGACAGTTTCGCCGGGCGGGGATGGTGTGCTCGTCAATATCCAGACGGGGCCCATTGGCGGCGATTGATTCCGCCTACGCGGCCTGCGCATGATCGAAGGTAAAGAGAGTTTCGGCCCGAAATGGAGCATTTCCGGCCTGAAAATTGGGCAAATCCGGTTAAGGAAATGTTAATCAGGCAAGCTTCCGTGCCTTGGGTAGGAGTGATTTCGAAGATGGGGTGCCTGAAAACAATGCCGATGCGACATTTTCGGAAATCACGAAGACACTTCGAATGCAGTGCAGGTGGCTTTCTCTGAGAAAAAGCGATTTGGCCGTGGGGCTTCGGTCTACGCCAATTCCGAAATTGCTATAGAAATGGCTTGCCGCCCGGGCCAGAGCCTGCCCGGTTGACGGCCTACAAACGGCGAGGACTCCGTTTACCAGACCGGTCATAAAGAGTTAGCAACACTTTACGCATGGCGGTCATTCGACCTGCTGGTCTCTTCTTCCGGCGGCTTCAGCGAATTGGCGCTGGTAGAGCTCGGTGTAAATTCCCGGCTCGGCCAATAGCGCGGCGTGGGTGCCGCGCTGCACAATACGCCCGCTCTGTACCACCAGAATCTCGTCAGCCTTGAGGATGGTGGAGAGGCGATGAGCGATGACAATCGAGGTCCGGCCTGCAAGGGCCGTTTCAAGAGCACGTTGGATGGCAGCCTCGGATTCGGAATCGAGATGGGCCGTGGCCTCGTCGAGGATCACAATGTCAGGAGCTTTCAAGAGCAGACGGGCGATGGCGATGCGCTGCTTCTCGCCACCAGAAAAACGGTAGCCCCGCTCACCGACCAGGGTGTCGAGTTTGTCCGGAAGGCTTTCGACGAGGTCCAGGATCTGTGCGTCGCGAAGAGCGGAGCGGATCTGCTCGTCGGTGGCATCGGGCCTGGCGTAAAGCAGGTTGGTACGGATGGTGTCGTGGAAGAGATGGGCATCTTGCGTGACGACGCCGATCCGGCGGTGGAGAGAGTCGAGTTGAAGGTCGCGGACGTCAGTTCCGCCGATGCGGACGGCTCCGCTTTGCGCGTCGTAGAGGCGCGGGACCAGATGCGTGATCGTGGTCTTGCCGGCTCCGGAGGGCCCGACCAGCGCCACGAGTTGGCCGGGAGCAATGCGGAAACTGATGTCGTGCAGGACGGTTTTCTGGGGGCGTTTATCGGGAACGGCGACGGATTCCAGCGACGCCAGCGATACTTCGGCCGCAGAGGGATAACGGAAGGCGACGCGATCGAATTCGATGGAGGCGGGGCCGGGAGCGATGGCCACGGCCTGAGGGCTTTCCTGGATCATGGGCGGAAGATCGAGGACCTCGAAGACCCGCTCGAACGAGACCAGCGCCGTCATGATACTCACCTGGACGTTGGAGAGTCCGACGAGGGGCGCGTAGAGACGGGCGAGGTAGGCGGTGAGCGCAACGACGGTGCCCACATCGAGAACGTGGTGGACAGCAAGGACGCCTCCCCACCCATAGGCAAGCGCAGAGGCAACGGTGGCGACGACGGTAAGCGCGGTAAAGAAGAGGCGGCCGTAGATGGCCATTTTGACACTGATAGCGGAGACGCGCGCCGCTTTCTCTTGGAAGGTGCGCGCGTCATCATCCGGCCGCCCAAACAGCTTGGCCAACAGAGCACCGGCTACGTTGAAGCGTTCCACCATGAGGTTGTTCATGTTGCCGGCGAGGTCATAGGTCTCGCGTGTGATGGCCTGGAGTCTGCGGCCCCAGAAGCGCGCCGGCAGAACAAAGACGGGCAGGAGCACGAGGGCGCCAAGTGTAATGCGCCAGGAGAGTATGAACATCGCGCCCAGAATCAGAAGGACAGTGATGAGATTACCCACCACGTTCGAGAGGATGTCGGTGAACGCGGTACGCGCGCCCTGAACGTCGGTATTGAGACGGCTGACAAGAGATCCGGTTTGGGTGCGCGCGAAGAATGCCAACGGCATTCGCTGGATGTGCTGGAAGAGGCGATTGCGCAGGGAGAGGACAATCTCGGCGCCGATCTTCGAGGAGAGGAAGGTCTGCGCCAAACCGAGCGTGCCGTCGAAAAGGCCAAGGCAGCCCACGATGATGGCGAGATGGAAGATGACAGCCGTATTGCCCTTGAGAATGCCGTTGTTGATGATCTGGCGATAGAGCAGCGGATTGACGATGGTGACTGACGCGTCCACGACCACTACGAGAAGAAAGACGGCAAGCAAGACGGTATAGGGCAAGGCGAAGGCGAGGGTGCGCCGCGCTGTCCCGGGCTTCACCCTTTGCTTCAATACCGACGGATCCTGGCCCATGGAACGCCAGGCGCTGATCATGCCTCCCATCGAGAGGGCCTCCGATGCATCAAGGAGTGCGATGCGGCGTGGTAAGTGTAACGGTTTGCGCAGGGTGGCGCTGCAGATGAACTCCAATCTTTGGCCATTAGCGACGCCAGCCCTATCGCAATTCGATCGTATCAGCGCACTCTGGCCAACTCGTCGCCTTCGTACGTTGGGAAAGTCCAATTTGCATCGAGAAGCCCACGTAAGATGCTCGCCGGCGGGCCGCGGCGAATGATCGGCCCGCCTTACCCAATGTGCTATGCATCGCGTTGGGTGAACCTGGCCAGAGTTCGCTCAACGTCCGGATCCGAGACGCGGACGGGATGTGAAGTCCGCGACCTGGGTTCCCATAGCAAGCCGAATTGCCAACGGATAGAGAGGAAGTCAACCTCCAAGGAACGAAGCCGCCAAGCCGCCCGAATTTACGTGCTTCGGCCGAACGGCACATGGGCGGCGAGGTGCTGGCGAGGGTGGCTTTTTCTCCGGTAAACAAAAGTTGGGTTCCATTCTGCCGATACATCCATTAAGAAATGCGGATTTCGACGAAAACGGTCAGGGGAGCCAGCATTCTTGCGTTGGCATTGCTGGCGCGGCCGCCTGCGCGGGCAACGGCAGAAGAGATTCTCTCATTGCGGGCCCTGCACGAACTGAACGGCGTACAAGCGGCCGAAGGACTTCCGGTGCGGCTCGAAGCCACGGTTATCTACTACGACAACAAAGGGGTGGACTTATTTGTCGAAGACGGCCATCTGGCTTCTTATATCTTCACCCGTCCCGGGGAGAAGCTCATTCCCGGGGATCGGATTCGCGTGGAGGGAAAGACCCATATGGACTTCCGGCCGGACGTGATTGGTGAAAAGGTCACGGTTCTCGGCCATCGAGCGGCGCCACGTCCGGTGGAGGCCACTTTTGGACGGCTCATCCGGGCGCAACTGGACTGCATGAGGGTGAGGGTGCGGGCGCAGGTGCGGAGTGCCGACATTGTAAGAGAGGGCAAACAGGTGAGTGTCTATCTGCACCTGTTGGTCGACGGCGGCTACATCGAGGCGGCGGTGGCAGGCGACGATGAAGGATTTCGGAAACGGCTGCCGGACGCGCTGGTGGAGATCACAGGGGCTGTAGCGGGCAAGTTCGACAGCAAAATGCAGTTAGCCGGCATCGTGCTGGAGGTTCAGGGGCCTCAGGACGTGATGATCCTGAAACATGCGAATACGCCGCTCGAATCGCTACCGTTGACGCCGATGGATCGAATTCTAAAGGGCTACTACGTTCTGGATCACACGCAGCGGGTACGCGTGCAAGGGAGCATCACCTACTTCGAGCCGGGTACGGTCATGGTACTTCAGCAGGGCGCGAAGAGCCTCTGGGTGGTGACCCAGTACGAAGGGACTCTGCCTCTGGGAGAGGTGGTAGATGCAACCGGCTTCCCCGCCGTGCCGGATGGGACGCTGATGCTCAACCAGAGCCAGATCGTCGAGACGCACAGACAGGCGCCGGTGACCGCGCTGGCGACCAACTACGCGGAGCTGGCTCCGGGGAAACACGCTTTCGATCTTGTCTCGATTGAAGGCAGGGTTCTGGCGGCGATGCGCGGCGCCGCGCAGGATGAGTACGTTTTGGAAGCGGGTGGGCACCTGTTCTCGGCGATTTACCATCATCCGGACACGGACGCGGGGCCCCTGCCGGCGATGAAGGCGGCGCCGGAGGGCTCAATGGTGCGGGTGACAGGAGTCTGCCGAATGAAGTACGGGTCGGACCCGCTGGGAGCGCCGGTGGCGTTTGAAGTCCTGCTTCGATCATTTGACGACCTGAGAGTGATTGCCCGGCCATCGTGGCTGAATGTGGGCAATCTGATTCGCATAGCCAGTGCGCTGCTGCTGGTGGTGATGGCGGTCGGGACCTGGGGATGGACGATGCGGCGCAAGGTGCAGCAGCAGACCGCCACAATGGCGAAACGAGTTGAAGCCGAGGCAATCATGGAGAGGCGACGCGGCCGGATCCTCGAGGACATCAATGTGGGGCGGCCGTTGGCCGAGGTGCTGGAAAAGATCACTTCCCTGGTCTCGTTCACGTTGGGCGGCGCGCCATGTTGGTGCCAGGTGGCAGGCGGGGCGCGAGTCGGCGATGATCCAGGGTCCTTTGAAACGCTCGATGTGATCAGGCAGGAGATTCCATCGCATTCCGGTGGGGCGCATGGCGACTTGTGTGTGTATTCGGACCGGACCACCGGACTCCAGATGAGCCCCGGCGACGCGCTGGCGATGGGGGCATGGCTGGCCAGTGTGGCCATCGAGACGCGAAGACTCTATTCCGATCTGGTGTATCGCTCCGAATACGATCTGCTGACTGGCATCTATAACCGTTTCTCGCTCGAACAAGGACTCAAAACCCTAATTGAAGGGGCGAAGCAGGACGGTGGGATTTTTGGGCTGATTTATATCGATCTGGACGATTTCAAACGGGTCAACGACCTCTACGGGCATCAGGTGGGTGATCTGTACCTCCAGGAGGCAGCATCACGCATGAAGCGCCAGGTGCGACCGCAAGATATACTCGCGCGGGTGGGCGGAGATGAATTTGCCATGCTGGTGGCGACGGTTCGCAATGGTGTCGAGATGCAGGAGATTGCCGATCGTTTGAGACTGTGCTTCGCCGATGCGTTTCTCGTGGACGGGAAGAGGTTAAAGGGCGATGCAAGTGTTGGCATCGCACTCTATCCCGAAGATGGGCCCGACCCCGACGGATTGTTGAAAGTCGCGGACGCAAGGATGTATGCATCGAAGCTGGCCAAGCACAGGCACGAAAGGCTGACAGCAGTCGTGTGACGATTCAAGGTGCCGCAGCAACGCGGCCCGGCAGGTATGAGAACCAGAACCTTACCGACAACCCGAATATCCAAACGAGGAGGCCGGTCGCCAGACCGGAATAGCGACGAAGATCTGTCGCCCCGGACCCTGTCCGTGGCAGGTTGGCAGTCGCCAAAGCAGGCCACTGCCGCACCGGCCCGCAACGCACTCGAAGAGGGACCGGCCGATCCCATGTCGAGGGTTCATCGCCATCGAGAGCATCCGGCGGCTCTTGCTTCTGTTCCGGCCTCCGGGTCATGTATACCAGCTACAGCAGGCTCGGAGATTGTGCGGGGGCATCTACGCGATTCAGGTAAGAGCGGCGAACCCGGGGTGCCCGGCGACAGGTCCTGTCCGTTAGGATGGGACCAACTGGGAGCTAAGACATTAAGGAATAACGACGACCCAACAGTATTTCCGAATCTGCTCTGAAGCGGTTACGTCGTGTCATCCTTCGGAATAGCCTTATGCGATCACAATCACGGGAAGATTTGCAAGCTTCGAGCCATTGGCAAGGGACTCCCCGGTGGTCCATGGTGGTCTTTCTGCTCGCTGCCTTTTTCCTTTTCGCTAGCTTCGGATTTCTATCCGACGGCATGAATATGGGCCGTCAGCCGGCTCTGCATTTCTCTTTCTCTGTAATGGTCATCGGGTTCTTTGCGACGTTCTACGCGGCTGCGGGCGTGACCCTTCGCCGTCGATTCTGGATCGCTTTCGTGCCGCTCTTCGTTCTTCAGAACATCTGCGTAACATTGCTGAACAACTGGCTGCCCGATGGACCCGCAATTACCCATCTCGACGCCGTGCAGCTCGGCCGCTTTCACAACCGGCTCGTCTTTGACGGCGTGGCTGTGATGATTTCCGTCGTATTGGGCTATATAGGGTTCGTCGTTGTCTCGATTGCCGAGGCGCGTCGCCGCACCCGGCTTGAAGTGGAAAAAGCCGCACTGGAAAGCGAATTGGCCGCCGCCCGCGAAATCCAGCGCCTGATGGTGCCCGAAGAGCTGCCACCGGCAGCCGGATACACCATCGAAAGCATCTACCGGCCCGCCGCCCAGGTCGGCGGCGATTTCTTCCAGGTGATCCCGCTCGGCGGCGGGCAGACCCTTATCGTCATCGGGGATGCCAGCGGCAAGGGGCTTAGCGCCGCCATGATCGTCGCCATGCTCATTGGAATGCTGCATACCATTCGCACAATCAGCCAGGATCCCGCGCAGATTCTAACTGAACTCAACAGCAGACTTTTCGAGCGCAAACACGGAGGCTTCGTCACCTGCCTCGCTGTGCGGCTCAGCCCTTCGGGTCGGGTCGTGCTCGCAAACGCCGGCCATCTGCCGCCCTGGTTCAACGGTTCCGAAATCTCATTCCCGGGGTCCATACCGCTCAGCCTTCTTGCCTCCGTCGCTCCGGAGCAGATTATTTTGGAGATGCGGCGCGGCGATCGTCTCAGCCTGGTTACAGATGGCCTGGTGGAGGCGCGCGATTCGCAGGGAACCCTGTTCGGCTTCGAACGTACTGAGTTACTCATGCGCCAGGGAGCATCGCCGCTTGCCCTCGCCGAAGCCGCTCTTCATCACGGGCAGGACGACGACCTGACTGCAATTTCGATCCTCCGCACCGCATAGGGGGCCGGCTATTCTGAAGAAGCGCCTGGTTCTGCCGGAGATTCCGCGCGTGGGCAGGTCCATAACAGCGGAACATTCGCGACGATGAGAGGGTCCGTACAAAAGGAGAATTACCGGAGCATGGTTCGGACCGGTTCGCGGTAGAGGATGGAGAGGCCATTAACCTGGACGATTCGTTCGTGGATTTCCTGTTGCAAAGAAGCCTCCTTACGGGGAACCTGAGCCGCCGACAGGGTGCACAACCAAACAGGACGCGAAGTTTCTTCCGGCGAATGACTCCACCGGTGCAGCAACGGGAAGGTCAAGATAGCTGGCAACGGCGAACAACGACATCTATCAGGCCGACAACTGCCATTCATAGTCGAAATTCAGCCGCTCGGCGCGCGATTCTCCGTAAAATTGGAGCAGCAGAGGAGGCAGGCTCTTGAACTCGTTTTCGGAGTCGATGCGCGGATTCTGGGAGGATGTGCGTTTCGGATTGAGGCAGTTCCAGCGTGCGCCTGGTTTCGCGATTTTCACGGTCCTTGAGCTGTCGCTGGGAATCGGTGCTGTAACGGCGATGTTCGCTATCAGCTATGGTGTTCTGATGAAGCCCCTTCCGTTCCGTGCCGACCGGCAGTTGTTTGAAATCGCCGAACGGGACGCGAAGGGAAACGAGAACTTCGACGCATTAACCTTCGCGGAGATCGGGGAATGGCAGGAGGCGACGAAGGGATCGGCTGAGGTAGCGTTCTCATCGGGAGGGTTGAACCTACTGGACGCGCCGTCCGGAGCGGAACTGATCTCAGCGGTGGCAATCAGCCCCAACCTATTCTCTGTCCTCGGAGTGCATCCGATGATCGGCCGCGGCTTCACGCCGATTGAAGACCTCTCGGATCATCCAGACGTCGTGATATTGAGCTACGGGACGTGGCAGCGCAGCTTTGGGGGTGACAAGGATGTGCTGGGCAAGAGTGTGCACATCGATGGAGTGCTGTACACGATTGTCGGTGTGATGCCGAAGCGATTCGAGTTTCCCATGAATGAGCGGCGGCCGGAGACTTGGGTGCCACTCGACCGGAGTACATTGTCTGAATCGAGCGACGGATTCTACGGAGCTTATTTCGAGCCAGTTTTGCGGTTGAACGCGGGAGTGCGCCCGGAGGAGGTCGAGGCCGAACTGGCCAATGTGCATACGCAATTCTTGTCGAAAGGCGAGCGGACCCAGATTCATCTTGTTCAATTGCACGACTTGCTGGTGCGGCATGTTCGTCCGGCGTTGTTTGCGTTGGAGATCGCAGTCTCAGTGGTTTGGCTGATTGCCTGCAGCAACGTGGCAGGGCTGTTTCTGGCGCGGATCGCGGCGCGACGAACGGAGATTGCGGTGCGCTCGGCCTTGGGAGCGGGAACAAAGAGAATCGTGGCCCAGTTCCTGACAGAGAGTGTGCTGCTGAGCGGCGCCGGGGCGGCAGGTGGGCTGGGATTGGCAATCACAATTCTGACGTTTTTCCGGCACGATCTGGGGACCATGTTACCGCTGTCCGGAAACATTCAATTGAGCTGGGCAGTTTGGACGAGCCTGGTGGTCCTGACCTTGGCAACGGCACTGCTATTCGGCACATTGCCGGCAATTCTAGCTGCACGGAGTGGAACACAAGCGGGATTGCGACGCGGCGCACAGAGGCTCACGGGCGATCGTGGACAGAACCGTGTGAGGCGCGTGCTGCTGGCAGGCGAGGTTGCGTTGTCAGTCGCGTTCCTGATTGGCGCGGGATTGATGATGCGCACGATGTATGCATTGCGCCACGTACAGCTGGGATTCAGGACGGATCATTTGCTCCTGACAAATCTGACGACGTCGGGCGATGTTTACAAAGACCGGAATGTAGCGGCGGTCGTGTGGCAGCCGTTGCTTGACGCTGTGCGACGTGTCCCGGGCATCGAGGGAGCAGCGCTCTCGACGGTGATGCCGTTTAACCATCCGGTTGAGTGGCTCACCGTGGTGTACGAGACGGATTGGACCGAGGGCAATGTGCAGGCGGTAGTGCGAGCCGCTTCTCCGGGGCTGATGAGTGTGCTGGGTGTGGGCATGTGGCGAGGACGCTTCTTCGATGAAGGCGACACGGCAACAAGCCTGCCGGTAGCAGTGATAAATCGGCAATTTGTAGATCAATTCCTGGGCGGGGGTGATGCGCTGGGGAAGCAGATTCGCTTCGGCCGGGTTCCGACATCCGCAACCATCGTGGGTGTAATCGACGATATCCATCAGGATTCCGTGATGCACAAGAGCGTACCCGAGCTTTATGTGTGCATTCCCCAGATAACGCGTGACAATCCGCTCTATAAGCCGATCGTGAGCAAGTATATGGAACTGGCGGTACGGTCCGAGCTTGAGCCGGACGCAATGATTGGAGAGTTGCGGCGCGTTATTATGCAGGCGAATCCGCATCTGGCGATTGGGGAATTCAGCACTATGAATGAGGCCGTGGAGGGCTCAATCGGCGGGCAGAAACTGGCGGCACAGGTGGTCGGCGTGTTCGGTGGGTTGGCTCTGCTCATCACAATCGCAGGGCTCTACGGGCTCTTGAATTATCTGGTGGAACAAAGGAGGCAGGAGATCGGGATTCGGATGGCTCTAGGTGCCAATCGTGGCGCCGTCGTGGCGATGGTGATGCGACAGACGCTGGTACTGATGGGTGTGGGAGCGTTCATCGGCGTCGGCTTTGCGCTTTGGAGCAATCGGCTGTTGCATGGGTTTCTGTACGGCGTGAGTTCTTCCGATCCGTGGACGATTGGTTTTGTGCTCGTGGTGCTGGTGATATGCGGCCTCATTGCTTCGCTCGTTCCGGCGCGGAGGGCCGCGAGCGTGAATCCTGTAGATGCGCTGCGGGCAGAATAATATCGCAACGGAGCAACGCCTGCTACCCGCGGTACATGCAATGTGCCAATGCCCCGAAGCGGCTTCTGCCCCAACCGGCGCATTGCCCGGCAGCTGGCAGGGTACGCAGCGGAGGCCGTTCACCAACTCGAAACTCAAGCATCGGTGGTCACAACGATGCGGCTGCCGCGACGGACGTTACCGCACAAGCTTTCGAAAGGAGCCGAGGCTGGGCAGGCGAGTCAGGTCAGGTGCATAAGGCGGTTCTCCAATTACGATGTGCGTTTCTGGAGGCTTTCAAGGTGGCTTTTTCTTGGGGAAAGAGCCACTCAGCAGGGCTGGTTCTGTCAACACTTATAGTTAAAATGCTGTAGCTGAACGTTCCCCGCGGACCCTATTCACTGAATCACCTCTATGATTGCGGGTTCGGTGCGGGAGGAATGGCTAATGAAGCAGGATCTACGGTAAGCGGATATGAAATACCTCGTGCGACACAGCCGGAGCTCGTAGATTATTTCGTCGATTCGAGAGCCACGCAGTCCGGACGAATGAAAGCCTTGATGGTGGCACGTTCTACCGTGGCGCCACTGTCTTGGGGGCGGATGGTGTACCTGCCGACCGCCGCAGGGACGATGAAGGTCTCTGCGTAGTGCACCTCGAAAGGATCAAAGGCGTTGTTGGGACTTTCGACAACGGCGCACCGGCCCTGCACAAGATTCAGCACGTTCACCGTATCGTGCGTGTCGTGGTCCACCGACCCCGTGAACCAGTGACGACGCGTCTCGATGAATTCGAGCGGATGCAGTCCGGTGCGTTCCTCGCGCGAGTGCGGACCGGACGCGATGAACTCGACGCGGTTGATCAGCTCGTCCTGCACCCAACGCGTCCGCCTCTCGCGGCAGATGTTTGCTGCTCCATGCTGGATGTGCAGCGGCCGCGGATGTCCGTCCAGGTCCATCCGCGCCCAGTCCCACAGCTTGAAGGTGAAGATGTAGGGGGTAGCACTGATCTCCAGAACCATGCAGTTGCGTCCTGAACAGTGGACTGTTCCCGCCGGTATGAGAATGTGATCGTGTTTGCGCACGGGGAAACGGTTCACAAACTCTTCGGCATGAAAGACCGGAGTGGATGAGCTCGCAGCATTTTTAAGCTCGCGAATCATGGCATCGGGATCGGCCGATTCCCGCAAACCGAGATACACGCAGCCGTCGTCGCCCGCGTCCAGGAGGTAATAGCTTTCATCCTGGGTGTAGGGCATACCGAATCGCTCGCGGATGTAAGCGGAGCGGGGATGCACCTGAAGCGAAAGATTGCCTCCGCCCATGGTGTCGAGGAAGTCAAAGCGGATGGGGAATTCGGCCCCGAAGAGGCTCTCCACATGTGCGCCCAGCAGGGAGCGCGGCCGCATGAGCACCAGGTCGAGAGCTGGTATTTCGATGCGGCGTCTTCCAAAACCGAACAGGAGGCTGTTCTCTTCCGGCACGCAGTCAAAGCACCAGGCATAGTTCGGCTTGTCTGAGGGTAGATCGCACACCGTCTCCATCCAGTGTCCACCCCACGGGCCCGGATCAAAAAACGGCACCAGCCGAAAGGGCTGTTGCACGGCGGCGTCAAGTGCGCGGTGCAGGTCGGCGCCAGCGATCATCGCGGGTGCATCCGGTCGATTGCAGTCGAGCAGAAAATCCGCGCGCGGCAGGAGCTTCATCTTCAGGCGGTCGGCGGCCCGCCAATCGAGAAAGAAGCCGCGCTTGTACTTGAGAAACGGCTTTTCATCAGGATTGTGGATTCCCAGATTTCCGATCTCCCCGCGCCTGTAGCGCTGCTGAATCTCCCACCGGGCCAGATCCGCATAAACCAGAACGTCCGAGTCTTCAGCGATGAGCGACGCCCCGGTGCCGATGACGAGATTGAGCCCATCGCGAACCAGGCGGCCACGCGCTTCGGCAATTTTTGAGGGATCGAGAAAGTCGTCGATGGTTGCCGGGTTCATGCGGCCGAAGACGGGGTCGTCGGTAAGGAACTCATTGAACTTCGATTCAATCTCCGCACAGGAGAGATAGCAGGAATCGGCAAGAAGAAGGTGATCGGGCGAAAGCTCGGTGGAGAGAGACTGCTGCAGGCGCGGGATGAATGTCCCGGGATAACACTCGACGCAGACAGTGGTCCGGCGGCGGATAAGCCTCTGGCGAATTGCCGCACCAATTTCGCCCCAGCCGAGTCTGCAACCAGTCTCATCGCCGCTGACGCGAAGATAAGGAGATTTATCGTACATTGAGTTGTCCCAACGATGCGCAGACCCGGTGCACAGAGGCCCTGGTGTTACCGGCTTCGGCACGCCGCATGGCGTTCTGAGCGCGTGAGAAGGCCACGATGGCTATGACCAGCAGCAGGATTCCCGCAGCCTGGAAGAGGATCGGTGCTCGACCGCTGTGCCGCCACTCACCCGTGGCGATACCGAACAGACCGGCAACAATGACGATGACCGACATGAACACCGGCCAGCCGAGCACGACACCCCAGGCGCCCAGCCCATGTGCAGCAACACCGTAAAGAACCGTGCTGAAGAACCAGAGAATCGCCATGGCTGCCGCGAGCGAGAGGTTCCTTGCCTGCGATGCGCCGCGGAAGCGGTTCCAGGTGCTTCTGTGGCTGAGCAGGTATGCGCAATACACCAGGTTGGGAACGGCTCCTCCAAGAAGAAGTGGAAGCCAGACCGCGAAGTTGCTGCTCCCGCTGGATGCGCCCTGTGCCAAGGCAATGGAGGTGAGCGGGCTACCGAAGGCAAGGCCAAGATTCATGAACGAGGCGAGCAACCCGCTCAAGACGGCCATGACGAGGCCGGGCAGGAACGATGCAGGAGTGGCCGCCTTCCCGGACCAGGCGTGTTCCCGACGGAGTCCGGCCTGGGCGCAGGCGGCCACGCCGAGAGCGATGAGCAGTAGTCCGCCAATAAGCAGCGGCACGGCCTCCGGGGCGACCGCCGCCGACCGGAGGAAGAGCGGGGGCAGCAGGCTCCCCGCCGCCGCCGATATTCCAAGTACGATCGAAAACGCGAGACCGATGCCGATGGTGTGCATCGCCTTGCCGAACAGAACCTGAGCCAGGCCCCATCCCGCGCCCAGGAGAAAGACGATCCAGGTGACCGGGAAGCCTACTCCCCGATAGACCGCGGGAAGAGTTGGGATGCAGGGGAAGGCCAGGACGATGGGCAGAACCACCAACGCCAGCAGCGACCAGACTGCCCAGGTGTTCTCCCACCCCCATCGGTGAACGTACTTCATGGGCAAGCCGAAGGCGGCATTCGCGGTTCCTGCCAGGATAAGAAGCGCCCAAGCAGACGCGTTTCCGGCCATGGTGATCCTTTCGCGCTGGAGCCGAGGGAAGACTTGCTGCAAGCGCTTGAGAATATGCCCAAACAAGAGCGAATCTAGTGACAATTTGATCGAATGTCAAGGTTTCGCGCGCAGTTTATGTCGTAAAACAGGAGTATCGACTTTAAGATGTGATCGAAAAGTGAATATTCGCGCAGAAAAGAGTTTCCTGCATGCGCCAGTTCATGTATTGTGTGTCTCGTATGCCGGGCAGATTTGAGAATGTCTCCGCGCGCCAGGATTTGATCTTACATCGCCTGCAGGAGACGGGCGAAGTGAGCGTAGAGGAACTCTGCGCGTCGCTTGAAGCATCCACGGCGACGATTCGGCGCGACCTGGATGAGCTGGAACAGCGCTCGCTTCTGCGGAGAACGCGCGGAGGCGCGATCTCGATCAGCTCTCTTTTCTATGAGCCTTTCAAGCACGACCTCTCCTTTCAGGACAAGGTGGAGACCTTCGCCGCTGAGAAGCGCCGTATCGCGCAGGCGGCCGCGGAACTGGTGGAACCCGGAGCAACCGTCGCCCTTAGCGGGGGCACAACCACGACCGAGGTTGTGCGTTACCTGAAACTCTTGCGGGGAATTACGATCATCACGAATGCGGTGAATTTAGCCATGGAGCTAAGTTCGCACAAAGAGATTGACGTCGTGGTCACAGGCGGGCATCTGCGGGGCAACTGGTTCACTTTAGTGGGTCCGCTGGCAAACCAGGCGGCAGCCATGCTGTTCTCCGACATCATGTTCATCGGCGTTGACGGTATCGACGCCGAGCAGGGGCTCACCTGCGTTCATCCCCAGGAGGCTGAGTTTCTGCGGATCCTCACGGGCCACACGCGCAGAAGAGTTGTGGTAGCAGATCACTCGAAGCTGGGAACAGTGTCACGCTGGCTGCTTTGCCCTGCGGGTGAGGTGCAGATGATCATCACCGATCGAGACGCCGGCGACGAGATGATCGATCCCTTCCAGAAGATGGGGGTCGAGGTGAAACGGGTTTGAGAGGTTTTGCGTTGCAGAAGCGGCCGACTCGCCGGCTGCTTGGAGCCACTATGAGGTTGAGAGCCGTTGCCATTGCCGTTGCCTGTCTGTTGTCGCTTCCCTGCTTTGCCCAGTCCGGAGAAAAAACGGTCTGGCGCGTGGGAGTCTTTGACGGCTCATCCGGCGAGTTCGCCGGCGGACAGCCGCACCAGCCGGTCAACTTTGCCGTAGATCAGGATCAGCCCGCGACAGCCTGGCATGCGTATGCGCCGGTGGTGTGGCCCGGAAAGCCGGCGGGACCGGCAGCCGCGCCGCGAAGCATCCTCTTTTCACTCCCGGGCCAGCCGGAGCCTGCTTACCGGCTCAGGGTTTCGCTCATCATCGAGCACTCCAGTGTTCCCGCGCTGCGCGTGGGAATCAACGGGCGGACCGGGCTCTTCTATCTGCATCCGAAGCTGGATTATGCGATGGGCGATATGGTGGCCGCCTTCTATCCGGCCTACTCGCGGACTGAGGTGGACGTCGACTTTCCCGGATCGTGGCTGAAGGCAGGGAAGAACAGCATCTCCCTGCAGGCGGTCGCCACGGATGACAAGGGTGTTCCGGACGCCGGCTTCAACTACGATGCGCTCGAGCTGGACCGGATGCAGTCCCTGTCCGCCGCGACGAGCGTGACCGTTGAGCCCACAATCTTTTTTGAGAAACAGGGAACTGCCCTCGATGAACGGGTCGACGCCTTCGTGCGCTATAGGCAACGTCCGCGCGCCGGACGCATAGAGCTTGCCATCGCAGGGCAGACCTTTACGCATCCGTTGCTGGGCGGCCAGGACTTCGGAGAGGAGCGCATCCGTTTTGACGTCCCCGAGTTTGGTGCCGACACGCGAGCCAGGGTACATGTGGTTGTGAACGGACACGCGACGAATGTGGCGCAGACCCTGCAACCGCAGAAGAAATGGACACTCTTTCTGGTGCCGCATGTCCATCTCGATATCGGATACACGGACTACCAGGCCAAGGTCGCGGCCATTCAAAGCCGAATTCTCGATGAGGCGATGGACCTGATCGAAAAACACCCCGCCTTCCGGTTCAGCACTGACGGCGAGTGGAACCTGAAACAGTTTCTGCAAACTCGCACGCCGGCGGAGAAGGAGCGAGTCGTCCAGGCCATCCGGGAACAGAAGATTTATATCCCTGCCCAGTCCAGCAACCTTCTGACCGGATTCCCGACCGCGGAGACGCTTATCCGCTCGCTCTATCCCAGCGCCGACTTCAGCCGCACCTACGGCACGCCGTTCAACTATGCCAACATCACCGATGTGCCGTCCTATTCCTGGTCGTATGCGTCGATCCTGGCCGCCGCGGGGATACGGTACTTTGCCGCCGGGAGCAACAACGATCGCGCGCCGGTGCTGCTGCAGGGGCATTTGAACGAGAAGACTCCCTTCTGGTGGGAGGGGCCGGATGGCGGCAAGGTGCTAATGTGGTATTCACGGCATTACATGCAGATGCAGTTCCTGTTTGGTCTGCCCCCGGTGACAGAGACCGGCGAGGAGGTTCTGCCGGTCTTCCTGCAGATGTATGAGCACCCCAGCTATCGCGCGGACGCGGCCATCATCTTCGGCACGCAGGTGGAGAACACCGACCTGTTTCCGCAACAGGCGGAGCTTGCGGACGAGTGGAATGCGCTCTACGCTTATCCGCACATCGAGTACTCCGGCTTCCACGATGCGCTGGCATCCATCACAGCTCAGTTTGGGGACGCGATTCCAACCGTGCGAGGCGACGGCGGTCCTTACTGGGAGGACGGCATTGCCTCCGATGCGCTCCATGCGGCCATGGAACGGGAGAACGAGAGCCGGGCGCCCTCGGCAGAGAAGCTTGCCACCTTCAGCACGCTTGTAAACCCACGCCTCGCAGTGAATCGCAACGAACTGGGTGCCATGTGGGACAACATGGTGCTGATGGACGAACACACATTTACTTCGTGGAACAGCGTCTCCGATCCGGAGAGCGACGAGGCCAGGCAGCAGCTTCGAGTGAAGAATGCGCGCGCCACCACGGCTGCCCAACTTCGCGACGACATTCTACGCAAGAGCATGGCTTCCCTGGCGGATTCGATCTCTGCCGGTGTGAACAGCCTCATCGTCTTCAATACCCTGAATTGGCAACGCGACGGCGAGGCTACCATCGATCTCGACAAAGGAATGGAGATCGCCGATCGCGCCACGCAGGCAACAGTTCCCTACGTGGTCTTGAAGGAGGGCCCCAACTTTCGCAGAGTCGAGTTCCGGGCAACCCAGGTGCCGGCTGTGGGATACAAGGTCTATGAGTTCAGGACTGCCCGAGAACCGGAGCCCGCACCGTCAACCGCAACCTCCACCACCATCGAGAGTCCATTCTACCGCGTCGAACTCGATCCCTCGTCAGGCAGCATCCTCAGCGTCTATGACAAGCAATTGAACGAGGAACTGGTTGACGCGCACAACTCCCTGCGCTTCGGTCAATACCTCTACGTCAGCGGAGGCGATGAGGAGCCGAACAGTATCCTGCAGTACCGTGCGGTATCTCCAAAGCCGGAGCTGCACCTGCATCCGGCGCAGGACGGACGTCTGCTCTCGGTCGAGCGAACCCCATGGGGCTGGCGCGCGGAGATGGTGTCGTCCGCCTTAGACACCCCCGAGATTCACACGGAAATCCGTGTCTTCAACGATGAAAAGAAGATCGAGCTGATTGAAGATGTGGAGAAGAAGGCCGAACTAAAGAAGGAAGCCGTCTATTTCGCCTTCCCGTTTGCAATGAAGGACCCTCAGTTCCAGTACGAGATCCAGAACGGGGTCGTAGATCCGGCAAAGGACATGTATCCCGGCGCAGGTCACGAGTGGTTTTCCGTCCAGCACTGGGTTTCGGTGCAGCAGGACGGCCTTTCCGCAACGGTGATGCCGCTGGACGCCTCGCTCGTAACGCTTGGCGACATCAATCGCGGCGACTGGCCAACCGGTTTTGGACAGCGGCCCGGAACGATCTTCTCTTATGTGATGAACGACTACTGGCATACAAACTACCGCGCAGAACAGGGTGGACACTTCCACTTCCATTTCCGGTATGTGATCACCAGTGCGGCGCAGACCGACGCTGCCGCTTTAAGCCGCATGGCGTGGGAGGAAGTGACGCCGCTCGAGTGGGATCAGATCCGGTCGCAGGACAAGGCGCCAGACGTCTCCGGACCCTTGAACGGAGATCAGGGAAGCTTTCTCTCTGTCAAAGATCCCGATCTCCTGTTCGACACGTTGAAGCCGGCCGAGGATGGTCGAGGTGTCATTCTCCGATTGATCGACCTGGGAGGCCCGCCGCGCACAGTAGAGATCGGCATTCCTTTGCTCTCGATCGCGAGGGTATTTCGCACAGACGCCGTGGAGCGCGATCTGGATCCGATCGCGCCGAGCAGTCCGCACACATTTAACATCAGCGTCCATCCCCATCAGATTGTTAGTCTTCGTCTTGTTGCCCGATGAGCTTTTTTGCGTGGTTCTCGCGGACTTGAAGGGCCGCTTAAAGTACCCGCATGGGGCAAGACTCCTTCCCTATAGGTCGGCGATGGAGGTTAGAGCGGTTTCAGGTGGGTATACCCACCTCTGAGATCACTCAAGGTCGCCGCGCCCTGGTGGTTGCGGCAACTTCATGGTGTCGCTTCGGGGTACAACAACGCTGGAACCGCTATGGCCTTTCGACAGCATTTCCCAAAGCCAGTGCCCATTTGGAATTCACGCTTGCCGGTTGACCGCCCCGAAGTCGGATTTGGTCAGGCGCGTGAATTGGTCATTTAATCGCGGTCCGTCCTTGGGCGAAAGGGATGGGTATTCGAATAATAGTTGATGTGGAAACTATCTCCGCATAATCTATTTTGATGAAAAGCCCGAGAGCATCGTCCCTCGTCGTGAGCGACCTGAAAAACACGTTGGATTCTGGCTGCGCTTCGTCTCCAATCATGTCTCGCAAGCCTTCGCCCGCAAACTTCAGGCGAGTGGTGTCACGGTGGCGGAGTGGGTGATGATGCGAGAGATGTTCGACGATGTGGAAACCTCGCCTGGCGTGCTCGCAGAACGCATTAGGACGACGCGGGGCGGCGTCTCAAAGCTGATCGACAGGCTGGTCGGCAAGGAGTTTGTCACGCGCGCCGACCGTACCGATGACCGCCGATTTCAATCCGTTGCACTGACGGCCGCGGGACGGCGTTTGGTGCCTCAGCTAGCCGCCCTCGCATACCAAAACGATGAGGAGTTATTCGGTCCCCTTCCGCCCAGGGAGCGTACCGCCTTGCTGGACTCAATGAAAAAGCTGATCCAGGCTCATGGCCTCGAGACCCTGCCAACCGAGTGGGGAGAACAGATGAGCAGGCAGGTCATACACGAAACGGGAATCACAACGCAGCAGGGCAAGATGAACTTCCCACAGGTCGTCGGAGGACTGCTGGAAGCGGGCGTGGAATCGTACCTCGTGGATTTCGCAACCAGGCAGAAGACCCACTACCTGTCAGACGGAACCACACACACGGTGCCCACGATCCTGGAACCCGGTCCCATCTCGGCGGAGTTCAGCGGTGAAGATCTCGTGGCGGCAATTCGCGGCGCGCAGGCGGACACGGTGCGGTACCCGGAGTTCGTGAAGCGGGCCGCCGCAGCCGGTGTAGTCGGCTACCGTGCATTTCTGACTGGCGAGAGGGTGATCTATTTCGGCCGGAAGGGCGAGCAGCACATCGAAGAGTTTCCAAGGCCCAAAACATAAGCGGGCTCGGACAATTCCCTCGACGATCCATGCAGAGCCAATGAAACGAATGACCAAGTGGAAACCATCCCGGTGACCCTCTCAGTTCAAATTGCCTGGCCCGCGGCAGAAGCATATCGATTCGTCGCCGACCCCGCCACCATGCCCCAGTGGGCCATCCACAACGTCAAGTCGACAAGGCCCCTGGCGGCGAACGAATGGGAGATCGAGACGCCGCGCGACGCTGGAAGACTGATTCCGCAATGGGAGCAGAGACCTGGATTTCTCGATCACGAATTCATCGATCTGAAAGAAGGATCGTGGGCGGTCTGTGCCCGGATTGTGCCGGCAGGGGCGGGGGGATTCCGTTTATACGATTACGCTGGTCAAGCCGCAAAAGATGTCCGCGGATGCCTATCGGCAAGGCGTGCCGCTTGTCGAAGAGGAACTGCACGCGATGAACCGTACTCTTGAGCGGGGATAGTGTTGGGTGCTCGCACGGAAGGGCAGAGCCACCGGCGAACCGTTCTCGACGATCATCCTTCGAGAAACGCCTTGAGGCCCTGGGCCTCGGTAACCACATATTCGCTGGTGAGATCGCGCATCAGGCGGGCTACCAGCGACCCGAAGTAACCCGAGAAATCTACCGAAAGCGTGGCGCAAGAGCCGGCTGCCGTGGGTTCCACGCAATGCGTCGCAGTAACCGCCACGCCCCTACGCCGCGATACCCAAGTGAAGACGCCGGCACACTCGTCAAGGCCGGTGACTTGCCAGACAGCAGCAGGCAGTCTGGGCTGACGGACCTCGGCGCGGCTGCCCACGGCGAGCGGACCAGGATCAAGCAGACGGATACTGGTGACGGTGGGCGTCCAACGCGGCCACTGCTCCACATCGACAAATGCGGCCCAGACGCGCTCGGCAGGGGTCTGAATCTCGATGCTGGTGCGGAAGCTGCTCATGGGCTGGCGCCTGGATCGATTGCCGAAACCGGGCGGAGGGGCCCCGGTAGAGGCCCTCCACACTCTTTATCGGCGGGTTTCGGCCAGGGCCTGATCGATCATCTGGAAGAGCTTGCTTCGGTCGACGACCTCGACGAAAGGCGGGGTCTTGCCGCCGGAGGTCACAATCCAGATGGTGGGGGTGTGATCGACGCCGATGCGCTGGCCGAGGGCGCGGTCGGCCTTGACCTCATCTGCAAGCTTGCCCTGGGGGTCGACCAGAAAGGGAAGCTGCAGGCCGTGCTGCTCTGCAAACCTCTGGGTAAAGGAGAGAAGGTCGGCGCGGGTCTCAATGGAGGGCTGGTTGGCAAAGACAGAGTTGCGGTAGTCGTCGCCGATCTGCTTGCTGTGGGTATCGAACCAGCGTGCGTAGACGGCGGCCTCGAAGCTCCAGGGGTGAAACGGGAGTGGGAAGTCGTGGCGAATCCACGGGATATGGTACTTCGCGACAGCCTCCATGAGGACGGGGTTCGCGGCGGCGCAGTCGGGGCACTCCATGTCATCGAATTCGACGATGGCGACCTTGACTCCAGGCGGGGGCTTGAGAGCCGCCGGATCGTGGACGGCGGTGGTGGGCGGCCCACCGAACTGAGCGTGTGCGGCGGGCAGGGCGATGAGTAGTACGGCAAGGCCCAGGGCGACACGCAGGGTTAGGTTCTGGAGCATACCGAAATGTGTGCGGAAGCTTCGACCAAAGGGAACAAACGGAACCACCTGGAGCATGGGCTTGGGACACCCCCTCTGTTCATTGTACTGAGAGAACTGTGTTCGCCGGTCTATGGATGAGTATCCGCCAGGGCTGTATCGATGTCCTGAAAGAGGTCACTCTCGAGGTTTCGAACCTTGATATAGGTATCACCTTTGGGGTGCGTCATCACGATGTAGATGGTAGGCGTTTCAGTTATCCCCAGGCTCTTGCCAAGGGCGACGTCGGCCTGTACTTCGGCAGCCAGCTTGTCCTGCGGATCGACCATAAAGGGCAGTTGCAAGCCGTGGTTCCGGGCGAAGTTCTGGGTAAGGGTGAGAAGTTCGGCGCGGGTCTCGATGGAGGTCTGGTTGGCGAAGACGGCGTTGCGGTACTCGTTGCCGAGTTCCTGGCTTTTGGCGTCGAACCAGCGAGCATAGACGGCAGCGGCCCGACTCCAGGGGTGGAATGGAATGAGGAAGTCGTGGCGGATCCAGGGAATCCTGTATTTGGCCGCGGCCTCCATGAGGATAGGATTGGCCTCGGCGCAGGCTGGGCACTCGAGATCGTCGAATTCGATGATAGCGACGCGGGCCCCCGGAGGCGGTTTCAGCGCGGCGTTGGGGATCGGCACCGCAGATGGACCGGTAAAGTTGGCGTGGGCGGGAGGGGCGGCAAGGAGCAGGGCAACTGCGGCGAGACCCACGGCGAAATCAAAACGGATGCGGTGCGCGAGCCGCGCGAAGCGGCTCCGGCGGAGTAAGACAGGCGCAGACAACTTGGACATCGGGATTGCGGAAGCCCCCTTGGCTCCATTGTAACGGGCTTGAGAGGCAAGCAGGACGGAGCGAAAGGGTGATGTTCGCGGGTCGGTGCGCGGCGGCACACTTAAGCGCAGAGAGGGTCGGCGATCATGCATCCAGGAAGCCGCAGCAGTTGCTCGACCTCTTCGGCAGGCTGGGGCCTTGCAAAGAGAAAGCCCTGGCCAAAGCGGCAGCCCAGCTTGCGCAACAGTTTATATTGCTCGGGGGTTTCGATGCCTTCGGCCACCACGTCCATCCCCATCACGCGTGCCAACTCGACGATGGTGCGGACAATCTGCTGCGCCTGCTCGCCCTCGACCATGCGGCCGACAAACGAGCGGTCGATCTTGAGGATGTCGAATGGAAACGAGTGCAGGTGGTTGAGGGAGCTGTAGCCGGTTCCGAAGTCGTCCACCAGAAGCGAAACCCCGAGCCGCCGGAGATCGCCCAGCACTCTCAGGGTGGTGTCGATATCGGACATCAGACAGGACTCGGTCATTTCAAGACCGAGCTGGCTGCTGGAGATTCCCGACCGGCCCAGAAGAGCCTCGACGTGGTCGGTGAGTCCTTCGCGCGAGAACTGGCGGGCGGAAAGGTTGACGCAAACGCGCAAGTTACTGTGGTTGGGGTCCAGCCGGCACCAGCGCTCGATCTGCGCGCACACCTCCGAGAGTCCCCAGTCCCCTATCGGGAGGATGAGCCCCGTCTCCTCCGCGACCGGGATAAAGTCCATGGGCGAAATCATCCCCCGGTCGGGGTGTTTCCAGCGGATCAATGCCTCGAGGCCCACAATTCGGAGCGAAGCCAGATCGACCTCGGGCTGGTAGTAGAGAACGAACTGGCGCTGTTCAAGGGCGCGGCGAAGGTCGGCGGCGCGGGGCCAGGTCCGCTCTTCGCCCGCCTGCTGCGGCTCCCGTCTGATGGCGGTCCTGTTGCCGGCTTTCCGCAAGCGCCGCAGCTCCAGTTGGCCCGCTGCCATATCCGCGAGACTCTCGAGCATCCGCAACTGGTCGCGGGCCATGGCGCGGCGCGGTTCGGAGGAGTAGACAGTCAGTACGCCCAGGATCTGGCCTTCCTGCGAACGGACGGGCGCGCTGGCAAACGACGCGAGCCCCAGCCGTCTCAGTGGCAGCCCCCGCTCCCGCCACGCAGGATGCCGCATCACGTCCGGTACGACGACGGGTCCGTCGGAGGCGAGCACCATCTCGAAGATCGACTCTCGCCGCGGCAGCTCGCCGACCGGCTCGCCCCACGAAGACTTGATCCACACCCTGCTCTCGTCGGCAAACCCGAGGAGCACCGTATCCGCCTGGAAGTATTCAGCGGCCAGCCGTGTAATAGCGTCAAAACTTCCTTCCGGTTCTGTGTCGAGAATCTCGGTCGACGTCAGCGCAGCCAGCCTTGCCTCTTCCTGCGCCATCCCAGCGTTTTCGGTCTCCATCGCCACCTGTGGCATCTTCGCTCCACGTCCTCCCGCCGATCGCGGTGGTTTTCGTGTACGCCGCTATGAGCCCCCGCCGGCAAGATCGCAGCTACCCCCTGGGGCTCACATCAGGGCCGCGTCAAGGCCGGCATGTAGATCCGCAGTCGGAGATGCTTCGGGCTCGCCGCAGACTGTCCGTATCTCTCTTATCGGTTCAACGCTTTGGCGCTTGAGTTACGCAGGGACATGCTCTTCCGTTACTGCGGGTGCGGCACATGTAACGGATTGAATCACCTCTGCGCCGCGGGCTGGCCCGTTTCGGTCCAAAGAAAGGTAAGCATGTCGGTGTCGTCCTGAACCTGCTGCTCGACATCCACTCCGGCCGAATGCCCGCCCGCCATGCCGTAGTGCAGCAGAATCGGCCGGCCGCTTGACGAGGACGCCTGCAGAAGCGCCGTCATCTTCCGCGCATGGAGCGGGTCCACGCGCGTGTCATCGCTGCCGGTGAAAAACAACACCGCCGGGTATGCCGTACCCGCCTTCACGTTCTGGTAGGGGGAGTATTTGACCAGATACTCGAACTGCACTTCGTTATCCGAAGAGCCGTACTCTGTGACCCAGTGTGGTCCCTGCTCGAACTTCTGGTAGCGCAGCATATCGAGCAGTGGATAGCCGCACACCACAGCCGAGAAGAGATCGGGCTGCTGCGTGATCGCCGCGCCCATCAGAAGACCGCCGTTCGACCTTCCGTAGATTGCGAAGTGTACTGGCGAGGTGTACTTGTTCGAGATGAGGTACTTCGCAGCCGCGTAGAAGTCGTCGAAGACATTCTGTTTGTTGGCGAACATCCCGGCCCGGTGCCACTTTTCTCCGTACTCGCCCCCGCCCCGGAGGTTGGGCAGCGCAAACCAGCCGCCCTGCGCCATCCACCAGGCAAACATCGGGTCCCACTCCGGCGTCTCGCTCACGTCGAACCCGCCGTAGCCGGTCATCAGCAGCCGCTCTGTCCCATCCTGCTTCAGTCCCTTCTTGCCGGCGATGAACATGGGAATGCGCGTTCCGTCCTTCGACTTGTAAAACACCTGCTTGAGCTCGTACTGGCTCGAGTCGAAGATGGTCCTGGTCTGGGCGAACAGCTCGCGCTTGCCAGTCATCGTGTCGAGCCGATAGAACGTTGGTGGCACGATGAACGACTCGAAGCTCACGAACCCAAAGCGGTCGGACGTGCGCCCCTGCACTGTCGAAACGGTGCCGATGCCGTCGAAATCGACCGTCCCCAGTTGTTTGCCGGCGAGCGAGTAGATGGCGGTCTCCGGCTTCACGTCGTTGAGCCGCTCCACGTACATCTTTCCGCCCACAATGGAGAAATCCTCGAGGGGGTCGGGTCCCTCAGGGATAATCGTCGTCCACGCCTCCGGCATGATCCCCGGGTCGGCGCGGTAGATGCAGCCGTTGGGCGCCTTGTAGTCCGTCAGCACATACCACGCACCTCCGTCCTCAATGGCCTTAAACCGCGAGTCGATGCCCCAGGTGAGCACTTCGAAGTAGGAGCGGGGCTTTCTGAGGTCGCGGAAGACTATGTCCGCGCGCCTGGCCGGCACACCATGGTCGACTTCCACCACGAGGTAATGCCCATCGTCGGTGACGGTCGCGAAAAGCAGGTCGTTCGGTCCCAGATCCTCGCCACGGAACTCATTCCCGAAGACCAGTTCGTCCTGCTCCTCGGTAAACGCACCCAGCTTGTGCAGGTACAGGCGTGAACCCCTTTTGTCGGTCACCGTGTAGTAGATCCCCGTGCCGTCGGGCGAAAAACTCACGGACCAGTGCACCGCGCTCGCGATCCTGTCGGGAAAGGTCTTGCCCGTCTTCACGTCGAGGATATGGACGGCCGTCTCGTCCGCGCCCCCCTCGCGCACACCGTAGGCCAAGAGCTCCCCATTCGGCGAGACGGCCATCAGCTCTACGGAGGTATTTGGGTCGCGGCTCAGTTGCGCCGGGTCCACCAGACGCTTGTCCCTGCCGGTCCAGCCCTTGCGGACATAGATCGAGGCCTGGCCTTCGCCGGCCAGCCGCTTGGTAAAGAAGTATTCGTCCCCCCGCAGAAACGGCAGGGTCCAAGACGATACCTGTACGAGCCCCAGCAGGTCGTTGCCGATCTCAGGCCGAATGCGCGCCTGCTGCATGTAGCGATCGGTGTAAGTGTTTTCGTCATGGATGAACGCCTGCGTCTCGGGGCTCTTCGCGTCTTCGAGCCACCGGTAATCGTCGGTGATCTTGGTCCCGAAGTAGTCGTCGGTGATGGGAATCCTCCGGGCCTCGGGCGGTGGGGGCAAGCGGATGCCCCCGCGTCCGTGAATGGTCTGCGCCGCGCCTGCGGCGCCCAGAAGCAATGCAGCAACCCCGGCAAAGATCTTCATGGTTCCAGCATACGCGGCGTGCAAAGGCGCCCAGCGATTGCCATCGCCTATAAAATCGACTGAAGTGGCTGGCTCGTCCTCAACTCAACCCCCGGCGCGCGCCGAATCCCGGTGGACGCGCATCGTCGGCCTGCTGCACCCCTCCCACAGCCACAGCGTGTTTTCGGCAACCATCATCCTGATGGCCTCCACGCTGCTGTCGCGAGTGATCGGGCTGGCGCGGTTCAAGTACATCATGTGGCTGTTCGGCAGCGGCATGCAGGCCGACGCGCTGAATGCGGCTTTCGTGCTTCCCGACAAGATCTCGTATTTCCTGGTAGGCGGAACGGCTTCCGTCAGCTTTATCACGATCCTGACGCGATACCGGGAGACGGGCCGCGACGCCGAGGGCGACCGTTCGCTTTCGGTGATTCTTTCGACGATGTATCTCGTGCTCGGAGCGGCGATTCTTCTAGCGGAGATCTTCGCACCCTGGTACATTCACTGGTGGTTTAGCGGCTTCGACCCGCAGAAGGCCGCGCTCTGCACGGCGCTTACACGCATTCTGCTGCCGGCGCAGTTGTTCTTTCTAGCCGGCGGAGTCTTTGGGGCGGTCCTGCTGGTGCGCAAGCAGTTCAGCGTGCAGGCCGTCGCACCGCTGATCTACGGCGCGGGGCCGATCGTGGCCGGATTGCTGCTCGTCAAACGCATCGGCGTCTCGTCGCTGGCGCTCGGCTCCGTCGCCGGCGCACTGTTCGGCCCGTTCCTGCTCAACTGGTTCTTCGCGCGACGCGCCGGGACCCGCTATCGCTTTGTCCTCGACTGGCACGACGAAGGACTGCACGAGTGGGTACGCATCTCACTGCCCCTGATGGCCGGGGTAACCCTAGTCACCGCCGATAACTGGATCATCGGCCACTTTGCTTCGATGACCAGCGGCGCGGTCTCGCTGATGACTTATGCCAAAGCCTTTTTCACCGCGCCCATGGCGATGCTTGCGCAGGCGGCGGGCGCGGCCTCGATGCCTTTCTTTGCCAGCCTGTGGACCCAGAACCGCCGCTATGAGTTCGCCACGGGCGTCGCCGACTCCGTTTCGCGCGTCGCGTCTCTCGGCCTGCTCGCCGCCTCAGCCATGATCGCCGTCGGCGGCCCCGCTATCGATCTGGTATTTGTCGGTGGTCACTTCACGGTCACAAACGGTCGGGAGTGCACCGCCTACTTTGCAGTATTTTCGTTTTCGATATTTCTCTGGTCGGCACAGGCGATCTACGCGCGTGCATTCTATGCGGCGGGCAACACTCTGGTGCCGATGGTCGCAGGCACAATTGTCACCCTGGTCTCCCTGCCGGTCTATGACACGCTCTATTACCACGTAGGGGTCATGGGACTGGCGATCGCCTCGGACCTCGGCATTGCAATGCAGGTTCTGACTATCGCCGTACTGCTGCACAGGCACCGCATGGTCTCCCTGGCCAGCCTTGACTTCATCGAGATGGGGCGCTGCCTTCTGGCCGCGCTTACATGCGGCGCCGCGGTATGGATGGCGGTCTGGGCTCTGCGCGCTCTTTTCGCGCGCCTTCCGCATGCGCCTCTCGCATCCCACCGTCTGCTCTGCGATCTTGCCATGGTGTTGATCGGCAGCGGGATCTGGGTTTTGGCCGCAAAGTGGACCCTGGAAAAAACCGGCTCCGCTCTGCCGAGGGTCGCGATGCGCCGTCTGCGTCTGGCCTGACGCGCTCCCGCCCTTCTCTGCTGGCACCGGCATTCGTCTCCAGCCGGACGCTCCACCTGGCCGCAAACGCGCGCGCCGGTTCCCCAACTGCAAAGGCGCTGCTGAAGCGCAGCAGCGCCTTTGTTTTCGCCCGAAAGGTACGGTTTCTACGAAGTGTAAGCAGGCTTCGCCGCTTCAGCCGCGGGCGCTGCCGAATTGGCGCTCGCCGCCGCTACCGGCTTGGCCACTTCCGCCTTCCGGATGTCGATGCCGCCCTTGAAGTACGCGCCGTCCTCGATGCTGATACGCGCGGCCGTCACATCGCCCGACAGCGCCCCTTCGGCACGGATGTCGACGCGGTCGGAGGCGGTCACGTTGCCACGGATCTTGCCTAGGATAACGACTTCGCGTGCGGTCACGTTTGCCGCGACCTGCCCGTTGCGGCCCACTGTGACGCGGTTGCCCGCCAGGCTGACGCTGCCCTCGACCTTGCCGTCGATATACAGCGACTCCGTACCGGTGATCTCACCCTTGATGGACAGGCCCTTACTGATCGTGGCCTGATCGGCCGTGCCAGCCGTGGCTGGCGCCGGGCGGCTGGGTGCCTCCACCGCCGGGCTGGCTGGTGCCGGGCGTGCGGGTTCCGGCGGCATGTTGGCACTGGTCGATCCACTTTGGCCACTCTGACTTGGTTTCCACATTGCGCTCAAGATACTTTTCCTTTTCTGTCCTTTGCGGACGGGGGGATTTCCAAGGCAAGGGCACTTGCTCGGTTCCCTCGGAAGCATGGACCGAGGAGGGCGCTTGTTCAGCACTCCCGCCGCTGGCCATTCATTGATTTCAAATCCAACGCGGTCTTGAGAAGAATTGCACCGTTGCCATCATTCTATGACGATGCGCTGCCGTTCAACGAAACACTGGCCAACCCGGATCAATCCGGTAATCACCTGTTACGATACTACCGTTTTCCGCCCCTTTGCACGCCGCCGATCCCCTACTCTTAACATATGACCGATCGCGAACTGATGGCGCGCATCGCCCGTTCTTCTGGCGCCAAAGCCGGGTACAAACAACTTGTTCGCGAGCTCGGCCTGGGGGGGGGACGTGAGCGCCGCCTGCTTCTGGAACAGCTGGCCCGCCTGACGGCGCGCGGCGCCCTCCTGAAGCTTGACCGCGAATCCTGGGGCATACCCTCCGCGGCGGGCCGGGGCGCCACGTCCGATCGCCTGACGGCCGGGCGCCTCGACCTGCATCGCGACGGTTACGGCTTTGTCCGGCCCAACCGCGAGGCGGGGGTGTCTGTGCCCCGGGAAGATGTCTTCATCCCGCCCGGCGAGATCAACGGCGCGATGCAGGGCGATCAGGTCCTTGTCGAGCTCGAACCAGGCCGCGGCGACGGCCGCACGCTGGGCCGGATTGTCCGGGTCCTCGAACGGCGCAATCCCACGGTCGTCGGGGTGTTTCACTACGCAAACTCCAGGAACGCGACTGCCCACTCGGTGGTGCCCTTCGACGAGCGCATGACGCAGCCCATTCTGATTCCGTTCGGGCAGGAGATCCCGGCGGCGGCCGAATCTGCAACACCCCACCGTGTGCTCGGCGCTGAGGCAATGGCGGCCACACTGCACGACGATGGCGACATCGATCTCGATGGCTTGGTCGTGGATGTCGAGATCACGAGCTGGCCCACGCCCACGCGGCCACCGGTCGGCCGCGTCCTTGAGGTTCTTGGCTCGCCCGACGGCTTCGGCGTCGATGTCGAGATGATGATCCGCAAGCACCAGCTTCCGCGCGTCTTTCCGGACAAGGTGCTCGCCGAGGCTCGCGCCGTGGCTCATCTCGATCCCGCCGAGGCCGCGAAGCGCCGCGATTTCCGCTCTTTGCCCATCGTCACCATCGACGGCGAGACCGCCCGCGATTTTGACGATGCGGTTCTCGTCACCGAACGCTCCGATGGAGGCTATGAGCTGCAGGTTCACATCGCCGACGTCGCTCAGTACGTACGCGCCGGCACCGACCTCGACATCGAGGCGCGGCTGCGCGGCACCAGCGTCTACTTCCCCGACCGCGCCATCCCCATGCTGCCGCAGGAGCTGTCGACGGACATCTGCAGTCTGCGGCCGGGCGAAGACCGCCTCGTCCTGAGCTGTCTTATACGGCTTGACGCTGCCGGCAACATCGAGAGCTACGAAATCGTCGAGGGCGTCATCCGCTCGGCGGCACGGATGACCTACACCAAGGTGCACGCTATCCTCGAGGGCGACGAGGTGGTGAGAGCGGCTTATCCCGATCTCACCCCTCGGTTCGAGCTGATGCGCAAGCTGGCCATGCTCATGAACAAGCGCCGCGAGGAGCGGGGTAGCATCGACTTCGACCTGCCGGAGCCCGTCATCGAGTTCGACAAGCATGGTGCGATGCGCGGCGTAACCCGCGCCGAGCGCACCTGGGCCAACCGGCTCATCGAGGAGTTTATGCTGGCCGCCAACGAGTGCGTGGCCACCTGGCTTGAAGACCTCGGCGTGCCGTCGCTTTATCGCATCCACGAGAAGCCAGAGCCGCGGCGTGTGGTGCAGTTCGAGGAGCTGGCTGCCAGTTTCGGTTACTCGCTCGGTCTCGGTGCGCTGCCGGTGAAGCGGATCCAGACGCGAGGCGAGCGGCGGGAATCGTATGGCCGGGGCCGCGCTCCGCGCCAGCACGAGATCGCCGAGGAGATGGCCGTGACGCCGCGGATGTACCAGAGGCTGGCCGAGCGCATCGAGGGCAAACCCGAAGAGCGTATTCTCAGCTATCTCATGCTGCGTTCGCTGCAGCAGGCGCGGTACTCCGAGATCAACGAGGGGCACTTCGCACTGGCCGCACCGACTTACACGCACTTTACCTCGCCCATTCGCCGCTATCCCGATCTCATCGTCCACCGCATCGCCAAAGCGCTTCTTCGCGCCGGGGTTCGCGGACGAGGCGCCATCGCGGCCGGCCGTTTGAGCTCTCCGTGGACCCATCC